>DAISWF010000043.1:19392-25672 GCA_036826495.1 Burkholderiaceae bacterium
GATCACCGACATGGCGTTCTCCAGCACCGTGAACGCCAGCGAGCTGAAGAACAGCATCGTGACCAGCAGAACCGCGCCGATCACCTCGCGATTGTCGACGAAGCGGGCAAGTTCCGCGACGATCGCCGCCGACTGGCCGGGCACCAGCCATTCCAGGTAGCGCCCTATCGTCTGCAGCAGCTCATGCTGATCGATCCAGTGCGACAGCGCGATCACCGTCAGGATCAGCAGCGGCACGATCGACAGCAGCGCGTAGTAGGCCACCGCGCCGGCCAGCAGCAGCCCCTGGTTCGCACGGAACGCCCGCAGCGTGCGGCCGGCGAACGCCAGCGGATGCCGCAACGGGCCGGCGAGCGAGGATCGGCGATTCATCCCGGGGATTGTCCGGCAGAAAGCGGCATCCGGCACGATGAGCCCGCAGGCGCCTCCCTCCGGGCACGGCTGTTGCCGCACGACCAGGCACTGGATGAGGAGGTCCCATGGAACTCACGTTGACCTTGCTGGGCATCTGGTTGGCATTCATCGTGCTCATCATCGCGTTCTTCCAGGGCGCGAGCGGACACGACAATTCGGAGTGACGGGCACCGGTGCACTTTCGGCGCCGCCCCGTCACTCCTGTGCGTCTCCTCCGCTCTCCGGCGTCGGCAAGCCGAATCCGGTACCCCCCGCGGTGGGATCCGCGCCCGACTCGCCCGGCGTCGCCTGGCCGTGCCGGGCGACCTCTTCGCTCCATTGCCCCCGGTCGTGCGCGATCCGGTTCTGCTTGCCGTCGGGCAGACGCCGGCCCTGATTGTTGGGGCGGTCGATCTTTCGATGTTCGTCGGTCATTGCGCATCTCCTGAACCCCTTCTCAGGCATCAGCCGTTCCCGGCATTGCGGGTCCGATGCTTGCCAGCCTCCTGGGCGACCGACAGGAGAATGCGATGAACCGAACCACGATGACCGACGACCGCATCGACCTCAACGATCAGGACGACGTCAGGCGATGGGCCAAGCGGCTCGACGCCACCGAGGAACAGATCCGCGACGCCGTCGACACCGTCGGCGACCGCGCCAGCGAGGTCGAGCTGCACCTGAAGGGCTCCCGCTCGACGACCAACGCCGACCAGCAGGCCCGTGGCGGGTCGCCGAGAACCTGAAATGGCCGGCGGCCAACGGGTCCGGGCCACCGGAACGGCCCTGTTCGCGGCGGCGCTGATCTGCATGCTGAGCGCCTGCGCCAATCAACCGAAGGTCGGCGTCGCGATGGGTTGCGCGACCTCCAACGTCAAGGCCGGCGACAAGGTCAAGGCCAACGGCGTCGATGGCACGGTGATGCGCATCATCGGCCCGTCGGACCGCTGCACCGTCGACCGGCCGATCGAGGCGGAATTCCGATACGACTGCTTGTCCCGGCTCAGACCCGCCGCATCAGCAGCTTCACCAGCTTCTCGAAGCGCGGCCCATACGGCGGCGTGAACAGCCCCAGGCCGTTGAACCGTGCTTGGCGGAACACCGGCTTCAGATGCGAGAAGGTCTCGAAACCGGCCTCGCCATGGTAGCTCCCCATGCCGGACGGCCCGACCCCGCCGAACGGCAGGATCTCCTGGGCGAAGTGAAGCAGCGTGTCGTTGATGGTGACGCCTCCGGCCACCGTGCGCGCGAGCACCGCATCGATCACCGCTGCATCGCGCTCGAACACGTACAACGCAAGCGGGCGCGGCCTGTCGTTGACGAAGCGCAGCGCCTCGTCGATCGACGCGTAACCGATCACCGGCAGCAACGGACCGAAGATCTCCTCGCTCATCAGCCTGGACGCCTCGGGCGGATCGGTCACCAGCACCGGCGGCATCAGCCGGCTGCCGGCATCGGCCGGTATGGCGGTGAGCGGGTGGGCGTGCGCGCCCCGCGCCACCGCCTCCTCCAGCGCCGTCTGCAGAAGCGCGAAATGCCGACCATCGACGATCCGGGTGTAGTCGGCGCTGGCGCCGATCGCCGGATACATCCGCGCGACCACCCGCCGGGCCGCCTCGACGAAATCGACGATGCGGGCAGCCGGCAGCAGCACGTAGTCGGGGGCGATGCAGGTCTGCCCGGCGTTCATCAGCTTGCCGAACATCACCCGCTCGACGGCGCGCTCGAAGTCTGCGCCCGGGCCGATGATCGCCGGCGACTTGCCGCCGAGCTCCAAGGTCACCGGCGTCAGATTGGCGCTGGCGGCACGCATCACATGCCGGCCGATCGCGGTCGAACCGGTGAACAGCAGATGATCGAACGGCAGCGCGCAGAACGCCTGAGCAACCGACGCATCGCCGTTGACGACGACCAGCTCGTCGGCAGCGAAACGCTCGCCGACGAGCCGTTCGAACAGCGCACCGAAGGCCGGCGTCGTCTCCGACAGCTTGACCATCGCGCGATTGCCGGCCGAGAACGCCGCCGCCAACGGACCGATCGTCAGCGACAGCGGATAGTTCCACGGCACGACGATGCCGACCACGCCGAGCGGCTGCGGCAGCAGCCGGCTGCTGCCGGGCTGGTACCACAGCGCCGTGCGCCGGCGCCGCGGCTTCATCCAGCGCCGCGTGTGGCGCAGCGCATCGGACACCGTCGCCAGGCTGGGCACGAGCTCGAGCAACTGCGTCTCGTGCGTCGAGCGGTTGCCGAAGTCGGCCGAGATCGCCTGCGCGATCGCCTGCTCGTTGGCCAGCAGCAGCTCGCGCAGCCGGCGCAGACGGCCCAGCCGCACGTCGAGCGGCGTCATCGGATCAGTACGCGAAGCCGCATGCTGCTGCGCGAACGAGGTGGCCAGGTATTCGGGGCTGGCGGGTCGAAGCGGGTTCATCGGCAAGCCTCCATGACGGTCGGCCGATGGCCGACCCGTCAGTGTGCCGCGAATCGATCGGCGCGGCGACACCGGCCTTAGAGGCAGTCGTCGAAAGCATCCGCCCCCGAGCGCTGCCAGCCAGGCCGGACCGACCCGCTCAGCGCCGCCTAGAACGCCCGCCCGAAGCGGCCCCCTCGCTCACTGAAATGCCGAGCCAGGTATCGTTCACCCTTCCGCCCGCTTCCCACCGCACACCGCCATGACCGCATCGACCGCTGCCGCCGGCTCCCGTCGCACCGCCCTCGTCACCGGCGCCGCCACCGGCATCGGCGCCGCCCCCGCCCGCCGCTTCCTGCGCGAGGGCTGGAACGTCGTCATCAACCACCTCGACGGCCAGCAGGCCGAAGCGCAGGCAGTGGCGGCACTGGCCACCGCGCCCGGTCAGCGCGCGCTCTGCGTGGTGGCCGACGTCACGCAGGACGCCGACTGCGTGCACCTCGCACAGGCCACGACCGACGCCTTCGGACCGCTGCATGCGCTGATCAACGCCGCCGGCATCAGCATGTTCGTGCCGCACGCTCGCCTGCATGACGTATCGGCCGACGACTTCCAGCGCATCTACGCGGTCAACACCATCGGCACCTTCCAGATGATCCGCGCGACCGCGCCGGCCCTGAAAGCGGGATCGACCGAAGCCGTCCGGTCGGCGATCGTCAACATCTCGTCCCGTGCGGCGCTGATGGGCAGCGGCTCATCGGTGCCCTACGCATGCAGCAAGGCGGCGGTCAATGCGCTGACGATGTCGATGGGCCGGGTGCTCGCGCCCGAGGTGCGCGTCAACGCCGTCTGCCCGGCGCTGGTCGAACAGGGCTTCGTCGAGCGGCTGGCGCCGGAGATGTTCGCCGATCGCGGAGCGCACCAGAAGGCGGTGTCACCGCTCAGGCGGCTCGGGCATCCGGACGAGGTGGCGGAGACGATCTGGTGGCTGGCTACGTCGGCGTCGATGATGACCGGGGCGATCGTCGAGCTGGACTATGGGATGCATCTGAATGCGACATGAGACGGGAGCAGGCGTGGCGTCCCGCAGGGGATTCGTACCCCTGTACAGACCGTGAAGGGATGTGGCCTGGGCCTCCACACGAACCGGAGTGCGAGATCACCGATCGCAGCGGCCTCGGCACGCCTCGAAGGCATGCCGGCCGTTGCTGCACAGCCCGATCCTCAGGCCGGCTCCGCCACCATCCCGCTGTGCCGCAGCAGCGCGTCGATGCTCGGATCGCGGCCGCGGAACGCGCGGAACGAGGCCAGCGCCGGGCGGCTGCCGCCGACCGACAGGATCTCGTCGAGGAAGCGCCGGCCGGTGGCCGCATCGAAGAGGCCGGCCTCTTCGAATGCGGCGAAGCAGTCGGCCGACAGCACCTCGGCCCACTTGTAGCTGTAGTAACCGGCCGAATAGCCGCCGGCGAAGATGTGCGAGAAGCTGTTCTGGAATCGGTTGAACGCGGGCGGGGTGATCACCGCCACTTCGCGCCGCACTTCGTCGAGCAGCGCCTGCACGCCGTCCTTGCCCGTCCCTTCGCCCGGCTGATACTCGTCGTGCAGCCGCATGTCGAACAGCGCGAACTCCACCTGCCGCAGCATCTGCAGCCCGGCCTGGAAATTCCTGGCTGCCAGCATCTTGGCGAACAGCGCATCGGGCAGCGTGGCGCCGGTATCGACGTGCGCGCTCATCGACTGCACGATCGCGCGGTCCCAGCAGAAGTTCTCCATGAACTGGCTGGGCAGCTCCACCGCATCCCATTCGACCCCGCTGATGCCCGACACGTCGTGCTCGGCCACCTGGGTCAGCATGTGGTGCAGGCCGTGGCCGAACTCGTGGAACAGCGTGATCACGTCGTCGTGCGTCAGCAGCGCGGGCTTGTCGCCGACCGGCGGCTGGAAATTGCAGGTCAGGTAGGCCACCGGCGTCTGGATGCCCTGCGGCCTCCTGCGCCGGCCGCGCGCATCGTCCATCCACGCGCCCGGCCGCTTGGACTCGCGGGCATAGAGGTCGACATAGAACTGACCGACGAGCTGCCCATCGCGTTCGATCCGGTGGAACGTGACCGTCGGATGCCAGGTGGTGGCGCGGTCGTCGGAGATCGTCACGCCGAACAGCTTCTCGATGAGCCGGAACAGGCCGTCACGCACCCGCGGCACCTGGAAGTACTGCTTGACCTCGGTGTCGGAGAATGCATAGCGCGCCTCCTTCAGCTTCTCGCTGACGTAGGCGGTGTCCCAGGCCTGCAGATCGGCCAGGCCGAGCTCGCTCGCGGCGAACTCACGCATCTCCTGCAGATCCTTCTGCGCCGACGGCCGTGCCCGCTGCGCCAGATCGCGCAGGAAGCTCATCACCTGCGCCGGCGATTCCGCCATCTTGGTGGCGAGCGACACCTCGGCGAAGCTGCGGTAGCCGAGCAGTGCCGCCTCTTCGCGGCGCAGCGCCAGCAACTCCTCGATCAGCGCGCTGTTGTCCAGCGCCTTGCGCGCCTCGGCGTCGGCCGGTGCCACCGCATCGGCGCTGGCGCGGGTCGCATAGGCCCGGTACATCTGCTCGCGCAGCGCCCGGTCGTCGGCGTACTGCATGACCGGCAGATACGACGGGAACTGCAACGTGAAGAGCCAGCCTTCCTTGCCCTTGGCCTGCGCCTGCTCGCGCGCCGCATGCCGGGCGTCCTCCGGCAGGCCGGCCAGCCGGCTTTCGTCGGTGATCACCAGCTCGAAGCTGTTGGTCGCGTCCAGGACGTTTTCGGAGAACTTCTGCGTGAGCTGCGCATGGCGCGCCTGGATCTCGGCATATCGTTCGCGGTGCGGTGACCTGAGCTCGGCGCCGCCCAGCCGGAAGTCGCGCAGCGCGTTGTCGACGATCCGCTTGCGCGGCGCCGACAACGTCGGATATTCGGGCGACGCCGCCAGCGCCTTGTACCTGGCGAACAGCGCCTCGTTCTGGCCCAGCGCGGTGAAGAACTCGGTGACCCGCGGCAGATTCGCGTTGTAGGCGTCGCGCAGCGGCTTGGCATCGGCGACACCGTTCAGGTGGCCGACCATGCCCCAGGCACGGCCGAGCTGTTCGATCGCGTCCTCCATCGGCTGCACGAAATCGTCCCAGGTGGCCGGCGTGTCGGCCGCCTGCGCCCGGTCGACCGCCCGCTGCGCACGTTCCAGCAGCACGTCGATCGCCGGCGTGATCTGCGCCGGATCGAACGCATCGAAACGCGGCAGGCCCGAGAAGTCGAGCAGCGGATTGTCGGTGCTGGACGCAGCGGCTGCGGGCACGGCCGCGGACCCGGCCGTGGCGGGCACGTCGGTCCGGGATGGAACGGTCGGAGGCAGCGCGGATTCGGTCATGTTCGGTCGTCCTTCGATTTCACGAGTCAGCGGCGCACCGCCTGGTTGCGTTCGGCCGCCTCGATCGTATTCACCATCAGCATCGCCACG
>DAISWF010000043.1:25682-26212 GCA_036826495.1 Burkholderiaceae bacterium
TCATCGGGCCCACGCCGCCGGGCACCGGCGTCACCGCCGATGCCACCTCGCTCACCGACGCATAGTCGACGTCGCCGCACAGCCTGCCCGCATCGGGCTGACCTTCGGGCACCGTGTTCTGACCGACGTCGATCACCACGGCGCCGGGCTTGACCATGTCGCCGGTGATCATCCGGGCCCTGCCCACCGCGACCACCAGCACGTCGGCCCGGCGGGTTTGCGCCGCCAGGTCACGCGTCTTGCTGTTGCAGATGGTGACGGTGGCGCCGGCCTGCAAGAGCAGCAGCGCCTGCGGCTTGCCGACGATGTTGCTGGCGCCGACCACCACCGCCTCGGCGCCGCGCAGCGGCGTGCCGAGCTGCTCCAGCATCTTCATGACCCCGTACGGCGTGCACGGCTTGAACACCGGCGCACCGGTGGCCAGCGCGCCGGCATTGGCGACGTGAAAGCCGTCGACATCCTTGACCGGCGAGATCGCCTCGATCACCTTGTGCGGATCGATCTGCGGCGGCAGCGGAAGCTGCACCAGG
>DAISWF010000044.1:0-25953 GCA_036826495.1 Burkholderiaceae bacterium
GAGCGCGGCGTCCGGCTGGCGATGGTGCTCGACGAGGGCATGCTGATCACCGAAGGGATGATCGACGGGCTGGCGGCACCGGCGGCGATCATCGGCGTGGCCGAGAAGGGCACGCTGACGCTGCGGCTGACCGCCACCGGCGAGCCGGGACACTCGTCGATGCCGCCGGCGCGCACCGCGATCGGTGCGCTGGCCCGCGCGGTGGCCCGGGTCGAGGCGAACCCGCTGCCTGCCCGGTTGTCCGGGCTGCCGCGCGAGATGTTCGAGACCCTGGCGCCCGAGATGAGCGGCGTGAACGCGTTGCTGCTGTCGAACCTGTGGCTGTTCGAACCGGTGGTGCGCTCGGTGATGCAGAAGAAGGCCAACACCAACACGATCCTGCGCACGACCACCGCGCCGACGGTGCTTTCGGCCGGCAACAAGGAGAACGTGCTGCCCGGCGAGGCGACCGCGCTGTTCAACTTCCGGCTGCTGCCGGGCGACACGATCGCCGGCGTGATCGCGCACGTGACCGCGGCGGTGGACGACCCTTCGATCCGGATCGAGGCGCTGCCCGGCGGCACCGAGCCGTCGCGGGTGTCTTCCGGCGGGTCGGCCGGCTACCAGGCGATCGCGCGCACGCTGCGCGAGCTGGATCCCACGCTGGTGGTGGCGCCGGGGCTGATGATCGCCGCGACCGATTCGCGCCACTTCGCCGATATCGCCGACACCGTCTTCAAGTTCATGCCGGTGCGTGCCCGGGCCGAGGACCTGGCCCGCTTCCATGGCACGAACGAGCGGATGTCGGTCGCCAACTACACGCAGATCATCCAGTTCTATCATCGGCTGATCGGCAATCTGGACTCACCGCCATGAACCCAGTCATGAATCAAGTCATGAACCAGGATCTGACCGGACACGCGTACGACCTGCCGGCGCCGACCTGGCGGCGCGAGCTGACCGACGTCGGCCGCGGCACGCCGATGGGCGAGCTGATGCGCCGCTACTGGCATCCGGTGGGCGTGACCGCCGATGCCGGCGACACGCCGCGCGCGCTGCGGGTGCTGGGCGAGGACCTGGTGCTGTTCCGCGACCGGCAGGGGCGGCCCGGGCTGCTGCATGCGCGCTGCGCGCACCGCGGCACGACGCTCTACTACGGGCGCGTCGAGGACGAAGGCATCCGCTGCTGCTATCACGGCTGGCTGTTCTCGGTCGACGGCCGCTGCCTCGATCAGCCGTGCGAACCGGGCGGCGGCGCCAACCGCACGAAGCTGCGCCAGCCCTGGTATCCGGTGCGCGAGCGCTACGGCCTGATCTGGGCCTACATGGGGCCGCCGGCGCGGATGCCGGCGCTGCCGCGCTACGAGCCGCTGGAGAACCTGGCCGAAGGCGAGATGCTGGAGACCGACGACCGCAGCATCGGCAGCGGCGGCGCGGTGATCGCGCCGTGCAACTGGCTGCAGCACTGGGAGAACGTCGTCGATCCGCTGCACGTGCCGGTGCTGCACGGCTGGTTCTCCGGCACCCAGTTCGTCAAGGAGATGCTGATCCTGCCGCAGGTGGAGTTCGGCTACACCGAGCGCGGCGTGAAGGTGACGACCACCCGCACGCTGGAGGACGGCCGGGTGTTCCGCCGCGTCACCGAGGCCTGCATCCCGACCTTGCGGGTCGTGCCGAATCCGCGACTGGGCCGTTTCGAGCGGGTCGAATCGATCGGCTTCGTGCTGCCGATCGACGACACCCACTACCGGATCTACACGGTGGGCCGGGTGCGCCAGCGCGGCGAGCTGCAGGGCTTCCGGTCCCGGCTCGGCGGCAAGCTGTGGGAACAGATGACCGAGGAGGAACATCAGCGCTTTCCCGGCGACCTGGAGGCGCAGGTGGGCCAGGGCGCGATCACCGCGCATTCCGAGGAGCACCTGACCGGCAGCGACCGCGGCATCGGCATGCTGCGGCGATTCCTCGCCCGGCAGCTCGAGGTGATGGCCGGCGGCGGCGATCCGGCCGGGCTGGTGTTCGACGAGGACCATGCGCCGATCGCGTTCGAGGCCGGCAACTATCCGCCGCAACCGGCGGCCTGAGCACGACCATCCCGCGCAGGTCGCGGCGTCTGCAGCAGCCCTCGCGCTCCGGGCCTGCGGCATCCGACCGCCGCAGGCCCTCTTCCGGCCGTCAGCCCGACGTGGTGCCGGTTCCGGCCGGTGCCGCCGGGGCGGCAGGCGCAGCGCCGGGCCTGGGCCCGCCGGCCGGGCCGCCGGGACCGCGGCGCTGACCCTTCATCGCCGCGAACGTCGCGCGCATCTCCTCGCGCGTCACCTTGCCGTCCTTGTCGGTGTCGGCGCGCTGGAACCATTCCGTCTGGCGCTGCTGCGACGCCTGCAGTTCGGCCATGCTGACCGCGCCGTCGCGATCGGTGTCGAGGTGGCCCATCATGCCGCCGTGCCCATGACGATGCCCGTGGCGATGATGGTGGTGACGCGGCCCGCCGCCAGGCTGGTCGGCGCCAGGGCCGGGCGGCGTGCCCGGCGCGGCGGCCGGCGGATTGCCGGGCGCCGCGGGGGCGGTGCCCGAGCCCGAGGACTGCGCATACGCAGCGGTCAGGGTGAACACGGCCGCGAGGGCCGCAACCGACAGTTTGACGTTCATTTGCTTTGGCTCCTTGAATGCCCGACGAGCCGGGCACGGTGCCAATGTGCGGCAGCGGCGGCCGTCGCTCAAGCGACCTTACCGTTTGCAATCGCGGTTACAAATCGGCGGACTTCTTGCCCGGGTCCTGACGAATTCGGCACTGCCGGGCAGGATCCCGACGACACCGGTCACGCCGCGGGGTCCGTGCGCGGCGCGGCGGCGGTCATGCCTGCCGGAGCGGCCCTGACGTGGCAGGCGACCCAGTGCCCGGGCGCCACCTGCTGCAGCGCCTGCTCGGCGTGCGCACACTCGGGCTGCGCGATCGGGCAGCGGCCGTGGAAATGGCAGCCGGACGGCGGATGGACCGGACTGGGCACCTCGCCGCGCAGCGCGATCCGCCGTCTTCCGGAGCGCGGGTCGGGCAGCGGCACCGCGGACAGCAGCGCCTCGGTGTAGGGATGGGTCGGCCGTTCGTAGAGCTCGGCCGACGGCGCGATCTCGACGATCCGCCCGAGATACATCACCGCGACGTGGGTCGAGATATGCCGGACCACCGAGAGATCGTGGGCGATGAACAGATAAGTCAGCCCGAGCTTGGCCTGCACGTCCTCGAGCAGATTGATGACCTGTGCCTGGATCGACACATCCAGCGCCGACACCGGCTCGTCGGCGACGATCAGCTTGGGATCGACCGCCAGCGCCCGCGCGATGCCGATCCGCTGGCGCTGGCCGCCGGAGAACTCGTGCGCGAAGCGGGTCAGATGCCGGGCGTTCAGACCGACGGTCTCCAGCACCTGCACGACGCGCTCGTCACGCTCGCGCCGATTGCGGACCAGCCGGTGGATCTCCAGTCCCTCGCCGACGATGGCCGCGACCGTCATCCGCGGATCCAGCGACGCGAACGGATCCTGGAAGATCATCTGCATGTCGCGCCGCACGTCGCGCAGCGCGGCCCGTGCCAGCGTCGTGATCTCGGTTCCCCGGAAGCGGATGCTGCCGGCGGTCGGCTCGACCAGGCGCAGGATCGCCCGGCCGGTGGTCGATTTGCCGGAGCCGGACTCGCCGACGATGCCCAGCGTCTCGCCCTGCTGCACCGAGAACGATACTCCGTCGACCGCGTGCACCTGCTCGCGCGGCGCGAACGGCGAACGCCGCCGCAGCGGAAAGTGTTTCTTGAGGCCGGTGACTTCCAGAAGCGGCATCGGTCGCCCGTCAGGGGTACAGCCAGCAGGCCACCTTGTGGCCCGGGCGCGGTTCGCTCAGCAGCGGGTCGCGTTCGGCACACACCGGCATCGCCTGCGGGCAACGGGCGGCGAAACGGCAGCCGGGCGCCACGTCGCCGGTGATCGTCTGCACCGATCCCGGAATCGTCTGCAACCGCCGGCGTTCGCCGCCGGCCGAATCGACCCGCGGAATCGCCCGCATCAGCCCACGGGTGTACGGATGCAGCGGTTCGTCGAACAGCGCCAGCACGTCCGCCTCCTCGACGACCCGCGCGCCGTACATCACGACGACGCGCTGGCTGGTCTCGGCGACCACGCCCATGTCGTGGGTGATCAGCAGCATCGACATGCCCAGCCGCGACTTCAGATCGTCGAGCAGCTCGAGGATCTGCGCCTGCACCGTGACGTCCAGCGCGGTGGTCGGCTCGTCGGCGATCAGCAGCCGCGGGTTGCAGGCGATCGCGATCGCGATCATCACCCGCTGGCACATGCCGCCGGAAAGCTGGTGCGGATACTCGCGCAGGCGACGGCCCGGCTCGGCGATCCGGACGAGCTTCAGCATGTCGGCCGCCTGCTCCATCGCTTCGTCCCGGGAGATGCGGCCGTGGAGCATCAGCGCTTCGGCGATCTGCTCGCCGCAGGTGGCGACCGGATTCAGCGAAGTGGTCGGCTGCTGGAAGATCATCGAGATCGTCTTGCCGCGCAACGCCCGCATCTGCCGCGCCGGCAGCGTCAGCAGGTCGCGACCCTCGTACAGGATCTCGCCGGCGGTGATGCGGCCCGGCGGACGAGGCACCAGATTCATGATGCTCAGCGCGAGCACCGACTTGCCGGAACCGGATTCACCGATCACGCCGACCGTTTCGCGCGCGCCGATCGTCAGGTCCACGCCGTCGACCGCACGAACCACCTCGTCGGCCTTGTGGAACTCCGTCTTCAGGTTCCTGATCTCCAGCAGCGGCATCACGGCATCGGACACGATCGCTGCGCCGGTCAGCCGTCGTTCAGCACGGCCAGCAGCCGCTGCAGCACGATCGCGACGCTGCCCTCGTCGAGATTCATCGGGTGGATGATCGCCGCCCCGTCGATGACCTTGCGCTCGCCCAGGAAGATGCGCGGCGAGCCGTCCCGCATCCGGCGGATCAGCTCGTGCGCGCCGACGGTGCCGGCCCGGCTGTCCAGATGGATCTCCAGCAGCGGAAAACCCAGCTCGTAGCGCGGCGGCACGATGACGGTGCGGATGCCGCGGCATTCGCCCAGGCCGCGCTGCATCATGCTCAGCCATTGCGTCCAGCGCAAGGCATCGGCACGCGCCTGCGTTTCGTCGTACAGCTCCAGCGCGACCATCAGCCCGACGATCTGTTCCTTGGACACCTTGTAGCCGCGGCCGACGCCATGGCGGGGGGCGCCGGGCAGCCGCTCCTTCGGAATCAGCCGCGGCGGCGGCTCCCACAGATCGAAGGTCACGTCCATGTCGAGCTGCTGCAGCGCGACCGATGCGATCAGGTCGCGCCGGCCGGCCAGCACGCCGGTTCCCTGCGGCCCGCGCAGCGCCTTGCCGCCGCTGAACGACACCAGGTCGGCGCCTTCGGCGATGAAACGCCGCAGGTTCGACGGCGGGGGCAACTGGCCGGCCGCATCGACGATGACCGGAATGCCGTGCCGACGCGCCACCGCGGACACCGCCGCCAGCGACGGCTGCGCATCGGGACTGGCGGTATAGGCGATCGCCGCGGTCCGTTCGGTGATCGCCGCCGCCAGCTCCCACGGCTCGCCTTCGCGGACGCCGACTCCCGACGCCCGATCGCTCATGCCGACCTCGACCAATGTCGCGCCGGCCGCCCGATAGGCATGATCGTAGGAGTTCCGGTGCGTCCGGAACATGATCACCTCGGAGCGTCCGCCGTCGATGCGCGGCAGGCGGTCCATCGTCGGCAGATCGAACCCCGCCAGGCAGGCGGCGGTCGCCAGCGTCAGGCCCGCCGAGGCGCCCGACGTCACGAAGCCGGCCTCGCAGCCGCAGGTCTGCGCGATCACGTCGCTGGCGGCGGCCTGCAGCTCGTCGATCGGCACCAGCCCGGAGGCGGCGTCGGACATCGCGTCGCGCACCTCGGGACGCATCACCGTGCCGCCCAGCCGCGTCAGCGTGCCGGCGGCGTTGATGATCGGCGCGATGCCGAACCGCTGATAGATGCTCATGCCGATTCTCCTTCGGGCGCCGGCGTCAGGGGCGGCCGAGCGCCCGGTCGACGATGTCGCGGCACAGGTCGATCACCGCGCGATAACCGGACCACGGAATGTCGTCGACTGCCGGATCGGTGTTGTAGTTGACGCCGCCGTCGATCGCCCCGGCGGCCGAGCAGGCGTGCAGCGCGCGGCGATCGGTGCCTCGGCTGTGCAGCACATGACGATCGCCTTTCAGCAGCGCCATCGCGGCCTCCAGCGCGGTCACCGCCCAGTTCGAGCAGGTGCCGGTCACGAGGACATCGGTGGACGTGACGGCGGCGCTGCCGCCGCCGCACGGGCACTGGCAGCGCCGGGTGGCCGGCACGATGTCGCCCAGGGGGCCGGCGCCGATCACGCCCATGCCGATCTCGTTGCCGCCGTCGCCGATGCCGACGGTCGGAATGCTCTGCTGCGCGGCCCGCCGGAACAGGTGGTCCAGGTCGGCCACCGCATCGTCGGGGATCCGCTGGCCGCCGACCTGGTGATAGACGCCGAATTCGTTCTGCCCGGGGCGCTCGATCGCCACCAGCGCGGCCGGCCGCAGCCGTTCCAGCAACCGGTCCTGAAGCTGATGCGCGGCGCCCCGCTCGAGCGGCACGCCGACGACGAACACCGCCTGGAAGCCGCCTTCGCGCCTGACGTTGTCGAAGTACTCCAGCTCGATCGGCACCATGCCGGCGCCGCGGCAGGTGGCCTTCATCACGTCGACGAACGGCTCGTCGATCAGCACCACCGGCAGCGCGCCGGCCGCCGCATGCAGGCTCCTGGCCAGGGTCGCCGCCGCCGGCGGCCCGTCGGTCTCGACGATCGGGCGCGCGATCCAGGCCCGTTCCGGAAAGCCGGTGGCGATGATCACCGCATCACGCGGCTCGACCGCGCCGAGCAGCAGCCGCGCGGCCGCCAGGCTCAGCGGCCCGTCGGGCTGGCGCGCACTCGCAGCCAGATGAAGCCGCGGGATCACGTTCTTGCCGTAGACGTCGAGGTTCGCTACCGCGTCGAGCGCCGCGCACAGGTCGCGCAGCTTCGTTTCCGTCAGCATCATGGCCCTCCCGGTGTCGGCATCCGGCATGTCCGTCACCGCGTGCCGAGGAAATCGACGATCGCCCGCTCGTACACCGCGACGCCCTGGTGATAGAGATCCAGGTCGATGTATTCGTCCTCCGTGTGCGCCATCGCGACCGAGCCGGGTCCGAAATAGATCGCCGGCGTGCCGTGATCGGTCGCGATGAACTCGACGTCGCCCCAGCCGCGCATCATGTCGATGCCGTCGTCGCCGCCGGTGGCCTTCACCGCGCGCCGGAACGCCTGCACGACCGGCTCGGAAGGCGAGGTCGCGAACGCCTTCATGCCGCGCTCGACATGAATGAAATCGCCGAAGCTGCCCTGCGGATACGGATTGCCCTCGTAGTCCAGCCGCTGCAGCGACGGCTCGACCCGCACGCCGGGCATCTGCGCGACGGCATGCTGACAGATCGGCCGGATCCGCCCCATCAGCTTCTCGGCGTTCTCGCCGACGAAATACCTGACGTCCAGCCAGACCGTGCAGTGCTGCGGCACCACCGGCTGCGCGATGCCGCCGCGGATCACGCCGACGTTGACGGCGCGATCACGCTTGCCGACGTAGGGGACGTCGATCGTCTCGGTCAGCCCGTTGACGACCGCCTCGGTGGCCCGTTGCGCCGCCAGGATCGCATTGCCGCCGCGGCCGGGCACGCTGCTGTGACCGCGCGAGCCGTAGGCATCCAGCCGCACCGGCAGGCTGCCGGTCGCGGCCACCGCGACCCGACAGTCGGTCGGCTCGGCGCAGACCACCGCGTCGGCATCGCGATGATCCTTGGCGAGCTGATAGCCGCCGCACTTCAGCGTCTCCTCCATCGCGGTACCGATGATCACCAGCTCGCCGTTCAGCGCGACGCCGCGCCGGGTCAGCTTGTCGACCGCGGCCAGCGCGGCCGCGATGCCGCCCTTCATGTCGCTCGTGCCGCGCCCGTAGTAGCGGTTGCCGCGCTGCTCGCCGAGCGGATCGACGGTCATGCCGTCGAACGGCACGGTGTCGATGTGCCCGGCGATGCACAGCTTCGGCCGTGCGGCACCCAGCCGCCCTTCGACGTTGACGGCGCCCGGCACGCCTTCGCACGGCCGGTGCTCGGTTCGCATGCCGATCTCGCGCAACAGGCGGTCGAAGGCCGCCACCACTGCAGCTTCGTCGCCGGACACGCTCGGCACCGCCACCAGCGTCTTCAGGAAATACTCGCTGCGTTCACGTTCGTCCATTGCACTACTCCTGGCTTCTCGGGTCGTAACGGTCCCGTATGCCGTCGCCGAAGATGTTCGCGGCGAGCACCACGATGCCGATGAACAGCCCCGGAAAGAAGCTGATCCAGAACGCCTCGCGAATCAGGTGGCGCGCCTCCGACAGCATGTTTCCCCAGCTCGGCGCCGGCGGCGGCGGGCCGACGCCCAGAAAGCTGAGCGTCGCCTCGTCGAGGATCGCGTAACCGAAGATGAAGCTGCCGAGCACGATGATCTCGGGCAGCGCGTTCGGCAGCACATGCCGGAAGACGATGCGCGAGCTGCGCGCGCCCAGCGCCGTCGCCGCCTCGACATAGGCCATCTCGCGGATCAGCAGCGCCTTGCCGCGCACCAGCCGCGCCATCCGCGGCGTGTAGACGACGGTGAGCGCGAACACCACGTTCGCCTCGCTCGGCTGGCTGACCGCCATCAGCGCGATCGCCAGGATCACCGCGGGCAGCGCCATGAACGCATCGCACAGCCGCATCAGCGGTTCGTCGAGCCGCCGGAAGTAGCCGGCCAGCAGGCCGAGCGCGCCGCCGGCGAGCACCGTCAACAGCATCGTCGTGCCGGCGATCCGCATCGACTGCTGACCGCCGACCAGCACGCGCGCCAGCACGTCGCGGCCGAACTGATCGGTGCCCAGCGGATGCTGCAGCGACGGCGGCTTCAGTCGCTCGGCGCTGGCGACGCGGGTGGCGGGCACGGGGTACAACATGGGTCCGAACGTCAGTGCGGCGGCGATCAGCAGCATCGTCGCCAGTGCGATCACCGTGCCGATCCGCGTGCGGCCACGACCACGATTCGAGCGCCACGCCATCACGTCTGCAGCCTGATCCGCGGATCACTGACGGTGTACAGGAAATCCACCAGCAGATTGACCAGCACGTACCAGGACGCGACCAGCAGCAGCGTGCCCTGCACGACCGGATAGTCCCGCCGGACCACCGCGTTGACCAGCAGCCGGCCGACGCCCGGCACGGTGAATACCGTCTCGATGACCACCGCGCCGCCGAACAGCACGCCCAGCGCGACGCCGGAGATGGTCAGCACCGGGATCAGCGAATTGCGGAACGCATGGTTCAGCACCACGCGCATCTCGGAAGCGCCGCGGGCGCGCGCCGCCCGCACATAGTCGCCGCGCAGCGCCTCGAGCATCGCCGCCCGGGTGATGCGCGCGATCAGACCCAACTGCAGGTAGCCGAGCGCGAACGCCGGCAGCACCAGATGGCGCAGCGAATTCAGCGGCTCCTTCCACGGCTCGACGAAGCCGCCGGACGGCAGCACGGGCCAGCGCACCGACAGCAGATAGATCAGGCAGATGCCGAGCCAGAAGCTCGGAATCGACAGGCTCAGCGCGGCGATCGCGGAGACCAGCCGATCGACCCAGGAGTTGCGCCAGTAGCCGGCGGCCAGGCCCAGCGCGACGCCGAACACGACGGCGAACAGGAAGGCCGCGAAGGTCAGCGTCAGGCTCACCGGAAGCCGCTCCAGGATCGCCGAGGTGACCGGCCGGCCCAGATAGATCGACTGCCCGAGGTCGCCTTGCAGCACGCGGCCCAGCCAGGCGACGTACTGGATCGGAATCGGCCGGTCCAGCCCGTAGGCGACGCGGAACTCGGCGACGGCCTGCGGCGTAGCATCCGAGCCGAGCATCACCGCCGACGGATCGCCGGGCGCCAGCCGGATGACCGCGAACGCGATGATCGTGACCAGCCACAGCACCAGTGCCAGCGACAGCAGCCGCTTCAGCATGAACCGGACCAACGCGCGCTCCGGTCAGCGGGCAGCGCCTTTCGGTCGCCAGACGTTCCAGAAGCGCGGCGTGGTGTAGAAGGGCTCGAAACCCTGGACCGTATCGCGGACGGCGTCCAGACCGAAGATGTCGCCGTGCTTGATCATCGGGATGTCGTTGTAGACGGCATCCTGCACCTTCTCGTACAGCCCGCGGCGCGCCGCGCGATCACCCTCGACCAGCGCGCGATCGAGCAGCGCATCGACGTCCTTGCTGGCGTACGGCTGATATCCCGAGTCGGACTTCAGCACGAAGGTGAAGCCGCCGGGATCGTTGCGGATCGAGAACGCGTTGTAGCTGATGTCCCACTCGTCGCGCTTCTTGCGGAAGATGTCGATCATCGTCGGATAGTCGTAGGCCTGCAGCCGCGTCGCAAAGCCGATCTGCCGAAGCTGCGACTCCAGCGCCAGACCGGCGTTGTACAGGAACTGGAAGTCGCTGCTGGTGTTGATGCGCAGCGGCGCGCCGTTGTATCCGGCCTCCTTCAGCAGCGCCTTGGCGCGCTGGAGGTTGTGCTCGTTGTAGCGGTTCGCGCCGACCGCCGAGTGCCAGAACTGTTCCTTGAAGAACAGGCTGGGGTCCAGCCTGTACAGCGCCGGCTCGGCCGCCGCCGACAGCATGATGTCTTCCTCGTTCAGGCCGATCTGGATCGCGCGGCGGATCCTCGGGTCCTTCAACGGACCGTTCTGCGTGTTCAGGTGGATGACGACCGCGTAGTACGGCTTGATGACCACGCTCTTCAGATTCTTCGCCGCCTGCAGCCGTTTGTAGGCGTCCGGCGGCAGGTTCTGGCCGTAGTCGTAGTCGCCGCTCTCCAGGCCGGCGATGCGGCTGGAGGCCTCCGGCACCGGCACGAAGTAGATGTCCTCCAGGCAGGCGAGCCGGCGGCCGGCATAGCCCGAGGGCTCGCCGGGCGACGGGCTGTAGTCGGCGAAGCGCTTCAGATGCACGTGCTTGTCGGGTACCCATTCGGCCAGCCGGTACGGCCCGGTCCCGATCAGCGCCTCCTTGGGCAGGCGGCCGGCGGCGACGCCCTGGATCAGCTTCTTCGGCATGATCGCCACCGCGGGGCCGGGATAGGCGAGCAACGCGAGGAACGCCGCCGACGGACGCGACAGCTTGATCTCCACGGTGTGCGGATCGACCGCGCGGGTCGAGGCGACCATCGACAGGTCGGCCTTGCGCGGCGACTGCGCCAGGAAGCGTTCGAACGACGCGACCACGTCGTCGGCGGTCAGCGCGCTGCCGTCATGGAACTTGATGCCGCGCCGCAGCTCGAACGTGTACGTGAGGCCGCCGTCGCCGACGCTCCAGCGCTCGGCAAGCTGCGGCGCCACCTCGTACTTGTCGTTCAGGGTCAGCAGCCCCTCGTACAGATAGACCCCGATGTCGCGCGCCTGCGCGGCGAAGCTGCTGATGAAGTCGAGAGTCGGCGGCGTGCCCGCCATCGCCGCCCGCACCGATCCGCCCTGGACCGGACATTTGTCGATCGCCGCCCGCGCCGGGCCGAGCGATACGACCGAGCACAACGCGATCGTCACCAAGGTCCTTGCCGATGCGCCGAGCATCCGTTTCTCCTCGTTGCGCACCGCGGCCTCCGGCGGTTCCGAGGCGTTGTTTCATTCGCGATGCCGATCGATGGTACTGCCGTTGATACAATCGCCAAAGTGACTAATTCGAATCCGATCAATTCCGATATGGAATACTCGCGATGGAGCTGCGCGCGCTGAGGCTGTTCGTCGAGGTCGTTCGGCAAGGGGGCTTCTCGAAGGCCGCGCAGACCGCGTTCGCCAGCCAGTCGACGGTCAGCAAGGCCGTCAGGAATCTCGAGGACGAGCTGGGCATCCGTCTGCTGGACCGCTCGGGTCACCGCGTGACGCTGACCGCCGCCGGCGAGATCGTCCACCGCCGCGCGTCGTCGATGCTGGTCGAACGCGACGACCTGGTGTCGGAGCTCGACGAGCTCAGAGGTCTGAAGCGCGGCGCGCTGAAGATCGGCTTCTCGGTCGGCAGCACGATCCTGTTCGCGCCGCTGTTCGCGAACTACCGCAAGCGGTATCCGAACATCGACGTTCATTTCGCGGTGCACGGCAGCGCCCGGCTCGGCGAGATGCTGATCGCCGGCGAGCTCGACCTGGCCGCGATGCTGCTGCCGCTGCGGCCCGAGCTGTCGTCGCAGGACGTGTACACCGAGCCGCTGATGGTGGTGATGCCGCTGGGCCATCCGCTGGCCAGCCGCAGCCGCATCGAGCTTGCCAGCCTTGCCGGCACGCCGTTCATCTTCTTCGAGGAGGACGGCGGCATCAATCAGGTGGTGCTGGACGCCTGCGAGCGCATCGGCAGCACGAACCCGATCGTCGCCCGCAGCCGGCAGATCGATTTCATCGTCGAGCTCGCGGCGCTGGGCCTGGGCGTGGCGTTCCTGCCGCGGATGCTGCTCGAGCGCCGGCATCATCCGGCGATCCGCTACGCGCAGCTCGACGAGCCGAACACCGACCTGCGCTTCGCGCTGGCCTGGCGGCGCGACGGCTACCTGTCCGATGCGGCGCGCGAATGGCTGCGGCTGGCGCACGAGGCACCGCCGAGGCCGGTTCGATTGCGCGGCAATCGCCGGTCGACGTAAGCTGGTGATCTGCGGCAGCACCGCTGTCTGCCGCGGACCGATCCTTGCCCGATGGAGTGGAGATGGAACGAACCGAGATTCTGGACAGGCTGCAGGCCCTCGGGCTCGAGCTGCCCGACGTGCCGGCGCCGGCCGGAAACTATCGGCCGGCCAGGGTGGCCGGCGGGCTGGTGTTCACCGCCGGTCAGACGGCGCGCGTCGGCGGCGTCCGCCGATACGTCGGCAAGGTCGGCCAGTCGGTCGGCGACGAGGATGCCTATCGGTCGGCACGCGACGCCGCGCTGAACTGCATCGCCTGCGCGGCCTGGGCGGCCGGCGGGCTGGAGCGGCTCGGCAGCGTGGTCAAGGTCACCGGCTTCGTGAACTGCACGCCCGACTACGACCGGCAGCCCGCTGTCGTCAACGGCGCGTCGGACCTGTTCGAGAAGGTGTTCGGCGAAGCCGGTGCCCATGCACGTTCGGCCGTCGGTGTGTCGTCGTTGCCGTCGAATGCGTCGGTCGAGGTCGAAGTCGTCTTCGAGCTGAAGCCGTAGCCGAGCGCAGGCGGCGGCTCCGCGGCCTGCGCAGGCCCTGGCGAACTCGAGCGTGAAGCGGCCGCGGCCTTCAGAGCTTGCGCACCTCGATCCGGTGCTTCTGCAGCGCATAGCCGAGCTGGCGCGGCGACACGCCCAGCAGCCGTGCGGCCTTGGCCTGCACCCAGCCGCACTGCTCCATCGCCCAGATCAGCCGTTCGCGGTCGCCTTCGGGCATCCGGTCGCCGTACTGGCGGGCCGGCGTCGGCGGCAGGCTGGCGGTCGGGCCGATGCGCGTGACGTCGTCGTCCGGCCGCTCGGCCAAGCCGACGGCTCCCGCCCCCCGCCTCGCCGGGGCCGCTGCCGCCCGCGCCCAGGGCCTGAGCAGCCTGGCCGCCGACCGCCGCCACCGCGTCGGCCTTGTCGAGGAAGTGCAGCGTCTGCGTCAGGCAGCGGTTCTGCCGGCACGGAAACGCCAGATCGCGGATCACGTCGTCCTGCACCATCGTCGCGGTGCGTTCGATGCAGTTCTCCAGCTCGCGCACGTTGCCCGGCCAGTAACAGCTCGTCAGCACCTCCATCGCCTCGCCGGTCACCTTGAGCTGCCGCCGGTTCTCCTTGTTGAAGCGATCGAGGAAATGGCCGACCAGCGCCGGGATGTCGGCGCGCCGCTCGCGCAGCGGCGGCAGGAAGATCGACACCACGTTGATGCGGTAGTACAGATCGGCACGATAGTCGCCGCGCCGGACCATCTTCTCCAGGTCGCGGTTGGTCGCGCAGATCAGCCGCACGTCCACCTTCACCGGGCGGTTGCCGCCGACGCGCTCGAACTCGCGCTCCTGCAGCACCCGCAGCAGCTTGGCCTGGAATGCTGGCGAGATGTCGCCGATCTCGTCGAGGAACAGGGTGCCGCCATGCGCCAGCTCGAAGCGGCCCTTGCGTTCGCCCACCGCGCCGGTGAACGCCCCCTTCTCGTGGCCGAACAGCTCGCTTTCGAGCAGCGATTCGGTCAGCGCCGCGCAGTTGACCTTGATGAACGGCGCCTCGCGGCGCGGCGACAGGTAGTGGATCGCCCGGGCGATCGCCTCCTTGCCGGTGCCGCTCTCGCCGCGCAGCAGCACCGTGGCGCGCGACGGCGCCGCCTGGTGCACCTCGGCGAACACCCGCTGCTTCGGCGCCGAGTCGCCGATCACGTTGTCCAGCGCATACCGGCCGCGCGGCCCGCGCTTAAGCGCCTTCTGCAGCCGGGTGGCCTCGAGCTGCAGCCGCTGATGTTCGTCGGCGACCGCCCGGTGCAGCGCATGCGCCTGGGCCAGCAGCGTGGCCACCATCGTCAGGATGCGCTGATCGTCGGACAGGCGCGCCACGCCGCCGACCTCGCGCTGGGCGGCCAGCACGCCCACCACCGCCTGCTCGGTCTTCAGCGGCACGACCAGGAATGCCAGCACCCGGTCGGCCTGCGCGCTGAACGCACCGGTGCGGTCGACGAACTCCTGCGACTGCGACACGTCGGGCGCGACGGCCGGCATGCCGCTGGCGAACACCCGTCCGATCACGCCCTCGCCGGACTGCCAGACGCCACGCTCGATCTGTTCGCGTTCCAGGCCCACGGCAGTGTGGACCCGCAGCGCAGGCTGCCCGCCGGCGGCGGGCTCGTCGTCCGGCAGCACGATCATCGCCCGCGCGATGCCCAGATGAACCGACAGGACATTGAGGCCGGCACGGAAGGTGCGGTCGATGTCGAGCGACGCCCCCAGGATCCGGCAGATCTCGTAGACGGTGATCAGCTCGACATGGGAGCGCTCGGTGATGGTGGTTCGGCTCAGCACAACGCACCTCGATAGGCAGCGGCAGCAGCACACCGGTGCATCGGGTGGCCGGCTCGTGCGCCAGAGGCGCCTGCGCCGCCGGTTCCGGGGCCGCCCGCAGGATCACGCAAGAAGCGCACCTGCCGGCCGCTTGCCGCCGGCGCTCCTGCCGCAGCCGCGCCGATCAACCGAACTTGAACAGGATGCCATGGCCGCCGCGCGGATACTCCCACGCGACGTTGCGGTGCTCGGCGCAGATCACCCGGCAGCTCCCGCATTCCAGACAGCCGTCGGTGATCAGCGTGATGCTGCGGTTGCCCTCGGCCTTGTAGCAGGCGGCGGGGCAGATGAAGGTGCACGCCTGGTCCGGACAGGCGTTCTTGCAGATCTCGCCGTCCCGGATGCTGATGTGCGGCCGCCCGGGGTCGACCTTGTAGCGGTTCTGGAACAGTCTTTCCTCGACGCTCGCCACACTCGCCACGCTGGTCACGGCACTCATCGGAACGCCCTCCACAGTCTGAATGCATCACCGAGCAGCCCGCCCCAGCCGCGCGCGGACCGGAAGCTCGCGAAGATCTCCCGTTCCTTGGTCTTCTTGTCGACGCCGTCGACGGTGAACAGGGTCCGGGCCGCCTCGTTGGCGAGCCGCGGGTAGGTCGTGAAGAACTGCCGGTTGCCGTGCAGCACGCCCGGCATGTCGCGGTACTTGTGCAGGTCCTTCATCACGAAGCTGTCGTCCAGCTTCCGCTTGTAAGCCGACAGCGTGGCGGCGCTCATCGGCTGCCCCGCGGCGCGTGCCTCGATCACCGTCTCGGCGGCCAGCCGGCCGGTGGTCATCGCCAGGTTGCTGCCCTCGCGGTGCGCGGCGTTGACGAAGCCGCCCGAGTCGCCGACGATCATCCAGCCGTCGCCGTACAGCTTCGGCACCGCGTGCAGGCCGCCCTCGGGAATCAGGTGCGCGCAATACTCCTTCATCTCGCCGCCTTCGATCAGCGGCGCGATCGCCGGATGGCGCTTGAGCTTGTCGAGCAGCGCGTACGGCGAGGTGCGGTTGGGATTCGATTTGAAGTCGGACAGCAGGCAGCCGACGCCGATCGTCAGCGAATCCTTGTTGGTGTACAGGAAACCGGTACCCACCATGCCCTCGGTGACCGCCCCCATCATCTCGATGACCACACCGTCTTCCTCGCCGAGCGCGAAACGCTGCTGGATCACCTCCTCGGGCAGGAACAGGATCTCCTTGACCGCCAGCGCCACGTTCTGGCTAGCCAGCTCGCCATGGAAGCCGGCCTTGCGGGCCAGCGTGGAGTTCACGCCGTCGGCCAGGATCACCACGTCGGCATACACCTCGCCGCCCATCCGGTCGCAGCGCACGCCGCGCACCGTGTCGCGGTCGAGCAGCAGTTCCTCGACGGTGGTCTCGCAGATCAGCAGCGCCCCGGCCTCGCGCACCTTGCCGGAGAACCACTTGTCGAACTGCGCGCGGATGATCGTGTAGCGGTTGTACGGCGGCTTGTCGTAGTCGGCGCTGCGGAAATGGGTGCCGACGAACGAGCGCTCGTCGAGCACCCAGACCCGCTGCTCGACGACATGGCGTTCCAGCGGCGCGTCGTCGCGGAAGTCGGGGATGATCCGCTCCAGCGCGTCGGAATAGAGGATCGCGCCCTGCACGTTCTTGCTGCCCGGATACTCGCCGCGTTCGATCTGCAGCACCGACAGGCCGGCCCTGGCCAGCGTGTAGGCGGCGGCGTTGCCGGAAGGGCCGGCGCCGACGACGATCACATCGAACTTCTCTGCCATCGTGGATACCTCCGTGTCTGCGTCCGTGGACCTTGCGGTGATCGCCAGCTTGCGCGCGCGGCCGGTCAGGCCGCCTTGCGGATCCGCTTCTCGAGACGGGCCGCGAAGGCGGCCGTCAGCGCCGGCAGCACCTGCATCGCATTGCCGACGACGCCGTAGTGCGCGAAGTCGAAGATCGGCGCGGCCGGATCGGTGTTGATCGCGACGATGACGTCCGAGCCCTCCATGCCCACGCGGTGCTGGATCGCCCCGCTGATGCCGGCCGCGATGTACAGGCGCGGCCGCACCGTCTTGCCGGTCTGGCCGACCTGGCGTTCGGCATCGACCCAGCCTGCCTGCACGGCGGCGCGGGTGGCGCCGACCTCGCCGCCCAGCACCCTCGCCAGATCCCACAGCAGCCGGAAGTTCTCCGGCGTCTTCATGCCCTTGCCGCCGCTGACGATGACGTTCGCATAGGCCAGGTTCACCGTGTCGCGGCTGGCGTCTGGCACGAAGTCGAGCAGCTTGGTGACGATGTCGGCCTCGACCAGCGCCAGCGGCATCTCGACGATGTCGCCGCTGCGGCCGTCGTCGCGCCGCGGCATCGCCATCACCCGCGGCCGCACGGTGGCCATCTGCGGCCGGTAGGCGAGCGTCTTGATCGTGCACAGCAGCGAGCCGCCGAACGTCGGCCGGGTGGCGGCCAGCGCGCGGCCGTCGATCGCCAGCTCGGTGCAGTCGGCGGTGAGGCCGGTGTTCAGCGTGGTGGCCACCGAGCCGGCCAGGTCGCGGCCCATCGTCGTGGCGCCCAGCAGCACGATCTCCGGCTTGTACGCGTTCACCAGATCGGTCATGCCCCGGGTGAACGGCTCGTTGCGGTAGCCCTTGAGCACCGGGTCGCGCACGATGTAGCAGCGGTCGGCGCCGTAGGCGTACGCCTCCCGCGCGAACAGGTCCAGCGATTCGTCCGGCCCGCCCAGCAGCACGCCGGCCACCGTCACCTGCAGCTTGTCGGCCAGCTTGCGGGCCTCGCCCAGCAGCTCCCAGCTCACCGGATGCACATGGCCGCGATCGTGCTCGATGAACACCCACACGCCCTGGTACACCTTCAGGTGCTCGGGCAGCTCGGTGCTGCGGCCGGCGGCCCGCACCGCCGGCCTGGCCGCGCCCGCTGTCTTGCCATCGCTCATGCGGTTCTCCTACGAATCCAGCGCATCGACCAGCTCGTCCTCGAGCAGCGGATGCGCGCTGAACACCTTGTCGATCAGGTTTTGCACGACGTCCGGCAGGCTGGAATCGGCCAGCACCTGCACGTCGGCCTTGTCGGTGCGCGGCGTCGGCCCGAACACCTTGCTGACGATGGTGGGCGAACCCTTCAGTCCGATCTTCGTCAGGTCCTCGATGCCGGCCTGCTCGCGGTTCCAGCGGCGCACCTCGAAGCGGCCGGCACGCAGCATGTCGGCGAGGCTCGCGAAACGCATCTCGTTCGTGCCTTCCAGCATCGTGATCAGCGACGGCAGCGCGGTGTCCAGCACCTGCACGCCGCCCTCGGCGCGCCGTTCGACGATCAGCCGGCGCCGCTCGAGGTCCACCTCGACGATGCGGCTCACATAGGTCAGCAGGTTCAGGCCCAGCCGCTTGGCGATGCCCGGCCCCACCTGCGCGGTGTCGCCGTCGATCGTCTGCTTGCCGGTGAACACCAGGTCCACCTGCTGCTCCTGGCCGATGCGGCGGATCGCCGCGGCCAGCGCATACGAGGTGGCCAGCGTGTCGGCGCCGGCGAACGCGCGGTCGGTGACCAGCACCGCGTCGGTGGCGCCGAAGCTCAGACACTTGCGCAGCGCCTCCTCGGCCTGCGGCGGGCCCATGCACAGCATCGTCACGCGGCCGCCGAAGCGGTCCTTCAGCCGCAGCGCCTCTTCGAGCGCGAACAGGTCGTACGGGTTGACGATCGCCGGCACGCCCTGGCGCATGATGGTGTTGGTGACCGGGTGCACGCGGATCTGCGCCGAATCGGGCACCTGCTTGATGCAGACGACGATGTGCATCGTGGACTCCCCGCGCCGCTCAGGACAGCGCCGGCTGGATCGGCGCAACCGGCATCGGGGCCGGCACCATGACCTGCACCGACGCCACCGGCACCGCCGGCACCGCCGGCACCGCCGACCGCGGCTCGCCGGCCGGCCGCGGGTCGCCGGCGGACCACTGCGCGGCGGGCCGGCGCCGTTCGGCCAGCGACGCCTGCAGGTCGCGCAGGCTCACCGCCTGCCGCCCCTCGGCGCGCTGGAACACCTCGAACACCTTCTCGCGCGCCGCGGTGGAATGGACGAAGTCGTCGTGCGCCCGCTGCAGCAGCTCGCGGTAGCGGCGGAACATCGTCACCTCGTCGAGCGCGTCCAGGCCGTCGCTCGCCTGCAGGTACTGGTGGAAGCGCTTGAGGATGTGCAGCCGGTTCACCCGCACGACGCTTTCGTCGTAGGGCACGCCGAAGAACGCCAGGAAGTCCTCGGCGCTCGACAGGCTCCTGAGCTGCTCGAGCAGATTCAGCATTGCAGTTCTCCTTGCTGTCCGCCGGCGGGGTCGGCCGGCAGCCCGACCGATCGGGTCAGCGATCGCCATGCGGGCATGCCGGACTGCAGCTCGCGGTGGAACCGGAGCAGCTCGGCCGCCTGCGGCTCGCGCTTGCTGCGCAGCACGTAGGCGCGGATCCGTTCGACCAGCCGGCGCGCCAGCGCCGCGTCGACCGCCACGCCGAGCGCGTCGTAGGCACGCCGCACACCGCTCGCTCCCGAATGCTTGCCCAGCACCAGTCGATGGCTGCGGCCCACCTCCTCGGGGGCGAAGGTCTCGTAGTTCGCGCGATCCTTCAGCAGCCCGTCGACGTGGATGCCCGACTCGTGCGCGAACACCGCGTCGCCGACGATGCTCTTGCCGGCCGCCACCGGCCGTCCCGACGCCTGCGCGATCAACGCCGACAGCGCCGGCAGCCGCCGGGTGTCGATGCCGCATTCGCAGCCATGCAAGTGGCGCAGGGCCATCGCCACCTCTTCCAGCGGCGCGTTGCCGGCCCGTTCGCCCAGGCCGTTGACGGTGGTGCTGGCATGGGTGGCGCCGGCGCGCAGCGCGGCCAGCGTGTTCGCGGTGGCCAGGCCCAGATCGTCGTGCGCATGGATCTCGATGCCGATGTCGATCGCCCCGCGCAGCCGGGCGATCCGCTCGTGGGTCTGGAACGGGTCGAGCAATCCCAGCGTGTCGGCATAGCGGACCCGTGCCGCACCGCAGGCCTGCGCCAGCCGCGCCGCCTGCGCGAGAAAGTCGGGATCGGCGCGCGACGCATCCTCGAAGCCGACGGTGATCGTGGGACCCGCGTGCACCGCGCGCTCCAGCAGCGAACGCATCGTCGCCAGCACCCACGCACGGTCGCGTCGCAGCTTGCGGTCGATCTGTATGTCGGACACCGGCATCGTCAGGTGAACGATGTCGGCGCCGCAGGCCAGCGCCGCGACCAGGTCGGTCTCGGCCATCCGGGCCCACACCATCGTGCGCGCGCGCCGGACCGCTTGCACGATGCGGCGGATCAGGGCCACCTCTTCGTCGCCCATCGCCGGAATGCCGATCTCCATCTCCGGCACGCCCGCCTCGTCCAGCGCCCGCGCGATCGCCAGCTTCTCGTCGTCGGTGAAAGCCACTCCGGCGGCCTGCTCTCCGTCGCGCAGCGTGGTGTCGTTGATCGTGCAGTCGCGCATGTCGGGTTCCTTCGTCGTGATCGCTTCATCGCAAGGCGCATGCCAGGTCAGCGGGTGGCGCAAGTGACTGTTTTCACGGCAATCTTCGAAAGCGTCGAGGAGACTGCGCGCTGCGGGGCTCGTGCGGGGTTTGTATGCTTCGCGACATCGCCGCCAATTGCTGTCGATGGCCGCCGATGGCCGTCGATGGCCGCCAGTCGCCGCCGACAGCCGACGGCCGACAGCCGCCGGTCGCCGTCCGCGGCCGTCAGCGCTCGCGCGCGTGGTTGCGGGAGAAGCGCGGCAGCTCGACGACCAGCTCCGCGCCGCGCACCCGCACCCGGCAGGCCAGCCGCGACTGCGCATCGACGCCCCAGGCGGCGTCGAGCTGATCATCTTCTTCCTCGTCGGCCGGCGCCACCAGGGCGGCGCCTTCGCGCAGATGCACGTGGCAGGTGGCACAGGCGCCGACCTTCTCGCAGGCGTGCTCGATCGCCACGCCGTGATCCAGCAGCTCGTCGACCAGCTTGCGGCCGGCGCGCGCGTCGAACGCCACGCCGTCGGGGCAAAGCGTCGGATGCGGCAGCACCCGCACGCGGGTGGAGGGCCGTGGCACCGGTGCTGGCGCTGGCGCGGCGCCCTCGCCCTCGCCCTCCTTGCCGCGCAAGGAGACTGACGCAAGGTGGCTCATTCGAGCACCTGGTCGAGCCGGCGGCCGCCCAGCGCCTGCTGCACGCGCGCGTTCATCCGGCGGCCGGCGAACCCGGCGGTGGCGCCGTTCAGCGCATCGGTCGCCGCGCGCAGCTCGGCGCGCAGCGCCCGGCCGTCATCGTCGGGCGCCAGGCCGCCGCAAGCCTCCAGCGCATCGGCCACCCGCTGCATCGCGGCGACGATGGCCGCCCGTTCGGCGGCATCGAGCAGCGTCTCGCCGTCCTCCCGCAGCGCGGCGTCGGTCGCATCGAGCAGCCGCCGCGCATCGACCTCGGCCTCGCGCAGCATCCGCGCGTCGGCGTCGGCGCCGGCATGGGCGAACGCATCCTGCAGCATGTCGGCCACCGTATCGGCCGCCAGCCCGTAGCTCGGCTTGACCTCCACCCGCGCCTGCACGCCGCTGCGCTCCTCGCTGGCCGACACCGACAGCAGTCCGTCGGCGTCGACCTGGAACGTGACGCGGATCCGCGCAGCACCGGCCACCATCGGCGGAATGCCGCGCAGCGTGAAGCGGGCGAGCGACCGGCACTGGTCGACCAGCTCGCGCTCGCCCTGCACGACGTGGATCGCCATCGCGGTCTGGCCGTCCTTGAACGTCGTGAACTCCTGCGCGCGCGCCACCGGAATCGTGCTGTTGCGCGGAATGATGCGCTCCACCAGCCCGCCCATCGTCTCGATGCCCAGCGACAGCGGATTGACGTCCAGCAGCAGCAACGAATCGTCGCGGTTGCCGGCGAGCTGATCGGCCTGGATCGCCGCGCCCAGCGCCACCGCGCGGTCGGGATCGATCGACGTGTGCGGCGGCCGGCCGAACAGCCGCTCGACCGCCGCGCGCACCGCCGGGATGCGGGTCGCGCCGCCCACCATCACCACATCGTCGATCTCATCGGCGTCGAGGCGGGCATCGCGCAGCGCCCGGCGCACCGCAGCCAGCGTGCGTTCGACCAGGTCGCGGGTCAGCTCGTCGAACAGCCGCCGTTCGACGATGCGGCAATCGACGCGGCCGTCGGTGCGGGTGAAGCACAGCCGCGCCGACTCGCTGGCGCTCAGCGCCTCCTTCACGCCGCGCGCCACCACGCGCAACGGCGCGGCGTCGGCCTCGCTCCAGTCGCCGCCCACCGCGTCGCGGAACCAGTCGGCCAGCCGCCGATCGAAGTCGTCGCCGCCCAATACCGGATCACCATGCGTGGCGACCACCTCGAACACGCCCCGGGTCAGGCGCAGGATCGATACGTCGAACGTGCCGCCGCCGAGGTCGTACACGGCGTACAGACCTTCGTTGCCGGTATCCAGCCCATAGGCCACCGCCGCCGCCGTCGGTTCGTTCAGCAGGCGCAGCACGTTCAGCCCGGCGCGGACCGCCGCATCCTTCGTGGCCTGCCGCTGGGCATCGTCGAAATAGGCGGGCACGGTGATCACCGCGCCGGCCAGCGGCCCACCCAGCGACTGCTCGGCGCGTTCGCGCAGCTCGCGCAGCACCCGCGCGCCGATCTCCACCGGCGACTGCACGCCGGCGCGGGTGACGAACCCCACCGCCGATTCCGACAGCGCCTCGATCCGGTAAGGCAGGCCCAGCCGCTGCACGTCACCCGGCCCACGGCCGATCAGACGCTTGGCCGAGGCGATGGTGTTCAGCGGATCATCGGCCGCCCGCTCGCGAGCCGGCCGGCCGACGGTGACCCGGCCATCGCCGCCGAAATGGATCACCGACGGCAGCAGCACCTCGCCCTCGGCATCCGGTAAGGCGACCGGCACGCCGCTGCGCACCGTGGCCACCAACGAGTTGGTCGTGCCCAGGTCGATGCCCACCGCCAGCCGGTGCCGATGCGGCGCGGTGGCGCGGCCGGGCTCGGCGATCTGCAGCAGGGCCATCAGTGGCGCCCGGCCGTCCGAAGCCACTGATACGCCCCCTTGGGGGGCAGCGAACGCAGTGAGCGTGGGGGCAGTTCCATCTCAGACCGAAAAGCTTTCGCCGCAGCCGCAGGTGGCGCTGACGTTGGGGTTGTCGAACTTGAAACCTTCGTTGAGCCCTTCGCGCACCCAGTCGAGCCGGGTACCGTCGATCAGCGGCAGGCTGCGCGCCTCGACCAGCAAGGTCACGCCCTCGCTCTCGAAGCTCAGGTCGCCGTCCTGCGCGGCGTCGGCGAACTCCAGCGCGTAGGCATAGCCGGAGCAGCCGCTGGTCTTCACGCTGATGCGCAGGCCCAGACCCGCGCCGCGCCGGCTGAGCGCCTTGCGGATCTGCCCGGCCGCCTTCGGTGTCACGATGACCGCCATCGCTTCAGACCGAGAAGGAGCTGCCGCAGCCGCAGGTGCTGGCAGCATTCGGGTTGCGGATCACGAAGCGCGCGCCTTCGAGGTTGTCCTCATAGTCGATCTCCGCGCCGTTCAGGTACTGCAGGCTCATCGCATCGATCAGCACGGTGATCGGCCCATGCGCGATGCGCAGGTCGTCGTCCTTCGCCGCGTCGTCGAACGCGAAGCCGTACTGGAAGCCGGAGCAGCCGCCGCCGGTGACGAAGATGCGCAGCGCGAGCGCCGGATCGCCCTCGTCGGCGAGCATCGCCGCCACCTTCTCGACCACCGAGTCGCTGATGCGGATCGGGTCGCCGTTGACCGGCAGAACTTCTGCGCCGATCGGCACGGTGCGGGGTGCGGACGACGCACAGGCGGCGCCGTCGGCCGGACGGGACTGGCAGCTCGACATGTTCGGGTTCTCCTCGGGTTCGGCGTGCGGTGGATGCGGCGTGGCGGTAGAGGGCGCCGCGGCGTCAGCCGGCTACGGCGGTGACGGGCGCGCAGGCCGGCTGCTCCAGCACCGCCGACTGGCGCGCGCGGTAGTCGGACACCGCGGCCTTGATCGCATCCTCGGCCAGGATCGAGCAGTGGATCTTCACCGGCGGCAGCGCCAGTTCCTCGGCGATGTCGGTGTTCCGGATCGCCAGCGCCTGATCGAGCGTCTTGCCCTTGACCCACTCGGTGACCAGCGAGCTGGAGGCGATCGCCGAGCCGCAGCCGTAGGTCTTGAACTTCGCTTCCTCGATGACGCCGGTGGCGGGATCGACGCGGATCTGCAGCTTCATCACGTCGCCGCAGGCCGGCGCGCCGACGATGCCGGTGCCGACGCTGCTGTCGCCGGCCGGCAGCGAGCCGACGTTGCGCGGGTTCTCGTAGTGGTCGACGACCTTGTCGCTGTATGCCATCTTCGGCCTCCGTTCAGTGTGCGGCCCACTGGATCGACTTGAGGTCGACGCCGGCGGTGAACATGTCCCACAGCGGACTGAGCGAGCGCAGGTGCTCGACGGTCCGCGTCACCTGCGCCACCGCCTCGTCGATCTCCGCCTCGGTGGTGAAGCGGCCGACCGAGAAGCGGATCGAGCTGTGCGCCAGCTCGTCCTCCAGCCCCAGCGCGCGTAGCACGTAGCTGGGCTCCAGGCTCGCCGACGTGCAGGCCGAGCCCGACGACACCGCGATGCCCTTGATGCCCATCAGCAGCGATTCGCCTTCGACGAACTGGAAGCTGATGTTGAGGTTGTGCGGCACCCGCTGCTCGAGACTGCCGTTGACCTGCACCTCGGGAATCCGGCGCAGGCCGGCCAGCAGCCGGTCGCGCAGCGCGCGGATGCGCGGCTGCTCCAGCGCCATCTCTTCGCGCGCCAGCCGGAACGCCTCGCCCATGCCGACGATCTGGTGCGCGGGCAGCGTTCCGGAACGGAAACCCCGCTCGTGGCCGCCGCCATGGATCTGTGCCTCGATGCGCACGCGCGGCTTGCGCCGCACGTACAGCGCACCGATGCCCTTCGGCCCGTAGGTCTTGTGCGCGGAGAACGACATCAGGTCCACCGACAGCGAGTCGAGATCGATCGGCAGCTTGCCGGTGGCCTGGGCGGCATCGACGTGCAGCAGGATGCCGCGCGCGCGGCATCGTTCGCCGATCGCGCGGATGTCCTGCACGACGCCGATCTCGTTGTTCACGTACATCACCGACACCAGCAGCGTGTCGGGGCGCAGCGCCGACTCGAACGCGGCGATGTCCAGCAGGCCGTCGGGCTGCACCTCCAGATACGTGACCTCGAAGCCCTGGCGCTCGAGCTCGCGCATCGTGTCCAGCGTGGCCTTGTGCTCGGTCTTCACGGTGACCAGGTGCCGGCCGCGGCCGCGATGGAACTGTGCGGCGCCCTTGATCGCCAGATTGATCGACTCGGTGGCGCCCGAGGTCCAGACGATCTCGCGCGGATCGGCGCCGACCAGCGCAGCCACCTGCTCGCGGGCGATCTCGACCGCCTCCTCGGCGGCCCAGCCGTACGCATGGCTGCGCGACGCCGGATTGCCGAACTGCTGATACAGATACGGAACCATCCGCTGGACCACGCGCGGATCGACCGGCGTGGTGGCGGCATAGTCGAGATAGATCGGACGGGGCGGGACGGATGCCATGACGACAGGCTCCTTGCGGTGTGGATTCGCTCGGAGCCTGCATCGCAGGGAACGTGCCAGTTGCCGCGCGCGCCGGGATTTCTCCCCGGAATCAATGGCTTCGCTGCGCGCGCGGGAACCGCCGCGGCACGGCGGCCTGTCGGGTTTGTCGTCTATCCGACGTGCACCGCCTCGATCACCACCTTCACGTCGGCCGGCCGCGCGAAGTACGGTGC
>DAISWF010000045.1:0-12061 GCA_036826495.1 Burkholderiaceae bacterium
GCCGATCATGAACTCGGCGGCCTCCAGGATGTGCCGCCGCGCCAGCCGCTCGGCCTCGTCGCCATCGCCGCGGGCGACCGCGTCCAGCATCGACTGGTGCTGGTCCCAGATGTTGCGCGGCTGCTCGTCGCGCATCAGCACCTCGCCCATCACCCGCTGCGCATGGGTCCAGTGGGTTTCCATCGCCGGCGCGATCAGCCGATTCTCGGACAGCCGGTAGATGAACCCATGGAACGCGACGTCGGCGGCGATCATCGCGGTGACCGAGTTCTCGGCGACCGCCCGCCGGCCGGCGGCGATCAGCGCCGGCCCTTCGGCGCGCGCGGTGGCGGCGTTGCGCTCGGCGGCCTTGCGGAACGCCAATCCCTCGATCATCGCGCGCATCTCGTACATCTGCCGCACGTAATCGAGGTCCAGCGGCGCCACCAGCAGGCCGCGGCCCGGCGCATCGCGCAGCACGCCCTGCTTGCGCAGCAGCATCAGTGCCTGCTGCACCGGCTGGCGGGAGACGCCCAGCTCCTGCGCGATCCGCTCCTGGATGATGCGCGAGCCGGGCCGCAGCATGCCGCCGGCGATCTCGTCGAGGATCGCCCGGTGCACCTGCTCGGTGAGGTTCGGTTGGTTTTCCAGCGGTTTCATCGTCGTCGGTCCCGATGCCGTTCAGCCGTTGCGCCAGCGGCGCTCGGCCTCGTCCCAGGTGGCCAGCGGCTGCAGATCGGGCACCCAGGCCAGGCCGGATTTCGCATCGGACGAGGCGGCCTGCGGCGTGACCAGCACGTCCAGCAGCGCCGGCCGGTTGGCCAGCGCGCGTTCGATCGCGCCCGGCAGGTCGGCCGCCCGCTCGACCCGTTCGGCATGCATGCCGAACGCCCGCGCCATCGCCGCATGATCGGCGAACTGCAGACGCGTGCCGACCACCTTGCCATGGGTCTCCTGCTGGTCGCGCACCTCGATCGCCCAGGAGCCGTTGTTGGCGACGACGATCAGCACCGGCGCGCGGTGCCTGACCGCGGTGTCGATCTCCATCGCGTTGAACCCGAACGAGCCGTCGCCGGTGGCGACCACCACCGTCTGGTCCGGCCGCGCGAGGCTGGCGGCGACGCCGAACGGCGTGCCGATGCCGATGCAGCCCAATGATCCGGGATCGAGATAGGTGGTGGCCGGCAGCCCGACCCGCGCGAAGCTGAGGAAGTCACCGCCGTCGGCGACCACCACCGCATCGGCCGGCAGCTTGTCGCGCAGCGCCGCCAGCACCCGGTTCGGATGCATGAGCCCGTCGCTGCCGTCGGGCGCCTCGCGCATCGACACCGCCAGCTTGCGCGAGCGCTCGAGGTGGCTGGCGCGCAGCCCGCTCGCCCAGGCGGTGTCGGTGGCCGGCGCCCGGTCACCGGCGGCCGCGAGGATCGCCTGCAGCGCCACCGCCGGCGTGGCCAGCAGCTCCACGGCACCGCGGCGGTTGTCGCGCAGCTCGGCCGCGCAGTCGGCGATGCGCAGGAACCGCGCGTCGCCGAACACCGCCGGCGACCCGTAGGCGAGCTGGAAGTCGAGCCGGCGGCCGACCGTCACGACCAGATCGGCCTGGCCCATCACGCCGCCGCGCATCGCCGCGACCACCGACGGATGATCGTCGGACACCAGCCCGCGGCTCTCGCCGGTGTCGAGGTAGGGCGCCTGCAGCCGGCTCAGCAGCTCGGTCAGCGGTGCCGATGCACCGCGCGCGCCGCGCCCCGAGATGAAGAGCGGCCGCCTGGCCGACCACAGCAGGTCGACCGCCGCCCGCACCGACCCGTCGTCGGGGGTCAGCACCGCGCGCGGCCTGGGCGCGAAATGCTCGGGCAGCAGCAGCGCCGCCGGCCCCGGCGCGCGCAGCACGTCGACCGGGAAATCCAGGTAGACCGGGCCGGGCTCGCCGCCCTGGCCGGTGGCGCGCGACACCGCCTCGTCCAGTTCCTGCAGCACCAGCTCGGGCTGACGGACCGTGCGCGCATAGCGGGTCAGCGAGCGCACCAGGTCGGTATGCACCATGTCCTGCAGCGCGCCGCGATTCTCCTGCAGCCGCGGCGGCACGCCCGACAACACCAGCATCGGCGCCCGCGCCACGTGGGCGTTGGCGATGCCGGTCATCGCGTTGGTGACGCCGGGGCCGGCGGTGACCAGCGCGACCCCGAGCCCGCCGGTCAGCTCGGCCTCGGCATGCGCCATGTAGACCGCCGCACGTTCGTCGCGCACGTCGACGATGCGGATGCCTTCGTCGTCGAGCCGCATCCAGATCGGCATGATGTGGCCGCCGCACAACGCGTAGACGCGTTGCACGCCGCGCTGCTTGAGGAACCGCGCGATCACCGCGGCGGCGGTGGGCGAGGCAGGTACAGGGGAGGCGGGAGCGGAAGCGGCTGCGTCGGCGGAGGGCTGGCTGGCCATGGAGTCTCCTCGGATCCGGATGGGTGGGGGTTGCCAACTATAGCATTCTGAATTCAGAATTCAATATGTTTCGCGAAACCGCCCCGCACGGAGACCCGATGAGCCACCTGCTGACCCTGTCCGATGCGATCGCCACCCATGCGCGGCTGACGCCGCACAAGACCGGCGCCCGCGATTCGCGTCGCTCGCTGACTTTCGCCGCCTGGCATGAGCGGGCGAGCCGGCTGGCCGACGGCCTGCTGCGGCTGGGCCTGACCCGCGGCGACCGGGTCTGCGTGCTGGCCCACAACTGCATCGAATGGATGGAGATCTACGTGGCGCTCGCCCGCGCCGGGCTGGTCGCGGTGCCGGTGAACTTCCGGCTGACCGCGCCGGAGATCGCCTACATCGCCGGCGACTGCGAGGCGGCGGCGCTGATCGCCGGCAGCGGCTTCTGCCCGACCGTCGAAACGATCGGCGGCGAGATCGGGGCGGCCGGGCAGCGCCTGATCGCGATCGGCGCCGGCGACCGCGCCGGCTGGCAGGACTACGAGGCGCTGATCGCCGGCGGCGATCCGGCGGCGCGGTTCGCGCCGGTGAGCCCGCCGGACACCTGCGCGCTGATGTACACCTCGGGCACCACCGGCCGGCCCAAGGGCGCGATCCGCAGCCATGAGGGCAGCGCGCTGATCGCACTGGCCACCGCGCTCGAGATGGGCTTCACGCGCGACGACACCGCGCTGCTGGTGATGCCGCTGTGCCATGCGAACTCGCTGTACTTCGGCACCACCTTCATCCACCTGGGGGCCACCTGCGTCATCGACGACCGGCCCAGCTTCGACCCGGAGGCGCTGATCGCGACCCTGGCGCGCGACCGGGTCACGTTCACGTCGCTGGTGCCCACCCACTACATCATGATGCTGGCGCTGCCCGACGAGGTGAAGCGCCGCCACGACCTGACCAGCGTCGGCAAGCTGCTGATCTCGTCGGCGCCGGCGCGGCGCGACACCAAGATCGCGATCCTCGAATTGTTCCGCAACGGCCGGCTCTACGAGCTGTACGGCTCGACCGAGGCCGGCTGGGTCACGCTGCTGCGGCCCGACGAGCAGTTGAGCCGGCTCGGCTCGGTGGGGCGTGAATGGGCCGGCAGCGGGCCGATCCGGCTGCTCGACGAACAGGGCCGCGAGGTGCCCGACGGCGAGGTCGGCGAGCTGTTCTCGCGCACGCCGTACGTGTTCGACGGCTACTGGAAGAACCCGGCCAAGACGGCCGAAGCGTTCCAGGGCGAATGGTGCTCGGTCGGCGACATGGCGCGCCGCGATGCCGACGGCTATCTGTGGCTGGTCGACCGCAAGAGCAACATGATCATCAGCGGCGGCGAGAACGTCTATCCGTCGGAGGTCGAGGCGGTGCTGGGCGCCCATCCGAAGGTCCGCGACGTCGCGGTGATCGGCGTGCCGCACGACAAGTGGGGCGAATCGGTGCAGGCGGTCGTCGTGCTGCACGACGGCCAGCAGGCCGATGCTGCGGAGCTGCGCGACTGGTGCCGCAGCCGGCTGGCCGGTTTCAAGTGCCCGACCTCGGTGGTGTTCATCGACGAGACGCAGATGCCGCGTACCGCCACCGGCAAGATCCTGCACCGGGTGCTGAAGCAGCGGCTCGCGGCGAACTGAACGCAGCCTGCGCGGGCCGGAGCATCGAATGGCGAGCTCGGCGCAGCGCGCTGTCCGGCCAGACCCTCCCTAGGTGCCGCAAGAGCGCCGAGACGGTCGTTCGGGCCGTTCAGCCGCCGAAGTCACGTCGCAGCGCGGCCAGCATCGACGATGCCAGCGGGCGCTCGACGCGGCAGGCCGGATGGTCGCAACCGACCGCCATCGGCGTACCGGCCAGCAGCGCGTCGCGCTGCCGGGGCGACAGATCGAAGCGCAGGAAGTGCACCGCACTGGGCCGGCCGCGATGGGCGTCGGGCAGATCGGCGTTTGCGCGGGCGCCGATCACGCCGGCGGCTGCGCCGGCCAGTCGCAGATAGCAGCGATGGGCCGCCTCGGCCAGCGCCGGCAGCTCGGCATTGCGCTGCTCGGCATCGGGGATCTCGATGAACAAGGTCGCGCACAGCGTCGTCTCGCCATCGGGCAGCAGATGGGCATAGTGCTCGAACTCCTGCGCGATGCCCAGCGGACATTCGAGCCGTTCGATGCGTACGACCTCCTGCATCTGCCAGCGGATCGTCTCGTGATCCTCGAACTGCAGGCGCATCCGCGCGTCGAGCTCGATGGTGCGGCCGCGGCGATGCTGCCGGGCTGCCTCGATGCTCTGGGCGCGCAGCGCGGTCCAGGCCCGTGCACCCAGCAGATCGGTCGATCGCAGGCGCGCAGCGCCGGCGCGGTGACGGGCATTCTCGGCGTAAGCGGCGGCGGGCTGGAGCATCGATGGAGGGGGAGAGGCAGCGTTGTTCGTACCGGCCGATCCGTCGCGTGGCCGTTATGTGAATACGAATCATTCGCAATAAATCAGGAACTGTCAAGCCCGTCGACGAACTGGAACTTCAGTAACCGAACTGTTGTAAATAAGAATCATTCGTGATAGTCTGATTCGATCATGGTGATCGAACTGCAAGTGTCGGCCTGATGGACGCGCCCGACGATCCGACGGCATCGAAGATCCGGTCAGCCCCAGTCGCGCCGGTGACCCCGCCTGCGCGGCCGCCGGCGGACGACGGCGTGAGGTGCGTCGACAGCATCGAGCTGCTGGGCCGTCACAAACAGCTTCTGATCCGCCATGAGGGGCGCACCTACCGACTTCGCATCACGCGACAGAACAAGCTGATCCTGGGCATCTGACCGCGTGGTACCCCGCGCGCGCCGTCACGGCAGGGCGGTGCGCGCTTTCACACAGCCAGCCAGCGCCCCCCGAGAGGGTGCAAGCCAGCCAGCATGCCGTGACCGACCGGATTTCTGGAGGCTCGTTTGTCCTTTCTTCGTGAAGTGACCGGCGACGGCAGGGTGGCCGTTCGCGCGTCGTCGTCGTTGCGTTGCGCGCTGCTCGGCGCGCTCGTCGTCTCGCCGCTTCTTTCTCCGCTGGTGGCCGGTGCGCAGACGTCGCGCCCGGCCGAGGCGCCGGCCGGTGCCACCCAGCTTCGCGACGTCACCGTCAGTGCCAGCCGCAGCGAACGACCGATCGAGGATGTGCCGGCGTCGATCACCGTCCGTGAAGCCGAGGAGCTCGAGCGGGACCAGGTGCGCAGCGTTCGCGACCTGGAGCGCTACGAGCCCGGCGTCAGCGTGCGGCGGGCGCCCGCGCGTTTCACCGCGGCGGGCGCATCGACCGGCCGGCCCGGCAACGAGGGTTTCAACATCCGCGGTCTCGAGGGCAACCGCGTGCTGATCCAGGTCGACGGCGTAAGGGTGCCGAACTCGTTCAGCTTCGGCGCCAACGCGTTCGGCCGCGGCGACTGGCTCGACGTGGCCACGATCAAGCGGGTCGAGATCCTGCGCGGCCCGGCGTCCACGCTCTATGGCAGCGATGGTCTGGCCGGCGTGGTCAGCTTCTACACCTTCGATCCGGCCGACCTGCTGCGGCGCTCGGGCAAGGACACCTATCTGACGGCGGGCCTGGGCTGGTCGCAGGACGACCGTTCGTTCACCAAGCTGCTGGGCGGCGCCGCGCGCGCCGGCAACTGGGAGGCGATGGCGTTCTACACGCGGCGCGACGGCCACGAGCTGCGCACCAAGGGCGACAACGATGCGCTGAACCTGAACCGCACGAAGGCCAACCCGCAGGACTACGGCTCGAATGCGCTGCTCGCCAAGCTGGTGTACAACCTGTCGCCGAACAATCAGATCCGCCTGTCGGTCGACCTGCTCGACCGCGACCAGAGGACCGACGCCTGGTCCGCGGTGGCGGTGCCGCCGCTTGCCGGCACCAGCACGCTCGGGCTCACCGCCGACGACGACATGCGGCGGCTGTCGGTGGTCGTCGATCAGCGGATCAGGAATCTCGGGCTGGCCTGGGCCGATTCGGTGCGCTGGCATCTCTATTCGCAGAACGCCAAGGCGCGCCAGTTCGCATTCGAGGACCGCAACACCGCGGCCGACCGCACGCGCGACTCCACTTACGAGGAACGCTGGACCGGTGCCGGCGTGGTGCTCGATCGCGCGTTCGATACCGGCGCGATCGGCCATCGGCTGGTGTACGGGGTCGACGCCGCGCGCGCCCGTTACGAAGGCGTGCGCGACGGCACCGTGCCGCCGGCCGGCGAGACGTTCCCGACCCGCGCATTTCCCAACACCCGCTACGATCTGCTGGGCGCGTTCGTGCAGGACGAGATCGCGTTCGGCGACGGCCGCTTCAGCGTGATACCGGGCCTGCGCTGGGACAAGTACCGCTACGATCCGTCGTCCGATGCGCTGTACACGCTGCCGGTGGTGTCGGCCTCCGATTCGCACTTCTCGCCGCGGCTGGGCCTGATCCTGCGGCTGCCGGCCGAGCACTCGCTGTTCGCCAATCTGTCGGAGGGATTCCGGGCGCCGACCGCGGACCAGCTCAACAACGGCTTCGCCAACACGGTGGCCAACTATCGCTCGGTGGCCAATGCGGATCTGAAGCCCGAGACCAGCCGTTCGATCGAGATCGGTGCGCGGCGCAGCAGCCGGAACCTGTACTGGACCGCGTCGGCATTCAGCGGCCGATACAAGGACTTCATCGACCAGCGGCAGGTCAGCGGCAACTTCACCGTCGCGAACCCGGCGATATTCCAGTTCGTCAACGTCGGCGAGGGGAAGATCCACGGCGTCGAGGGCACCGGCTGGTGGCGCCTCGCGCCGGGCCTGCGGGCGACCGGCGGGTTCAGCGTGGTCCGCGGCGACAACGAAACGAACGGCCTGCCGCTGAACACCGTCGACCCGTTCAAGCTGATCGCCGGTCTCGACTGGGAACCGAAGGCGGGCACCAGCGTGGGATTCCGCGCCACGCACGTGGGCGCCAAGAAAGCCGACCGCATCGACTCGGCGGCGCTGGTGACCGCGCCGGCGGTGCAGTACGAGACGCCGTCGTACACGACGCTCGACCTGGTGGCGAGCTGGCAGATCGACAAGCGGTTCAAGGTGTCGGCGGGCCTGTTCAACGTCACCGACCGCAAGTACTGGCGCTGGTCCGACGTGCGCGGCCTGTCGTCGAGCTCCAACGTCATCGACGCCTACAGCCAGCCGGGCCGGACCCTGACACTCAACGCGAGGATAGAACTATGAACGCCGTCGTCCAGGACCCGCGGCAGCTACGCGACGCATGGAGCGATCTGGCGGCCGGCAAGCTGCGCCAGCGCGACATCGCGCTGCGGCTGTCGGTCAGCGAGGCCGAGCTGCTGGCCAGCCGCGCCGGCATCGATGACGGGCGCGGGCCGCGCGTGACGCGGCTGCAATCGTCGCAGGAAGCGGTGGATGCGCTGATCGGGGGCCTGGGCACGCTGGGGCCGGTGATGGCGCTGACGCGCAACGATGCCTGCGTGCACGAGAAGGACGGGCCGTACCTGGACATCGACCTGTCGGGACATGCCGGCCTGGTGTTGGGTCGGAGAATCGACCTGCGGCTGTTCCATCACCGCTGGCGGCATGCGTTCGCGGTCGAGGAGGAAGGCGCCCGCGGCACGCAGCGCAGCCTGCAGTTCTATCTCGGCGACGGCAGCGCCACCCACAAGGTGTTCCTGCGGCCGGCCAGCGACGTCGACGCCTGGCGGGCGCTGTGCGCGCGCTGGGCCTGCGACGTGCAGGTGACCGACCTGCGGGTCGAGCCGCTGCCGCCCACCGAGTATCCGATCGCCGAAGAGCCCGACGTCGAGCTGTTCCGCGAGGACTGGCTGGCGATGACCGACACGCATCAGTTCTTCGGCATGCTGCGCCGGCACGGGCTGCGTCGCACCGATGCGCTGCGCATCGCTCCGCCGGGGCATGCGCATCGCGTGACCAACGATTCGGCGACGCGGCTGCTGACCACCGCGGCGCGCAGCGGGCTGCCGATCATGGTGTTCGTCGGCAACCGCGGCTGCATCCAGATCCACACCGGGCCGGTCGTCAACATCCGGCCGCTCGATGCGTGGATCAACGTGCTCGACCCCGACTTCAACCTGCATCTGCGCACCGATCTGATCGCCGAGAGCTGGTGCGTGACCAAGCCGACCGAGGACGGGCCGGTCAACTCGCTGGAGCTGTTCGATGCCGACGGCGAATCCATCGCCACGTTCTTCGGCGAGCGCAAGCCGGGCAAGCCCGAGCTGCCCGGCTGGCCGGCGCTGCTGGCGACGCTGGAGAAGCAATGATGGATGCCCGGGCCCGGCGGCGGTGGCTGCGGGCGGCTGCGGCGACCGTCGCGGTCGCAGCGCTGCCGCAGGCCCGGGCCGCCGCGCGCCGGGTGATATCGGTCGGCGGCGGTCTCACCGAGATCGTCTATGCGCTCGGTGCCGGCGGCGAGCTGGCGGCCACCGACACCACCAGCCTCTATCCGGAGCAGGCGCAGGCCACCCGCAAGGTCGGCTATCTGCGCGCGCTGTCGGCCGAAGGCGTGCTGTCGTTGTCGCCGACCCTGCTGCTGGCCAGTCACGACGCCGGCCCTTCGAACGTGATCCGTCAGATCGAAGGCGCGGGCGTCAAGGTGCTGCGAACCGCCGAGCGCTACGACTTCGAAGGGCTGGTGCAGCGGGTCGCCGCGGTCGGCGACGCACTGGAGCGCCGCGAAGCCGCACAGGCGTTGGTGCAGCGGCTGCGTGCCGAGTGGGCCGCGGCCGATGAAGCGGTGCGCGCCGCGCGCGAACGGCGCGCCGGTCGCGCGGCGCGGGTGGTCTTCGTGCTCGCGCATGCCGGCGCACCGGTGGTCGCCGGCCGCGATACCGGCGCCGATGCACTGATCGCGCTGGCCGGCGGCGACAATCCGCTGTCGAAGGCGTTCAGCGGCTACAAGCCGATGACGCCGGAGGCGCTGGTCGAGGCGCGGCCCGACCTGCTGCTGACCACCTCGCAAGGGTTGGAGGCGCAGGGCGGGGTCGAAGGCATCCTGGCACGGCCGGGCGTGTCGCTGACGCCGGCCGGCCGCAATCGCCGTGTGGTCGGCTTCGACGCGCTGTATCTGCTCGGCTTCGGCCCGCGGCTGCCCGCCATCGTGAAGGAGCTGGCGGTGCTGTTCTCGAACACGGCTGCATGACGGCCACTGACATGATCGCCGCAGAGCCACTTCGAACGCCCGCGGAAACGACATGAGCGCTGTCGCCGGCGACTCCGAGCGGACGTCGGACGACGTGCGGCATGACGCACTCGGGAGCGATTGGCCGCGCCCGTCCGCTGGCCGGCGTGCCTGGCCGCGTCTGCCCGCCAGCCGGCGCGCCATCGGTCTGCTGGTGCTGGCGCTGGTGTGCGTGGTGCTGGCCGGCGTCGCGGCCGCCGTCGGCGCCACCCGCATTCCGCTGGCCGACGTGCTGTCGGTGGCGCTGGCGCCTTTGTCCGGGTCGGCCGGCGGCATCGATTCGCAGCATGCGATGGTGCTGGAACAGATCCGCTTTCCGCGCGTGCTGCTGTGCGTGATCGTCGGCGCGTCGCTCGGTGTGGCGGGGGCGGCGATGCAGGGGCTGTTCCGCAATCCGCTCGCCGATCCGGCACTGATCGGTGCCTCCAGCGGCGCCGCGCTGTTCGTGGCGATGACGATCGTGCTCGGCAACCAGTGGATGCCGGGCTTCACGCGGGTGCTCGGTCCCTATGCGCTGCCGGCTGCCGCGTTCGTCGGCTGCGTGGCGGCCACCTGGATGGTCAAGCGGCTGGCGACCTCCGCGCAGGGCGTGTCGGTCGGCGCGATGCTGCTGGGCGGCGTGGCGATCAATGCGCTGTGCGAGGCGGCGATCAGTGCGCTCACGTTCGCCGCCAGCGACGAGCAGTTGCGCAACTACACCTTCTGGCGGATGGGCACGCTGGCCGGTGCGTCGTGGAAGATGGGGCTGCTGTCGGCCGGCTGCGCGCTGGTCGGCATGGTGCTGCTGCTGCGGCGTGCCCGCGCGCTGAACGTGCTGACGATGGGCGAGGAGGCGGCCCGTCATGCCGGAGTCGACGTCACCCGGTTGTCGCGCGTGGTGGTGATCGCCGCCGCGCTGCTGGTCGGCGCTTCGGTGGCCAGCGCCGGGTTGGTCTGGTTCGTCGGCCTGGTGGCGCCGCACGGCGTGCGGCTGCTGGGCGGCTCCGATCATCGCTGGGTGATGCCTGCCGCGGGGCTGGCCGGCGCGTCGCTGGCGCTGGCCGCCGATGCGGTGTCGCGGATCGCGGTGACGCCGGCCGAGCTGCCGCTGGGCGTGCCGCTGGCGGTGATCGGCACGCCGATGTTCGTCGCGCTGCTGATGCGCGCACGTCAGCAGGGGCGGCTGTGAGGGAGGGCGACCGCCGGCTGGTCGCCGAATCGGTGTCGGTGGTGCGCGCCGGCAACCGGCTGCTCGACCGGGTGTCGTTCGAGCTGCCGCCGGGATCGCTGACGATGCTGATCGGACCCAACGGCGCCGGCAAGTCGACCTTGCTGCGGGTGCTGGCCGGCACACTCGCACCCGACGAGGGGCGGGTGCTGATCGACGGCGAGCCGGTCGAGCGGCTGGGCTTCGCGCGTCTGGCGCGGCGGCGCGCGGTGGTGCCGCAGTCGATGGAGATCGCCTTCCGCTTCCGCGCGGCCGAGATCGTCGAGATGGGGTTGGGCGAGCATCCGGGCAGCGCCTCGCGCGACGTCGTGCGCCAGGCGATGCGGATCACCGGCTGCGAGGCGCTGATGCAGCGCGTCTATGCCGACCTGTCCGGCGGCGAGAAGGCACGGGTGCAGGTGGCGCGTGCGCTGGCGCAGCTCGACATCGGCTCGGTCGCCGACACCGGCCGGCTCGCCGGCAGCGTCGGCGGGCAGCCTGCGCAGGGCCGCTACCTGCTGCTCGACGAGCCGGTGGCCAGCCTCGATCCGGGCCAGCAGCACCGGCTGCTCGGGCTGCTGCAGGAACTGGTCGCCGCCCGCGCGGTCGGCGTGCTGGTCACGATGCACGATCTGAACCTCGCGAGCCAGTACGCGCACCGGGTGTGGCTGCTCGAACGCGGCCGGATGGTCACCGTCGGTGCGGGCGCCGACGTGATCGGCGCGACCTGGATCGAACCGGTGTTCGACGTCGGCCTGCGGCGCTTCGCCGGCGCCGGCGCCGATGCCCACCGTCTGCCGGTCGCCACCGTCAACGGACAGCGGCCGGGGCGCGGCCCCCTGGGGACGCCATGAGCGTACCGGGTGGAAGGCCCTCGAGGGCGCCATGAACACCGGGCGCACGGTCATCGCGGCTGCCGTGATCGTGGGCCACCTGCTGGTGTTGTACGGCGTGGTGGCACTGGCCGCGGTCGGCCGTCAGCGGGCGACCGACAGCGCATCCGAACCGATCATCGTGACGATGATCGCGGCCCGCGGCCCGGCACCGCCGGCTGCCCGACCGACGCCTGAACCGGCCGCTCCGCAGGCGAAGCCCTCGCCGCCGCCGACGAGCCGAACCGAGCCGCAGATGCAGCCGCAGCGGCCGGTCCGCAGCACCGCGCGCAGTGAACCGCCACGGGTTCGGCCGGTGCCAGCGGCGACCAGCCGGCGCACGCTCCATTCCGGCAGCAAATCGGGCATCCGGCTA
>DAISWF010000045.1:12071-19991 GCA_036826495.1 Burkholderiaceae bacterium
CACCGCCGCCTCGCGAAGAGCCGCCGCTCGCGATGCGCGATCCGCAGACACCCGCGGCTCGCAGCGTGCCACCGATCGCCGCGCAGGAGCCCGCGCAACCGGTCGCTCCAGCGGCCGCCGCGGACCCGCCGCCCGCGCCGTCCACACCCTCGGCGACACCCGCTGCCGCGCCGACCGCGTCCGCGGCACCCGCCACATCCATCGCCGCAACGACCGCATCCGACGCCCCATCGGCGAGCGCTGCCGCAGCGCTCTCGCAGGCCGTGCGCACCGACCAGGGCCCCGGCTCGCGCGGCATGCCAATCAGCGAAGGCATCGAATATCTTCGCGAACCGCAGCCCTGGTATCCGCCGCTGGCGCGTCAGCGCGGCGAGCAGGGGCGGGTCGTCGTGCTGGTATGGATCGATGCCCGCGGCGTGCCCGGCAAGCTGGCCGTGCATGCCAGCAGCGGTTCTCCGCGTCTGGACCGCGCGGCACTCGATGCGGCTGCCGAGGCGCTGTTCAAGCCGTTCGTCGAGCACGGCCAGCCGGTGCCCAGATGGGCACTGGTGCCGATCGCGTTCAGGCTCGACTGAGCTGCGATGCCCGGCACCGTGTCGCAGCGCGGCGCCGTTACGCACGGCCATGCCCGCCGCATCACTTGCGCTCGGGCGAGCCCCGCATCATCTGCGCCCGTGCTCGCGGAACACCCGTTCCATCCGGTCCAGCATGATATCGATGCCGAACCGCTCCTGCGCGCGCTTGCGGCCCGCCGCGCCGAACCGTGCGCGCAGCTCCGCATCGCCCATCAGCCGCGCGAGCCCGTCGATGAGCGCCTGGTCGTCGGCGGGTTTCACCAGCACTCCGGTCCGTCCGTCGTCGACCGCCTCGGCGATCGCGCCCACCGGCGTCGACACCACCGGCAGGCCGCAGGCCATCGCCTGCATGATCGCCTGCGGCACGCCTTCGTCGCCGAACGATGGCAACGTGAACAGATCCAGCGCCGACAGCCACGCCGGCACATCGTCGCGATTGCCGACGAAGCGGATCGCATCGCCGAGCTGCAGGCTGCGCGCCTGGTTCTCGAGATTGTCGCGCTGCGGGCCGTCGCCGATCACCAGCAGCAGCCAGTCGCCGAACCGTTCGCGCAGCACCGCGAATGCGCGCAGCAGATACGCATGACCCTTCCAGTCGCGCAAGGTCGCGACGATGCCGAGCGTGGGCCGCCCGGGCAGGCCGAGCTGCGACCGCGCGAGCGTCCGGTCGATCGCCCGGTAGTAGCCGAGATCGATGCCGGTGGGCACCGAGGTCATGTGATCGAGCGGGAACGCGTTGCCGACGTGCAGCCGCTGCCGCAGCGCTTCGCCGGTGGTGACGATGTGCGCGGTGGCGTTCAGGTACAGCCAGCGGGTCGTCGGGCCGGGCCCGATCGCGGTGGACACGTGGCGCGTGCGCACGATCGGCGGCATGCCCGAAAGCGTGCGGCAGGCCAGCGCCGCCAGCCAGCTATCGGTGGAGCTGTGCGTGTTGATCACGTCGAACGCGCGGCCGTGCTCGGCCAGCCAGCGGCGCAGCGCGACGAGCGGCGCGAACCGCTTGCGGCCGATCGGCAGCGCATGGGCCGGAATGCCGCGTTCACGGGCGGCCGGCAGGATCTGCGCATCCGGCGGCGTCAGCAAGGTCACCGCATGACCACGCGCCAGCATGCCGGCGGCCTCGGTGAGGATGCGGATTTCCTGCCCACCCCAGCCCGTCGACGATTCGGTATGCAGAATCCGCATGGGCGGCAACGATAGCATGCCTCGATCGCGGCCCGGCGAGGGGCTCGCGCGCACAGTCTCGGCCGTGCAGGCTGCTAGAATCCGCCGCATCGCGCAGGCGCCAGCGCTCTGGCGCACGGCTTCCGGATCCCCAATCTCGCAGGCAGTCGGATCCCCATCGATGCAGGTTCGCAATCCCGCCGTGCTGGAAGCGATCGCGCAGCGCCGGCCGCTGCGGCTGAATCTCGGGGCGGGGCGCCGCGGCAGCGATGACACGTTCGCGGTCGATCTGGTCGCGCTGCCGGCGTCGACATCGTCGCCGATCTGAACGAACCGCTGTCGCTGCTGCCCGATGACAGCGTCGCGTTCGTGCACTCCAGCCACGTGTTCGAGCACATCGACAACCTGATGGGGCTGATGCGCGAGCTGCATCGTGTGTGCCGGCCCGATGCGAAGCTGGAGATCATCGTCCCGCATTTCTCGAATCCGAACTTCTATTCGGACCCCACCCATCGCCGGCCGTTCGGCCTGTACACCTTCCACTACTTCTGCGATCCGCGCTGGCAGCCGGGACGCCGCAAGGTGCAGGACTACTACACCGACGCGCGCTTCCGCATCGAGTCGGTGCGCTTCAACTTCGACCGCGCCGACTGGCTCGACCGGCTGCTCGTGCCGCCGGTGCGCGCGCTGGCCAACCGTTCGTTCGCCGCCCTGCAGCGCTACGAGCGCCGCTGGTGCCGTCTGTATCCGGTGTCCGAGATGCGCTTCGTGCTGACGCCGGACAAGAGCGCCGGCGCCCGGCCGGCTGCGGAGTCGGATGCGGAGCCGGCTGTGGGGGCCGCCGATGCCACCGCGGCCGCGGCGGCGCCCGCATCGGCGGGCCGCGCATGAACGACGCGGCGCCCGGCAGCGGCCCGCGCATCCTGGTCAGCTATTTCTTCGGCGACGACACGATTCCGCTCGGCGGCTCCTGCGTGCGGGCGCTGCGCGCGCTGGGCTGCGAGGTCGAGCCGTTCGACTGCCGGATCGAGCATCCGCTGCAACGACGGCTGTTCGTGCCGGCCGGCCGGCTGCTGCGCGCCGTCGGTCTGCGCGGCGCCGACCCGTCCCGTTGGTTCGGTCTGGACAACGAGGCGGTGCGCCAGCGGGCCCTCGCGGTCGCGGCCGAACGCTTCCGCCCCGACCTGCTGCTGGTGATGCGCGGCAATCACTACCGCCGGGAGTTCCTCGCCGAACTGAAGGCCCGTCACGGCCTGCGCACCGCCGCCTGGTGGCTGTATGGTCCCGAGGCGCACGATCAGCTCGTGCCCGAGCTGGACTGGTACGACCAGTACTTCTCGATCTACCAGCGGCCGGTGCCGGGCCACCGGGTCATCCATCTGCCCGCGCTGGCGCTCGATCCCGGGCTCTATCGCAGCGACGCCGCGCGCACCCCGTACGCCGCCGACATCGCGTTCGTCGGCCGCCACAGCCCGCGGCGCGACCAGGTATTGACCCGGCTGACCGACCTGCCGCTCAGCATCTGGGGGCCCGGCTGGCGGCGGCTGAAGGGCGGCTGGCGGCCGGCGCTGTGGCGCCGGGTGGCCGGCAGCGGCGCCTGGGGCGACGCGCTGCTGGCGATCTACCGGCACTCGAAGATCGTGCTGAACGTCAGCGTCTGGGACCCCGGCCGCGAGAGCGGACTGAACCTGCGGATCTTCGACGTGCCGGCCTGCGGCGGCTTCCTGCTGACCGACCATTCCGACGAGCTGGCCGAGTACTTCACCCCGGGCACGGAGATCGAGACGTGGCGGGATGTCGACGAACTGCGCGATAAACTGCGCTTTTATCTGGCCAACGAGGCCGCTCGTGAGCGCATTGCAGCCGCCGGGCATGCGCGCGCGCATACTCTGCCGACCTATGTCGACCGGATGCGCGAGCTGCTGGACCAGGTGGAACTGCCCGGCTGGCGGCCGCCGCAGTGGCAGGCCGGCGGCATGATCTGGGAGCGAAGATGATAGTTGTGACCGGGGGGGCCGGGTTCATCGGGTCCAATTTCGTCCTTGACTGGCTCGACACGTTCGATGAGCCGCTGGTCAACGTGGACCTGCTGACCTACGCCGGCAATGCGATGAACCTCGCGCGCCTCGAAGGCGATGCGCGCCATCTGTTCGTGCGCGGCGACATGCGCGATCGCGCGCTGATGACGAATCTGTTCGCGCAGCACCGGCCGCGCGCGATCGTGCATTTCGCCGCCGAAAGCCATGTCGATCGTTCGATCGCCGGCCCCGGCGAGTTCATCAGCACCAACGTCGAGGGCACCTTCACGCTGCTGGAAGTGGTCCGGCAGTATCTGGCCGGCCTGTCCGCGGCCGATGCGGCCGCATTCCGCTTCCTGCACGTGTCCACCGACGAGGTGTACGGCTCTCTGGCGCCCGATGCGGCGCCCTTCACCGAGACGCATCCGTACGAGCCCAACAGCCCGTACAGCGCCAGCAAGGCGGCTTCCGACCACCTGGTGCGCGCCTGGCACCACACCTACAAGCTGCCGGTGCTCACCACCAACTGCTCGAACAACTACGGGCCCTACCAGTTCCCCGAGAAGCTGATCCCGCTGATGATCACCCGCGCGCTGCGCGGCGAGACGGTGCCGGTGTACGGCGACGGCATGAACGTGCGCGACTGGCTGTACGTGTCCGATCACTGCGCGGCGATCCGGCGGGTGCTGGAGGCCGGCGTGCCCGGCGAGACCTACAACATCGGCGGCTGGAACGAGATGCCCAACATCGAGATCGTCCGCAAGGTGCTGGGCCTGCTCGACCATCGCCAGCCCGATCCGGCCGGCGCGCGCGAGCGGCTGATCCGCTTCGTCACCGACCGGCCCGGCCATGACCGGCGCTATGCGATCGATGCCGGCAAGATCGCCCGCGACCTGGGCTGGCGCCCGGCCGAGACCTTCGAGACCGGCATCGCCAAGACCGTCGACTGGTATCTGGCCAACGGCCAGTGGCTCGACGGCGTGACCAGCGGCGACTATCGGAAGTGGATCAGCGGGCACTACGGCCAGGCGGAGGGCGTACGGTGAGCGCCCGACGCAAAGGCATCGTGCTGGCCGGCGGCGCCGGCACCCGGCTGCACCCCTGCACGCTGGTGGTGTCCAAGCAGCTCATGCCGGTTTACGACAAGCCGATGATCTACTACCCGCTGACGACGCTGATGCTGTCCGGCATCCGTGACGTGCTGGTGATCTCGACCCCGGAGGACCTGCCGCGTTTCGAGCATCTGCTGGGCAGCGGCGAACGCTGGGGCATGTCGTTCAGCTACGCGGTGCAGCCCCGGCCCGACGGGCTGGCGCAGGCGATGATCATCGGCGAGCCGTTCCTCGGCGGCGCAGCGAGTGCGCTGGTGCTCGGCGACAATCTGTTCTACGGCCATGAACTGGCGCTCGACCTGAAGGCGGCTGCAGAGCAGCAGCGCGGCGCGACGGTGTTCGCCTATCCGGTCCACGACCCCGAACGTTACGGCGTCGTCGAGTTCGACGAGAACTGGCGCGCCACCCGCATCGAGGAAAAGCCGGCCAAGCCGCGCAGCCGCTATGCGGTGACCGGCCTTTACTTCTACGACGGTGATGCGTCGGTGCGCGCGCGCAAGCTCAAGCCGTCGGCGCGCGGCGAGCTCGAGATCACCGATCTGAACCGCTCCTATCTCGAAGAAGGGCTGCTCGAAGTCCAACTGATGGGCCGCGGGCATGCATGGCTCGACACCGGCACGCATGAATCGTTGCTCGAGGCGAGCCTGTTCATCCAGACGATCGAGCGCCGCCAGGGGCTGTGCGTCGGCAGCCCCGAGGAGGTGGCCTGGCGCAGCGGCTGGATCGACGATGAGCAGTTGCTGAAGCTCGCGCGTGCGCTGGGCAAGAGCGGCTACGGTCGTTACCTCGAAGGGCTTCCGCAAAATCGGGTGTTCTGACGCCGCCGGGCTGACCCGCCGATCCGGTACCATTGCGTGCTGGGGCATACGGTCGGGTGCGCAGTCGGTGATCGGCGGCGACGTCCGGTAAGTCGTCCGTCCGGTAAGTCGTCGATACCCGCTCGTGTAACAGGAACGTCATGAAAATCGTCGACACCCGTCTGCCAGGGCTCGTCGAACTCGAGCCGCGCGTGTTCAGCGACGCCCGCGGTTGCTTCTACGAAAGCTACAACGCCCGCACGTTCGCCGCGCTGCTGCCGGGCAGCCCTGATTTCGTGCAGGACAACCATGCCTGCAGCGAGGGGGCGGTTCTGCGCGGGCTGCACTATCAGGTCCAGCAGCCGCAGGGCAAGTTGATGCGCGTGGTCCGTGGCGCGGTATTCGACGTCGCGGTCGATCTGCGCAAGTCGTCGCCGACCTACGGGCGCTGGTATGGCTGCGAGCTGTCGGAAGAGAACCGCAAGATGCTGTACGTGCCGCCCGGCTTCGCCCACGGCTATCTGGTCACCCGCGGTCCGGCCGATTTCCTCTACAAGACCACCGACTACTGGGCGCCGCAGCACGAGCGCTGCATCCGCTGGGACGATCCGGAGCTGGCGATCGACTGGCCGCTGGCCGGCCGCAAGCCGATCCTGTCCGACAAGGATCTCGCCGGTCTGTCCTGGCAGCAGGCGGACAAGTTCGAATGAAGCTGCTGGTGACCGGTGCCGCCGGGCAGGTCGGCTGGGAACTGGCGCGTGCGCTGCAGCCGCTGAGCGAGGTGGTGGCGGTCGACCGCAGCCAGCTCGATCTGGCCGATGGCGACGCGCTGCGCGCCTTCGTGCGCGGCGGGGCGTTCGACGTGATCGTCAATGCCGCCGCCTACACCGCGGTCGACCAGGCCGAGAAGGACGAAGCGCTGGCCGCCGCCGTCAACGCCCGGGCGCCGGCGATCCTGGCCGAGGAGGGGCGGCGCGCCGGCGCGCTGCTGGTCCACTATTCGACCGACTATGTGTTCGACGGCGAGGCATCGCGCCCCTATCGCGAGGACGATGCCACCGCGCCGCTGAATGCCTACGGGCGCACCAAGCTCGAGGGCGAGCGGCTGATCGCGGCCGCCGGCGGCGACTGGCTGGTGCTGCGCACCGAATGGGTGTACGGCTCGCGTGGCCGCAACTTCCTGCGGACGATGCTGCGGCTGGCCGCCGAGCGCGACCGGCTGACGGTGGTGGACGACCAGTTCGGCGCGCCGACGTCGGCGCGCCTGCTCGCCGATGCCAGCGCGCAGATCATCACCCGCGCGCTGGCCGAGCGTCGCGCCGGCCGTTTCGCCTCCGAAGTGCTGCACCTGACGGCCGGCGGCTCGACGAGCTGGCACGGCTTCGCCACCGCGATCATCGCCGGCGCGGGCGCGCGCGGCCTGCCGGTACGCTGCACCGAGGTGACGGGCATTCCGGCCACGCAGTATCCGACGCCGGCGCGGCGTCCGGTCAACTCCCGGCTGGACCTGACGCGGGTGCGCGAGCGCTTCGGCATCGAACCGCCGCCGTGGCAGGCGGGTCTGGCGCTCGCGCTCGACGAGGTCGCCGACCCTACTTGACCAGCAGCAGCGGCACCTTGCTCATCTCGGCCAGCCGGCTGGCGACCGATCCGATCAGGATGTCCTTCAGCGAACCGCGGCCCTTGGCGCCGACCACCAGCAGATCGAAACCGCCGCGGCTGGCCGCATCGGCGATCTCCTGGGCCACGTGCCCCACGCGGGTGATTGTGTCGACCGGGTAACCGGCCTTCTGCGCCAGCTCCTGCGCATCCTTCAGATCCTCGCGCGACAGCTCGGCCAGATAGTCGTCGACCGACTTCTTGCCGACGAACCGCGAGGCGCTGCGCAGCGCCACGTCGTCGTGCACGCAGATCAGCGTCACCGATGGCGCGGTCTTGAGCTGGTTCGCCAGGTTGATCACGTGCTCGAGCGCATGCAGCGCATGCTTCGAGCCGTCTACTGCCACCAGGATCTTCATAGTCAGGGTTCTCCTTGCTCGTTCGGGTTGTGGGCGTCACCAGGGGGCCGCCGGCCCTGCCAGCGGCGCATGCCGGCCGGCGGGACCGCGAACAGGTCCAGCACCCGCCCGCAGGTTTCGTCGACCAGATCGGCGATCGTCGCCGGCCGATGGTAGAACGCCGGCAGCGGCGGGAAGACGATGCCGCCCATTTCGGTGACCGCCGTCATGTTGCGCAGGTGCGCCAGGTTCAGCGG
>DAISWF010000045.1:20001-25581 GCA_036826495.1 Burkholderiaceae bacterium
CTTCAGCACCACGTCGGCGGCGCGGGTGACCAGATTGTCGGACAGGCCGTGGGCGATCGCCGCCAGGGTCCTCATCGAACAGGGCGCCACCACCATGCCGTCGGTGCGGAACGACCCCGATGCGATCGACGCGCCGACATCACGGACGCTGTGCACGGTGCCGGCCAGCGCTTCGATCCGCCGGCGGTCGTCGTCGACCTCCTGCGCGGCGCTGAGCCAGCCGGCGGCCGTCACCACCAGGTGCGTGTGCACGCCGGCATCGCGCAGCAGCTCCAGCAGCCGCACGCCATAGGCGATGCCGGTGGCGCCGGTGATCGCAACGATCAGCCGGCGTGCAGCGGGGCCGGTCTCGGCCTCGGCCGATGGCCCGGTGTCCGGGATGGCATTCACGGCCGGGATTGTACCGGCCGCACGCCGCCGGGCAGCGGGCCGGATCGCGCGACCGGGGCGCGGCGAGGCAACCGGGGGAGGGTTTTCCAGCGCGAGCCGGGCCGCGCCGTTGACAGTCCGTCCTTCGCCACCTATATTCGGAATGGTTGAACCAATGATATGCCAACTCCGGGACCCGCCCCGGGCCGGCCGACAGGAGACGCTGCCGCATGACCGCCACCGAGGAACCCGGCTGTTCGACCGGAGAGCTGCTGGCGGTGCTGCTGGCGCGCGACATGGCCGACGGCGAGCGGGTCATCATCGGCACCAACTCCGACATCCAGCTCGCGGCCTGCAACCTCGCGCGCAAGCTGCAGGCGCCGCGGCTGTGGTGGGTGTCAGGCCCCGGCGGCATGGCCAATCCGCAGCGCGACTTCCTGATGTCGACCGCCGACTTCGAGAACATCGAGTCGGCCGAGGCATGGATGGATCTGCCGCACATGGTCGATTTCATCGACTGGCAGATCCATTTCTTCGACTTCGCGATCCTGTCGGTGATCCAGGTCGACCGGTTCGGCAACATCAACACCGTGGTGGTCGGCGACCATGCCAGGCCGCGGCTGCGCGGTCCGGGCACCGTCGGCATCAGCGCGCTGTGCGGCCTGTCGAAGCGGTTCTACGTGGTGATCACCCGGCATGATCGCAGCGCATTCGTGCCGCGGGTGGACTTCATCTGCGGCGCCGGCCATCTGGAGGGCGGCGATTCGCGCGAGCGCGCAGGATTGCCGCCCGGCGGGCCCAGGCTGGTGGTGTCGCCGCTCGGGGTGTTCGACTTCGAACCGGTCAGCCGCGCGATGCGGATCCGCTCGCTGAACCCCGGCGTGACCGTCGAGCAGGTGCAGGCGGCCACCGGCTTCGAGCTGCTGGTCGACGGCACGCCGCCGGTCACCGCGATGCCGACCGCCCATGAGCTGTCGGTGCTGCGCTCGCGCGTCGATACCGGCGGCGCGCTGCGCCGCAAGTTCCCCTGACATCCGCCGCAGGAGCGACGATGGTTTCCAAACTGCGCGAGCTGCATGAGGCGATCGGCGACGTCGCCGACGGCGCGCTGGTCGGCCTGGGCGGCTGGATCTTCAACTCGCAGCCGATGGCGCTGGTGCGGGCGCTGCTGCGCCAGGGCGCCAGGGATCTGCGGCTGATGCCGTCGCCCGGCTCGATCGCGCCCGACCTGCTGATCGGCGCAGACCGGGTCCGCTCGGTGGCCTGCGTGTTCATCAGCTTCGAGCAGTTCGGGCTGGCGCCGCACTTCCGCAGGCGCGCCCAGCGCGGCGAGCTGGAGGTGCTGGAGCTCGACGGGCCCGGCTATGCGGGCGGCCTGCGGGCGTCGATCTGCGACCTGCCGTACATGCCGATCCCCGACCTGGGCACCGACCTGCCGAAGGTCAATCCGGCTTTCTATCGCCCGCTGCCCGGCGAACCGGGGGCGCGCAGGCTGCTGGCGGTGCCGCCGATCGAACCCGACGTCACGCTGATCCATGCCCAGCAGGCCGACGAGCACGGCAACGTGCAGTTCCTCGGCGCGCCGTTCTTCGACGTGATGCTGGCGCAGGCATCGCGCCGCGTGGTGGTCAGCGTCGACCGCATCGTGTCGACCGACACGATCCGCCGCAACAACCATCTGACCAAGCTGCCGGCGGTGATGGTCGATGCGGTGGTCGAGGTGCCGTTCGGCGCGCACCCGACCGCCAGCGCGGCCATCCATCGCGCCGACGAGCGCCATCTGCGCGAGTACGTGAAGGCCAGCGGCGATGCGGCGTCGTTCGACGACTATCTGGCCCGCTACGTGCGCGACCCGACCGATCATCCGGCCTATCTCGATGCGATCGGCGCCGCCCGGCTGGCGTCGCTGAACGTCAGCCAGAGCAATCTGCAATGAACACGATGAAGGAGACCAGCGTGGGAATGGGGCGATGGATGAGGGCGATCCTGATCGGCCTGATGGCCGGCGGCATCACATGGGCGGCACCGGACGCGGTGCGGGCGCAGGCGGCGTTCCCGAACAAGCCGATCCGCATCGTCGTGCCGTACCCGGCCGGCGGCACCAGCGACATCCAGGTGCGGGCGATGCAGGAGCCGCTGCAGCGGCTGCTGGGTCAGCCGGTCGTCATCGACAACAAGCCCGGCGCCTCGGGTTCGCTGGGGGCGCAGCTCGTCGCCAATTCGCCCGCCGACGGCCACACCCTGCTGTTCCCCAACAATGCGCTGGTGATCACGCCGCACATCAGCAAGGACGCCGGCTATGCGTTGAAGGACTTCGCGCCGGTGGCGATGGTGTCGGTGTCGCCGATGGTGCTGGTGGTCAATCCGGCGCTGGCCGTCAACAACGTGGGCGAGCTGGTGTCGCTCGCGCGGCGCGAGCCCGGTCGCATCGAATACGCATCGGCCGGCACCGCGTCGTTCGGTCATCTGGCCACCGAGATGCTGAGCCGCACCGCAGGCATCAGGATGCTGCACGTGCCGTACAAGGGGCAGGCGCCGGCGACCCTGGCGGTGATGTCGGGCGAGGCGAAGGTGCTGCTGACCACCTCGTCGGCTCAGATGAACGGCTACATCAAGGACGGCAAGCTGCGGCTGCTGGGCGTCGCGTCGGCCCGGCCGACGCCGCTCGCGCCCGGCGCCGCGCCGATCTCCGAGATGGTGCCCGGCATCGACCTGGAGGTGTGGTTCGCGCTGTTCGCGCCGGCCGGCACGCCGAAGGACGTCGTGGCGAAGCTGAACGATGCGATCAACAAGGTGCTGGCGATGCCCGAGGTGCGCGACCGGTTCCCGGCGATGGGCGTGACCGCCGCCATCGCCACCCCCGACGAGCTCGGCGAGCGGATCAACAAGGAATCCGCGTCGTGGGCCGCCGCGATCAAGGACGGATCGATCAAGGTCGATTGACCCGGCCGCCACCAAGCATTCGCGCCCCGCGCGATGCAATGGAAGGACGCGGCGGAACCGGTTTCGCCGGGCCGTTGCGTCGGGGGGGCCGCAGGCCGCCTTCGGGCGGCTTACAGTGGCTTGAACATCGGTACCGGCGGCCCGCCGTCGGTGGGCTTGAACACCACCTGCACCTTGTCGCCGATCTTCACCGCGTCCAGGTCGCAATCGACCAGGTTGGTCAGCATCGTCGGGCCTTCTTCTAGGGTCACGTAGGCGATGCCGAACGGAATCGGCCCGGCGCGGCGGGTCACGCTGAAGGTGTAGACGGTGCCGCGGCCCGACGCCTCCTTCCACTCGGTGCGGTCGGAGAAGCAGAACGGGCACAGCGTGCGCGGGAACCAGTGGTACTGCGAGCAGGCGGCGCAGTGCTTGATCAGCAGCCGGCCCTCGGCGGCGGCCTTCCAGAAGGTTTCGTTGTCGGGGAAGACGGTGGGGGCGGACAGCTTGCGGTCCTGGGCCATCGTGGTCATTGCCTGTTCACTCCCGTTCCATGATCAGCGTGGACGAACCATGGCGCCCGCCGAGCAGGCCGCCGGTCCCCTGTGCGAGCGCGATGTCGCAGTTCTTCACCTGCACCGCCGGGTGCGCCTCGCCGCGCAACTGACGTACCGCCTCGATGACCTTGGTGATGCCGCCGCGGTTGGCCGGATGGTTGTTGCACAGGCCGCCGCCGTCGGTGTTGAACGGCAGCCTGCCGGTGCCGGCGATCAGATTGCCGTCGGCGACGAAGCGGCCGCCTTCGCCCTTCTTGCAGAAACCGAGGTCCTCGAGCTGCATCAGCACGGTGATCGTGAAGCTGTCGTAGATCGACGCGTACTTGATGTCGGCCGGCTTGACGCCGGCCTCCTCGAACGCCACCGGGCCGGACCATGCCGCCCCCGAATACGACAGGTCCAGCTTGCCGCCGGCCAGCCCCTTGTTGGCCTCGCCGGCGCCGAGCACCTTCACCTTGGGCCGCTTCAGGCTGCGGGCGATCTCGGGGCGCACCACCACCAGCGCGCCGCCGCCGTCGCTGACCACGCAGCAGTCCAGCCGCCGCAGCGGATCGGAGATCATCGGCGAATCCAGCACCTCCTGCACCGTGACCACGTCGCGCAGCATCGCGTGCGGATTGTGCTGGGCATGGTGCGAGGCGGCCACCTTGATCCAGGCGAGCTGTTCGGCGGTGGTGCCGTAGTCGTGCATGTGACGCATCGCCACCATCGCGTACATGTTGACCGTCACCGGCGTGTACGGCAGCTCGAACGGCGCGTCGGGCAGGTTCGGGCCCCAGTTGCGCGGCTGCGTGCCGCTGGAGGCTTCCGAGCGCGGCCGGCCGGCCAGGGTCACCAGCGCCACGTCGCACTTGCCGGCGGCGATCGCCTGCGCGGCGTGCGACACGTGGATCAGGTACGACGAGCCGCCGGTGTCGGTGGAGTCGAGGTGGCGCAGCTTGAGGCCCATGTAGTCGGCCATGTTCAGCATGCCCAGGCCGGGCGCGTCGCCGGCGCAGAAGTAGCCGTCGACGTCGGCCAGGGTCAGGCCCGCGTCCTCGAGCGCACCCTTGGCGCTTTCGGCATGGAGCTGCGCGACCGTCTTGTCGGGCGCCTTGCGGGTCGGATGCTCGTAGGCGCCGGCGATGTAGGCCTTGCCCTTGATGCTCATGTGTGTGGTTCCCCGTTGCGTGTTTGCGTTCGATTGTCCAGGTCCGGCCGATGCCGGTTCGCGCCGCGCGTTGACGCCCGGAAGCGGCCGATCGTATCATTGGTTCAACCAACGCTGGTTCAGTCAGCGACATCGCCGCCCGGCAGGGGCCGGCGGCGGCTCCTCGATGATAACCGTGCACCGGGGGAGGCTGCTGGCGATGCGGAGTTCGCCGCGATTTCGTTCGTTGAAATCGTGATCCACACCCTTTGTCACGGAGAGCATTCCGCGTGAAGAACATCGTTTCACTGGAAGGGCGCACGGTCATCGTCACCGGCGCCGCGCAGGGCATCGGCCGCGCGATCGGCGAGCTGGTCGTCGAGCTGGGCGGCAACCTGGTGGCGGTCGACCTGAATGGCGACGGCCTGTCGACGGCGCTGCAGGCACTGCCCGAAGGCCGGGTGCTCACGCAGGTGGGCAACGTCGCCGATCCGGCGTTCGCGCAGGCTGCGGTCGAGCAGGCGGTGCAGCGCTTCGGCGCGGTGCACGGGCTGGTCAACAACGCCGGCATCATCCGGCCGGCGATGATCGAGAAGATGTCGC
>DAISWF010000046.1:0-19450 GCA_036826495.1 Burkholderiaceae bacterium
TCTGCCATGGCTCCGTCTCCTGTGGTCGGTCACGGGGTGCAGACACAAACACGAGAGTGACGAGCACGAAACGGGCAAATTCCGGGCCCATCGATTGCTGGTCGGTCATCGGACAACGACATTTCAGCCCGGAGCCGCATCATGACCCGACCGACAGCCGAACAGACCCAGACGCCGCACCCCACGCCCGATGCCTCGGTGGAAGAAACCCGTCCGGAGCCGGTGGTGTCGACCAGCAAGGCGGCAGAGGAAACCGCCGCCAACCGCGACCTGTCCGACCCGGTCCGGCAGGACGTGCGCGTCGGCAGCGAGCCGCATCCCGGAATAGAGGTCGGCCGCGCTCGTCGGCGCAGCCACCGCAACGAGGGAGGGCCGGACGAAGGGAAGGGAGGCGACCGGGCTGCCCGTTGAACGGGTGACCGGTGGCCGCCGCGATGCAGGGCCGGGTGGCCGTCGGGGCTGGCATCGCGACTCCACGTCACGGCGACTCCGCGGCGACGGCGCTTCGCCGCGGCTGCGAGCTCGGCGCCTCGCGTGAGGTGCGGCGTCAGCGGCTCGGGTGAGGCGCAGCGTCAGGCGTCCTCGGCCTGACCGGCGCGGCCTTCGGCGTCGGCGATCATCCGGCCAAGTTCGTCGTCGTCGGGTTTGCGGTGCGGCCGGGGTGCCTGCGAACCGGCTTTGCGGTCTGCCGGATCGACCGGGCACGATGCTCTCTCGTCCGCCGATGGCGTGGCGCCAGGCGCGGTATCGGACGGCGGGTCGGATCCTGGCAGCGGATCGGCGCCGCGGCGGGATGGTCGGGTCATGGCCGGCTCCTGTGAGGATGGGGCCCGACAGCGGTCGGCATGCGCCGGGCCTGACCCGCCGCCAGTTCGCCGGGGCCCCGGGGTCATCTGCTCAAGCAGGTCGGGGCTGCAGCGCGATCACCGCCATGCCCAGCAGCGCCAGCGCGGCGCCGGCGCCGTCCCAGCGGGTCAGCGGCACGCCGTCGACCCAGCGCAGCCACAGCAGCGCGACGGCGATGTACATTCCGCCGTAAGCGGCGTAGGTGCGGCCGGCGGCCGTCGGATGCAGGGTCAGCAGCCAGGCGAACAATGCCAGCGACAGCGCCGCCGGCAGCAGCCACCACAGCGGCTTGCCGTTGACCAGCACCTGCCAGGGCAGATAGCAGCCGACGATCTCGGCGACGGCGGTGATCGCGAACAACGCGGTGACGCGCAGCAACTCGTTCATCGCGCCACTTTATCCGCTTCGCGGCGGCGCGGCTGGTGACCCGGCCGGCCGATCGCGTACGATGCGATCCACACGATGCGATCCACACGACCAGCAAAGGAGAAGAGGGGGATGAACACGGCAGCGCAGCAAACGGCAGCAAAGCGGGGGGCAAAGCGTTTCACGTCGTTGCGGTGGCTGCTGGCGGCGGCTGCCGTTGCGGTGACGGTACCGGCCATCGCGCAGACCTATCCGAACAAGCCGATCCGGATGGTGATTCCGTACACGCCGGGCGGCTACACCGACACGATGGCCCGCACCGTCGGCGACGCGCTGTCGCGCGCGCTCGGGCAGACGATGGTCTACGACAACAAGCCGGGCGCCAACAGCCTGATCGGCGCCGACATGGTGGCCAAGGCGGCGCCCGACGGCTACACGCTGGGCACCGTGATCGCCGCGCATTCGGTGAACCCGAGCCTGTATCAGAAGATGCCGTTCGACGCGGTCAGGGACTTCGCACCGGTGACGGTGATCAGCGTGGCGCCGGTGATCCTGGTGGCCAACGTCAATGCGCCGTTCAACACCGTCAAGGAGCTGATCGACTATGCGAAGGCCAATCCGGGCAAGCTGAGCTATGGCTCGTCGGGCACCGGCGCCGCCGCGCATCTGTCGATGGAGTACCTGAACATGCTGACCGGAACGAAGATGGTTCATGTTCCGTACAAGGGTACGGCGCCGGCACTGGCCGATCTGATGGGCGGGCAGATTCAGTTGATGTTCGACGTGGTCAGCACGATGGGTACGCAGATCAAGGCCGGCAAGGTCAAGGCGATCGCGATCGCCAGCGATGGCCGGCTGCCGGCGGTGCCCGAGGTGCCGACGTTCGTCGAGAGCGGCGTGCCGGGCTTCCTGTCGTCGTCGTGGGCGATGCTGATGGCGCCCGCCGCCACGCCGCGCGACATCGTCGAACGCCTGTCGTCGGAGGCGGGCAAGGCGATCAAGTCGGCCGACATGCAGGCGAAGTTCGTCAACATGGGCGTGGTCGGCGTCGGCAACACGGCGGCCGAGGCCGAGACCTTCCTGCGCAACGAGGTGCAGAAATGGGGCAAGGTGGTCCGGGACGCGAACGTGAAGATCGACCAGTGAGCGGCTGATCGCCGGCCTTCCGCAGTGGCGACCCAGAACGTCTACGATGATCCGGATTTCTTCGCTGCCTATCTGAAGCTGCGCCGTTCGGTGCAGGGGCTGGCGGGCGCGCCGGAGTGGCCGGCGCTGTCGGGGCTGTTGCCCGACCTGGCAGGCCAGCGGGTGCTGGATCTCGGATGCGGGCTGGGCTGGTTCGGCCGCTGGGCCCGCGCTCAGGGCGCCGCGTCGGTGCTGGCGGTGGACGTGTCGGCGAGCATGCTGACGCGGGCGCGGGCGATGACCGGCGACGCGGCGATCGAGTTCCGCGAGATGGATCTGGAGCAGGCGCGGTTCGAAGCAGGGGCCTTCGATCTGGCGTTCAGTTCGCTGACCTTCCACTACCTGGCGGATCTGGATCGATTGCTGGCCGGGATCGGCGACAGTCTGCGGCCGGGCGGCACGCTGGTCTTCTCGGTCGAGCATCCGATATTCACGGCATCGTCCCGGCAGCAGTGGATCACCACCGGCGACGGCCGCAGGATCTGGCCGGTGGAGCGTTACGCGGTCGAAGGCCCGCGCCTCTTCGACTGGCTGGGCGCTGCGGTGGTCAAGCAGCATCGCACGTTCGGCACCTGGGTCGGTGCGCTGCTGCGCCAAGGGTTCGTGCTGCGCCACGTGCAGGATTGGAGCCCGTCCGCCCGGCAGGTGCGCGACGATCCGACGCTGGCGGCCGAGATCGAGCGGCCGATGTTCCTGCTGATCCGCGCCGATCGGCCCGAGGGTCGATCAGGGCGAGGGTGACACGGGCGGGGCCGACGAGTTCGACCCGGTGGACGTGGACGAAGCGGGGGACGCGGACGAAGCGGCGGACGGGGCCTGCCGGCCGTACGCCGCATCGAGCGCCGCCGGCAGCGTCGGCAGCAGATTGTCGGTGCCGAGCTCGGCCGCGAAGCCGGCGCGTTCCATCAGCGACACGGCCTGGGGCTTCAGTCCGCACAGGATCAGGCGGCCATCCTGCCGGACCAGATGCTGGCGCAGCGTGCGCAGCGCTTCCAGGCCGGTGGTGTCGATGTTCAGCATGTCCGACAGGTCCAGCACGACCACCGGGCGGGTCGGGTTCTTGGACTGCATCAGCGGTTCCAGCCGGCCGATCGCGCCGAAGAACAGCGAGCCGGTCACGCGGTAGGCCCGCACCGACGGCGCATGGGCATCGGCATGGCCGTGATCGGCCGAACGGGCATTGCCGCCGGCGCTCGTCGGATCGGCCGCCTGGGCGGCGCCGTCATCCGCCCGGCCGGCGGCAGGGCGAGCGGCAGCGTCCGCTTCACCGGTCGCCGGCAACTCGATCGGCTCGATCTGCGTCAGCGTGGCGACCCGGCGGATGAACAGCAGGCAGGCGAGCGCCAGTCCGACCTCGACCGCCACCGACAGATCGACGATGACCGTCAGCGCGAACGTGGTCAGCAGGATCACCCGGTAGTTCATCGAGAACTGCCGCAGCCGGGCGAACTCGCGCCACTCGCCCATGTTGAAGGCGACGAACATCAGGATCGCCGACAGCGTGGCGAGCGGTATCGCCTGCGCCAGCGGCGCCGCCACCAGCACGATCGCCAGCAACGTCAGCGCATGGACGATGCCGGACACCGGGCTGGCCGCGCCCGAGCGGATGTTGGTCACCGTGCGGGCGATCGTGCCGGTCGCGCAGAAGCCGCCGAACAGCGGCGCCACCACGTTGGCGATGCCCTGCGCCATCAGCTCCTGGTTCGGATCGTGACGGTCGCCGGTCATCGAGTCGGCCACGCGCGCGCACAGCAGCGACTCGATCGCGCCCAGCAGCGCGATCGTTAGCGCTGGCGTGAACAGGAACTGCACGGTGGACCAGCGAAACTCGGGGAACTCCAGGGCCGGCAGCGAACGCGGGATGCCGCCGAAGCGCGAGCCGATGGTCTCCACCGGCAGCTCCAGCAACGTCACCGCCAGCGCGCCGAGCGCCAGCGCGACGATCGTGCCCGGGATGCGCGCCATGATGCGATAGGCCACCGACTGTCCCGCCTCGTAGCTCTTGGGCCAGAGCACGATCAGCGCCAGCGATGCCACCGCGAGCCCCAGCGCCTTCGGATCGAAGCTGCCGGCGTTCCGAGCGATCGCCGCGATCTTCTCGAAGAATTCCGCCGGCAGATCGTCGACCCGCAGCCCGAAGAAGTCCTTGACCTGCGACAGCGCGATCAGCACCGCGATGCCGTTGGTGAAGCCGATGACGATCGATACCGGGATGAAGCGGATCAGGTTGCCGAGCTGTGCCGCGCCCATCGCGATCAGCATCAGCCCGGCCAGCATCGTCGCCAGCAGCAGGTTCGCCACGCCGTAACGCGACACGATGCCGAACACGATGACGATGAAGGCGCCGGCCGGGCCGCCGATCTGCACCCGCGAGCCGCCCAGGGCCGAGATCAGCAGGCCAGCGACGATCGCGGTGAAGATGCCGGCCTCGGGCTTCAGGCCGGAGGCGATCGCGAAGGCCATCGCCAGCGGCAGCGCGACGACGCCCACCGTGATGCCGGCGCTGACGTCGGCGGCGAACCGGCCGCGATCGTAATGCTTGAGGGAATCGAACAGGGCGGGGCGGAACCGCAGATCGAGCTTCATCGGCGCAGGCGTGTCACGGTCCTTGTATTCTATGTGCGGACGACGAACATTCAAGGATCATCGTATGGTAATGTAACGCACATGCATACCTTCCCCTGAATGATTCATGCCGTGCCGGCGTCTTAGTCGGCCGGCACTGCCGGCTGTCCCAAGATGGAAAAGAAGACCGCGCGCCTCACGCTGCTGATCGATCCCGACAAGAAGCTCGCGTTCGAGCGGCTGTGCGCCGCGCAGGACCGTACGCCGTCGCAGGTGGTGCGGCAGCTCATCCGCGAATACCTGGCGGCGCACGGCGTCAGCTACCGGTCGCAGGCCAAGGTGGGGCGCGGCGACGCGGGGCGCTGAGCGGCCCGCCGCGCACCTGCCCGGGGCACGCCGTTCCGATCGGCCCGCTGCGCGCAGGGCGACCCTGCAGAGCCGCGCAGCGCATGGTACGTTACCGGCAAGGCAGGCCCCAGTGAGGATCTCGTCATGCCGGTTTCGATGGCTGATCAGCGGGGTGATCGATGAAGCGGGCACCTCTTTACAGCGCTTCCACGCGGTCGCGTCGCTCGGGGGCGGCGACAGGCAGACCGCCGGGTGACGGCGCGGCGGCGCAGGCGCAGGATCCGCGGGCGCGCGACAGAGCGGACGGCGGTGCGGGCGCGCCGCCCGGCGCCGCGCAGCCGCGCGATGTTTCCGGGCCGTCCGGTCCCTCGCGGCCGTCCGGCGCCGCTTCGGCCGCGGCGGGCGCTGCGTCCGTCAACCGGGGCCGTTACGGGCAGTCGGCCTACGGCGGCCGTCAGGGCTCCCAGGCCTACGGCGGCCGGCACGGCGTCTTCCGGCGGCCATCGCCCGAGGACGATGCGCCGGTCGTCGCGCCCGCACCGGTGGGCCGAATGACCCGGCTGCGCCGGCAGGTCGCCCGCTTCCGTTCGCCGCTGCTGGTGCTGGCCGGCGCCGCGTTCGCGCTGCTGCTGGCGGCGGCCAGCGGCGCCTGGCGCACGCCGCCGCGGCAGCTCACGCAGGACGACATCGATTCGGCGGTGCAGAAGACGCTGGAAACGACGACGCTGCCGTCGAAGGCCGCGAAGGCCTACGAGATCGTCGCGCCGTCGGTGGTGCGGGTGCGCGCGCTGGGCGGCGAAGGGGACGAGGACAAGGACGAGGAGCGGGGAGTCGGTTCCGGCGTCGTCATCGTCGACAAGGGCATCATCCTGACCAACCTGCACGTGGTGTCCGGCGCCAAGCGGATCGGCGTGGTGTTCCATGACGGCCTGGAGTCCGAAGCGGCGGTGATCTCGGTGCAGCCGGAGAACGATCTGGCGGTGCTGCAGGCCCGGCAGATGCCGGATGATCTGGTGGCCGCGACGATGCGCGGCACCGGCGATCTGCTGCCCGGCGACGACGTCATCGCGGTCGGCTTTCCGTTCGGCATCGGCCCGACGGTCACCGCCGGGGTGGTGTCCGGCCTGCGCCGGGAATACCGTACGCCGGAGGGCAAACGGCTGCTGACCAATCTGATCCAGTTCGACGCCGCCGCCAATCCGGGCAGTTCGGGCGGGCCGCTGGTGACCGCCGAAGGGGAGGTCGTCGGGATCGTCACCGCGATCCTGAATCCGTCCGAGCAGCGGGTGTTCGTTGGCATCGGTTTCGCGGTGCCGATCGAGAACGCCGCGAACGCGGTCGGCCTGTCGCCGTTCTGAGCCCGATGCCGCCACCGATTCATCCAACGCATCCGTTGCCCGCGCACGGATGCTCCACCTGAGCTGACCACCGATGGACCTCAAGGAACAAGACCGCAGCGACGTCTCCGCCCTGATGGAGCGCATCCTCTATGAAGTGAAGAAGATCGTCGTCGGACAGGATCACTTCCTCGAACGCGTGCTGGTGGCCGTGCTCGCGCAGGGCCACCTGCTGGTCGAGGGCGTGCCGGGCCTGGCCAAGACGCTGACGGTGAAGACACTGGCCACGACGATCCGCGGTACGTTCAAGCGGATCCAGTTCACGCCCGACCTGGTGCCGGCCGACCTGGTCGGCACCCGGGTGTACAACCAGAAGAGCAGCGAGTTCACGACGTCGCTCGGCCCGGTGTTCACCAATCTGCTGCTGGCCGACGAGATCAACCGTGCGCCGGCGAAGGTGCAGAGCGCGCTGCTGGAGGTGATGCAGGAACGCCAGGTGACGATCGCCGGCGAAACCTACAAGGTGCCCGAGCCGTTCCTGGTGATGGCCACGCAGAACCCGATCGAGACCGAAGGCACCTATCCGCTGCCCGAGGCGCAGGTCGACCGCTTCATGATGAAGGTGCTGGTCGGCTACCCGTCCGAGGAGGAGGAGTTCGTCATCGTCGAGCGGGTGACGGGGGTGGCGCAGGCGGTCGCCGCGGTGGCGACCACCGAGCAGCTTCACGTGCTGCAGCGGGAATGCCGCAAGGGCTACGTCGACCCGTCGATCACCCAGTACGCGGTGCGGCTGACGGCGGCCACCCGCACGCCGGAGCGGTTCGGCATCAAGAACCTGGCGCAGTACCTGACGTTCGGCGCGAGCCCGCGGGCGTCGATCAACCTGATCGAGGCGGCGCGGGCGCTGGGCTGCCTGCGCGGCCGCAGCTACGTGCTGCCCGAGGACGTGACCGACGTCGCGCCCGACGTGCTGCGCCATCGGCTGGTGCTGTCGTACGATGCGCTGGCCGACGGCCTGTCGGCCGACGAACTGGTGCAGAGGATCATGAAGGCGGTGCCGGCACCGGAGAAGCCGCTGGAAACCCATGTCCGCGTCGGCGCCGACTCCTGAGGCGATCCTGCGCCGTCTGGAATGGACGGTGCTGCGACGGCTCGACGGCCTGCTGCACGGCGACTACCGCACGCTGTTCCGCGGCTTCGGCCTGGATCTGGCCGACCTGCGCGAGTACCAGTACAACGATGACGTGCGGCACATCGACTGGAACGTCACGGCCCGGCTGCAGACGCCGTACGTGCGGCAGTTCAACGAGGATCGCGAGGTCACCGCCTGGTTCGTGCTGGACCTGAGCCCGTCGGTCGATTTCGGCTCGGGCGACGTGCGCAAGCGCACGATGTCGGCCGAATTCGTCGGGCTGCTGGCGCGGCTGCTGACCCGCCACGGCAACCGGGTCGGCGCGCTGATCTACGGCAGCGACGTCGAGACCGTGATCCCGGCCGGCAGCGGCCGCCGTCACGTGCTGCACATCCTGCAGTCTATGCTGCACCGGCCGTCGCCGCTCCGCCAGAACGAAACCGATCTCGCCCGCTTCCTGCAGGCGGCGCTGCTGGTGATCGCGCGCCGTTCGCTGGTGTTCGTCGTGTCCGACTTCATCAGCACCCCCGGCTGGCATCGCCAGCTCGCGCAGCTTTCGCGCCGCCACGAGGTGCTGGCGGTGCGGCTGTACGATCCGCTCGAGCAGGAGCTGCCCGACCTCGGCCTGCTGGTGGTCCAGGACTCCGAAACCGGCGAACGGCTGTTCGTCGACACGCACGACAAGGGCTTCCGCAAGCGCTTCGTCGCCGCCGCCGAGCAGCGCGAGACCGAGCTGCGCAACGCGTTCCGCGAGTCCGGCGTCGATGCGCTGGAGCTGTCCACCGACGACGATCTGCTCGACACCGTGCTGCAGTTCACCGATCTGCGCAAGCGCCGCAGCCGCCTGGCCGCCGGCGGCGGGGTTGCCCAGGGAGGGGCGCCGCGATGAAGGGCGTGAACTTTCTGTGGCCGCAGCTCCTGTGGCTGCTGCTGCTGGTGCCGGTGGTGGCCGGCGTCTACCTGATGATGCGCCGGCAGCGCCGGCGGGTGACCGGCCGCTTCTCCGGGCTGAGCCTGATGGCACAGGCGATGGGGGCGGGCGCATCGCGCTGGCGGCGCTGGCTGCCGCTGTCGCTGTTCCTGGTCGCGCTGATCCTGATGGTCGCGTCGATCGCCCGGCCGAGCGCCGTCATCACGCTGCCTTCGCAGCACCAGACGATCATCCTCGCGATCGACGTGTCGGGCAGCATGCGGGCCGCCGACGTCAAGCCCAACCGGCTGGAGGCGGCGCAGGCGGCCGCCCGCAGCTTCGTCGAGCGACAGCCGGCGATCACCCGGCTGGGCATCGTGTCGTTCGCCGCCACCGCGTCGGTGGTGCAGCCGCCCACCCACAACCGCCAGAACATCATGGAGGCGATCGACCGCTTCCAGGTGCAGCGCGGCACCGCGATCGGCAGCGCGATCGTCGTATCGCTGGCCACGCTGTTTCCGAGCGAGGGCATCGATCTGCGGATGCTGGAATCGCGGCGCGAGGCCCGCAAGGCCGAGGGCAAGCGGCAGGAGGACAGCCGCAAGGAGGCCGCACGCGAAGCGCGCAAACCCGAGGAGCCGGGCTCGTACACGTCGGCGGCGATCATCCTGGTGACCGACGGCCAGACCACTGCCGGCCCGGATCCGATCGAGGCGGCGCGGATGGCCGCCGAGCGGGGCGTGCGCATCTATACCGTCGGCATCGGCACGCTGAAGGGCGAGGTGCTGGGCGGCGAGGGCTGGTCGATGCGGGTGCGGCTCGACGAGGACACGTTGAAGGCCGTGGCCGGCATGACCCACGGCGAATACTTCCATGCCGGCAACACGCCCGACCTGATGAAGGTCTACGACTCGCTGAACGCCCGTTTCACGTTGGAGACGCGCGAAACCGAGATCACCGCGATGGTGTCGGCGGTCGCCGCCCTGTTCGCGCTGGTCGCGGCGATGTTGTCACTGTACTGGTTCAACCGGATACTGTGAGCTCCATCGTTCCCGGGAATCCGGCATGAATCGATCACGCCTGTTCGGCGCCTCGCTTTCGCTGGCGCTGCTGTCCACCGCGGCGTTCGCTCACGCGGCCGACGAAATGCCTGCCCGCCGGGCCGGCCTGTGGGAGACCAGCGTCGAGTCCGACGGCAAGGCGCTGCACTCGACCCGCCAATGCATCGATGGCCAGACCGACAAGCGGATGCAGGAGATGGGCATGGGGGTGGCCAACGCCAACTGCTCGAAGAAGGAGGTGCGGCGCGAAGGGGGCCGCATCGTCTCCGACACCGTCTGCACGATCGGCCAGACGACGATGACCAGCCACGCGGTGATCAGCGGCGACTTCAATTCGCAGATCCGCACCGAGTCCGACACCCGCTACGATCCGCCGATGATGGGCCGGGCCACCAGCAAGGTCGTGGTGACGTCGAAGTGGAGCGGTGAATGTCCGGCCGGCTGGAAACCCGGCGACATGGAGATGCCGGGGGGCCGCGCGCGGATGAACGTCAACGACGTGATGAAGGCCGCCGGCAAGTAGCCTCGACGGCCCGGGGCCCGGTGATTCGCCCGGCGGGCGAATGCGCCGGCCCTGCGATCGTCAGCCTTTCGTCAGGCGCGGCACTCGTTGGCGAGCTGCTTGCCGTTCTTGATGTCGAGCAGCATCGACTTGCCGACGATGATCAGCCAGACCAGGCCGGAACCCGAGTCCTCGTAGCGCAGCGCGCCGGACAGCGCGTTGACCGCCTTCAGCACGTAGTCCTTCTTGTTCCACGAGATCACCGCGCTCTGCATGTCGGGCGCGACGCTGCGGATGTGCACCGAGCGGTTCAGCTCGCACTTGTAGATGCCCGCGGCGAACGGGATGCCGTGCGGGTTGAACGCCGGGGCGGCGGCCGCCGTGACGGCGGTGGCCTGTCCGGAATCCTGCGCCTGGGCGGAGGCAGACAAGGCAAGGCCGAGCGCGACGACGGCGGCGGCGATCGGCTTGTGGAAGGTGTGCTGGCTCAAGTGGTGACTCCTGATGGGCCCTGGCCGCGACGGTATGACGAGTGAGGCGTCGCGAGGCATTGATCGCGCCCACGCCGCAGAATGGTCTCCACGCCGGGGCTCGCCCGCAATACAGCGGGTGATAGTCGGTGGTTATACGAGAACAGGTGGCGATGCGCAAGTTCTGTGCAGTGCAGCAGGAGGCCGGCCTGTTCCTTCGGCGATACACTGCCCCCTCCGGCGATACGGTCACTTCCATGCTCGCTTCCGAAGGCTCGATCAACGACGTGCGCGGCCTGCTGGCCGGCCACCATACCGATCCGCGCCGCCCCACCGGCTGCACCGTCGTGCTGGCGCTGCAGGGTGCGGTGTGCGGCGTCGACGTCCGGGGGGCGGCGCCCGGCACCCGCGAGACCGAGCTGCTGGCGCCGCTCAACCTGGTCGAGAAGGTGCATGCGGTGCTGCTCGCCGGCGGCAGCGCCTGGGGGCTCGATGCGGCGGGCGGCGTGATGCGCTGGCTCGAAGCGCGCGGTGTCGGCCACCGGGTCGGCGACAACCTGGTGCCTATCGTACCGGCCGCGATCCTCTATGACCTGTGGGTGGGCGACGGGTCGATCCGGCCCGATGCGGCGGCGGGTCAGGCAGCCTGTGAAGCGGCGATGGCGGCGGCCGGCTCCGGCGTCGCCGCGTTCGCCGAAGGCAATGTCGGCGCCGGGGCAGGGGCCACGGTCGGCAAGCTGTTCGGGCCGCAGCGCGCGATGAAGGGCGGCATCGGCAGCGCGTCGCTGCGGCTGGGCGACGTCACCGTCGCGGCGGTAGTGGCGCTGAACGCGGTCGGCGACGTGATCGATCCGGCCTCGGGAACGGTGCTCGCCGGCGCCCGCGGCGATGACGGGCGCAGCCTGCCGGGCATCACCGCGGCGATGCTGAGCGGCGCATCGCTGCAGCGTCCGACGGCCGGTTCGTCGACGACGATCGCGGTGGTGGCCACCGATGCGGTGCTGACCAAGGCGCAGGCCCAGAAGGTCGCGCAGATGGCGCACGACGGCCTGGCGCGAACGATCGATCCGGTGCACACGATGTACGACGGCGACACGGTGTTCGCGGTGGGCACCGGGGCGAGCGGGCAGGCCGGCGACACCACCCTGATCGGCGTGGCGGCGGCCAGCGTGCTGGCCCGTGCGGTGCTTCGTGCAGTGCATCAGGCGCGCGGCATCGGCGGCGGCGGGGTGCCCGACGTGCCTTCGCTGGCGGACCTGCGGCGCTGACCGGCCGGCGGCCCGGCGGCCGGCGCAAATGCGCAACAGGAGCCGCCGTTCGGCGGGTGCGGGCGGCGCCCGGTCCGCGCCCCTCTTAGACGATTCGCGCAACGCGCGCATCGTCGCCGGACAACTCCAACGGGGAAGAAAATTGCTGATGCCGTCGACCACCGATACCCTGTGGTATCGGGACCGCGCGTTCGAACTGCTCGAACATCCGCTCGAATCCTGCTTCGCCATCGACGGTGCCGTGCGCCCGCCGTTCGAGCGCCTGTCACACCATTCGCGCGGTTACGTCGCGAACTGGGAGGTGCAGGACGGCTGGCTGTTCCTGACCGGCCTGTCGGCCTGCTGGGACAACGGTGAGCCGGCGACCTTGCAGCAGGTGTTCCCGAACGTCGGCGACAAGGTGTTCGCCGCCTGGTACAGCGGCGCGATCCGCGGCTATCGCAGCGACATCTCGCCGCTGTCGCCGCGCGGCGCGGTGCGCGCGCCCGATCTGGTGATCAACGTCCATTGCGGCCGCATCAACACCGCCAGCATCGTGCATCACACCCGCGCCGTGCAGCGGATCGCCGACGCCGCGGTTCCCGCACCCGTCTGACGTCTTCGGACGGCCCTGCGCCGGCCATCATCGCGCGCCGCTGGCCGCACGGTGCCGCCTGCCACACGGTGCCGCTGGCCGCACCGTGCCGCCGCCCGCCGCCCGCCGCCCGCCGCCCGCCGCCGGGCGAGCCGGCCGGTGCGCACCGGGGCCCTGTCAGACCAGGTCGCCGTAGCGGATGCCGGCGCGGCGCAGAATGCCCTCGAACATCATGTGGCCCGGCTGTGTGCCGAGCGCGACCGGCTTGCACTGATCGGGAATGCGCGCCAGCACCGCCGGCGCGATCGGCCGGGTGGGGCCGGCCAGACAGTCGGCGGCGAGCTGCACCTCGCAGGCCCGCTGCAGGGTCCACAACCGCTGGAACGCGTCTGGCACGTCCTGGCCGGTCACCAGCAGCCCGTGATTGCGCAGGATCATCACCTGCTTGTCGCCGAGGCTGGCGACCAGCCGCGGACATTCGGCCGGGTCGGTCGTGACCCCTTCGAACTCGTGGTAAGCCACGCCGCCGTGGAGCTGCGCGCTGTAGAAGTTGTCATGGCGCAGGCCCTGCTCCTTGCAGGCGACCGCGATGCCGGCGGTGGTGTGCGTGTGCATCACGCAATGGGCGTCGTGGCGGGCTGCATGTACGGCGCTGTGGATCACGAAGCCTGCCGGGTTCACCGGATAAGGCGACCCGTCGATCTTGTTGCCCTGGCGGTCGATCTTCACCAGGTTGCTGGCGGTGACCTCCGTGTAGTGCAGGCCGAACGGATTGATCAGGTAGTGCGGGTTGTCGGCGCTGCCGCCGGGCGCGCGCAGCGTGATGTGGTTGAAGATCATCTCGGTCCAGCCGAGGAAGTCGAACAGCCGGTAGCAGGCGGCAAGCTGCAGCCGCAGCCGCCATTCCTCGTCCGACACATCGGCCGGGCGCATCGGGATCGTCGATTCGAATGCACTCATCGGTGGCTCCTTGGTGGACAGGCAGGGGCGGAAGCGGCGGCCGGCGCTCAGTCGGCGTTCAGTCGGCGCGGGCGCCCGAGGCGCGGATGTACTCGATCCAGCGCGGCGCGTCGCTGTTGAATGCGGCGGCGAACTCCTCCGGCGTGCCGGCCACCGGCGTCTGCCCCTGGTCGATCATCCGCTGGGCCACGTCGGGCATCCTGACGATCGTCGCCAGCTCGCGCTGCAGCCGGTCGACGATGGCCCGCGGGGTGTTGGGCGGCGCGTAGGCCGCCACCCACACCGCCAGCTCGAAGCCCTTGAAACCCTGCTCGGCGAACGTCGGCAGATCGGGCAGCGCGGCCGAACGGCGCGGACCGGTCATCGCGATCGCCTTGATCGTGCCGGCCTGGAGCTGCGGCTTGGCGCCCACCGGGCTTGCGAACGTCACGTCCAGACTGCCGCCGCGCATGTCGGTGATCGCCGGCACCTCGCCCTTGTAGGGTACGTGCAGCAGATTCAGGCCGAAGTCCTTGCGCAGGATCTCGCCGTAGACGTGGGCCGACGAGCCGATGCCCCAGCTTCCGTAGGTGACCGGCCGGTTCTGCGCCTGAACCCAGCGGGCGAAGCCGGGCAGATCGGAGAACGGTGCGTCGGCGCGCGCCACCAGCAGCACGCTGCCCAGCGAAAGCTGGGTGATCGGCGTGAAGTCGCGCGCCGGGTCGTACGGCAGCTTCGCGTACAGCACGGTGTTGTTCACGTGGGTGGACATCGTCGTGATCATGAAGGTGTAGCCGTCGCCGGGGGCGCGCGCGACCACCTCGGCGCCCTTGATCGTGTTGGCGCCGGGGATCGGATCGACGACCACCGGCTGGCCCAGCCGGGCCGCGAGCTTCTCGGCGATGACCCGGTTCAGCACGTCGATCGCGCCGCCCGGGTTGAACGGCGACACCAGCTTGAGCGGCCGTGACGGCCAGACGTCGGCGGCGGCCTGGGCGCGCGCCGGGGCCGGCATCAGCACGGCGACCAGTGCGACGAGCGCGATCAGCGCGGCCCATGCGACCCGCGCGGTCGCGGCAATCATCGCGGTCGGTACGATCCGTGAGGCGGCAGGTTGGCTCGACATCGGCGCGGTCCTTCGGCTGGGATGGGGGGCCGTCCGATCAGGGCGGCGGGGGCACGCAGTTGCGAAGCTGCCAGAAGCGACGCAGCTCGCCGGGCGAATCGGTGAGGTCCTTGGGCGGCGGAAAGAGGATCCAGCCCGACAGGCCGGTGTTCATCGTGCGCACGCCGTCGCTCAGGCGCACCGGCGGGTCGCTGCGGCTCACCGGCCCGGCGCGGCGCGCCAGTTCGGTCACCGCTTCGCAGTACCGCGCCGGGTCGAGCGATTCGTCATAGGTCAGCACCCGTACGCCGCTCGTGCAGGCCACGCGGCGCAACTGCGCGTCGGGGCATGGGGGCGGCGGCTTCGACGCGCAGCCGGCCGCCAGCAGCCCCGCCGTCAGCAGGGCGGCGGTGCCTCCGATGCGGGCCGGCAACGAGCCCGCCCGCCGCCGCGAAACAGCCGGACGTGTGATCACCGGTGCAGCGCCGTCCACACCCGCTCGGGTGTCAGCGGCATCTGGATCGTGTCGGCCTGCGCGGCGCGGCCGGCACGCACCAGCGCATCGGCCACCGCGCTGACCACCGCCGGGGTCGCGCCTATCGTGCCGAGCTCGCCGACCCCTTTGACGCCGAGCCCGTTGTTCTTGCACGGAATCGACTCGTCGGTCTCGTTGCGGAACTCGTGGACGACGTCGGCATGCGGCATCGCATAGTCGAGGAAGCTGGCGGTCAGCGCCTGGCCGCTCTCGCGGTCGTAGACGAAGTGCTCGCACAGCGCCTGCCCGATGCCCTGCACCGCGCCGCCGTCGAGCTGGCCGCGCACGATCGTCGGGTTCACGACGCGGCCGACGTCGTTGACCGACGAATAGGCGACGACCTGAACGTGGCCGGTGTCGGGGTCGATCTCGACTTCGCAGACGTGGCAGCCATTGGGCCAGGTCGGGCCGTTGGCGGCGGCCTTCGACTCCAGCACGATGTTCTGCGCGGGCTGCTTCGCCGCCAGGTCGAACAGGCCGACCTTGCGGTCGGTGCCGGCGACGGTGAACACGCCGTCGTGATATTCGATGTCGCCCGGCGCCGCCTCGAGCTCGTCGGACGCGAGCTGCTGCGCCTTCTCGACGGTGCGTTGCGCGCCGACCTTGACCGCGGTGCCGCCGGTGAACAGCGACCGCGACCCGGCGCTGCCGAAGCCGTTGCCGCGATCGGTGTCGCCCTGGACGATGCGGATCTTCTCGATCGGCACGCCGAACACGTCGACCGCGAGCTGCGCATAGGTGGTTGCGATGCCCTGGCCCATCGCCTGGGTGGCCGAGAAGATCTCGATCGCGTCGCCGGTCACGGTGACGGTCACGTGCTCCTCGAACACGTTGCCGCCGGTCCACTCGAGGAACGTGGCGATGCCGCGGCCGCGCAGCCGGCCGCGCCGCCGCGATGCCTCCGCCCGCGCTTCGAACCCGCCCCAGTCGGCATGCTTCAACCCCTGGTCCATGATGTACTCGAACTTGCCAGTGTCGTACAACTGGTTCATCGGGTTCTTGTACGGCATCTGCTCGGGGCGGATCATGTTGCGCCGGCGCAGCTCGGTCGGCTCCATCTTCAGCTTGCGCGCGGCCGCATCCATCAGCCGTTCGATCAGATAGATCGCCTCGGGCCGGCCGGCGCCGCGGTAGGCGCCGGTCGGCGCGGCATTGGTCAGCACCGCGGTGAACTTCAGGTCGATCGTCTGGATGTCGTAGACGCTGGTGCTGACCCAGGGCCCGATCAGCACCTGGATCGCCACGCCGGTGGGCGTCGCGTAGCCGCCGACGTTGGCGAGCGTCGCGACCCGCAGCGCCAGCACGCGGCCGTCGTCGTCGAGCGCCAGCTCGGCCTTGCTGATCAGATCGCGGCCGTGCACCGCCGCCAGGAAGTCGTCGCTGCGGTCACCCAGCCACTTGACGGGGCGGGCCAGCTTGCGGGTGGCCCAGGTCACGACGATGTCTTCCGGATAGGAGCCGGTCTTCATGCCGAAGCCGCCGCCGATGTCGCCGACGATGACGCGGACCTTGTCGGTGTCGAGCCCGAACGCGCCCTTGGAGAGCGCCTCGCGTACCGCGGTGGGCATCTGCGTGCTCATCCGAACCGTCGTGCGGTCGGTGGCCGGATCGTAGCTGGCGAGCTCGGCGCGCGGCTCGATGGCGCTCGGCGCGAGCCGCTGATTCACCAGATCCAGCGACACCGTGTGGGCGGCGCGGGCGAACGCGGCGGCGGCAGCAGCAGCGTCACCATGCCGCATCTCGGGGCAGACGTTGTCGGCGGCCTCGTGCCAGATCTGCGGGGCGCCCGGCGCGATCGCGTCGCGCGGATCGATCACCGACGGCAGCTCCTCGTAGTCGACGAGGACGGCGTCGAGCGCGTCGCGTGCCTGGTCACGGGTATCGGCCACCACCGCGACGACCGCCTCGCCGACGAAGCGCACGACCTCGTGGGCCAGCCCGCGCCGCGGCGGCGAGACGCCGGGCTTGCCGTCGGGGCGCGGAAACGGGGTCGGGCCGGGCATCGGCTGCACGTTGTCGTCGACCAGGTCCTGACCGGTGATGACCCTCTCGACACCCGGCATCGCGGCGGCCGCGGCGGTATCGATCGAGCGGATGCGCGCATGCGGGTAGGGCGAGCGCAGGAACAGCAGATGGGCCTGACCGGGCCAGTTCACGTCATCGGCGAAGGCGCCTTGGCCGAGCAGCAGGCTCTGGTCCTCGATCCGGCGCACCGGTTTGCCGCTGCCGAAACGGCCGTATTGCGAGTCTGTCAACTGTCGATTCCCCGATGGAAGATGAGTTGGCGCCACGACGCGGGCGCGAAGCCGCGACGGCTACGATGCGGGTTGCAGGACACGAGTTTAGCCAAAGCGCCGTGCCGGCGTGTCTTCTGCAGGCGACCGCGGTGCTGCGGCAGGGATGCGGCGGCTGCGGAAAACCGCTATAACAGCGGCTGCATCGTACGCCGGCCTGCGGCACGCCGAAACCATACGAATCGAAGAGGGAGAAGAACGTGATGAGCGTCGAACCATTGCTGCAGTCGCTGCAGAGCGCGCTGGGGCAGCGCCTGCCCACGATCCTGGGGGCGCTGGCGGTACTGATCATCGGCTGGCTGGTTGCGGTGGCCCTGCGGGCGGGCGTCCGGGGCCTGCTGCACCGCTTCGGGCTGAACCGGCGGGTACAGGGGGAGACCGGCGCCGGTACCGACGTGGAGTCGGTCACGTCCACGCTGGTGTTCTGGCTGGTCGTGCTGCTGACGCTGACCGCGGTCTTCAACGTGCTCGATCTGGAAACCGCGTCGCGGCCGCTGGCGACCACCGTCGAGCAGGTCACCGCCTACCTGCCGAAGGCGATCGCCGGCATCGTCGTCGTGCTGGTGGCGTGGGTGATCGCCACCGTGGTGCGCACCCTGCTCGGCAAGCTGCTGTCGCGCACGTCGCTGGACGACCGGCTCGCGTCGAGCGCCGGCATGGAGCCGATGAGCAAGCATCTGCCGCAGTTCGCGTTCTGGCTGGTGCTGATCGTGTTCCTGCCGGCGATCCTCGGGGCGTTCGAGATCGACGGGCTGCTCGCGCCGGTGCAGCGGATGACCGATCAGATGCTGAGCGTGCTGCCCGATCTGGTGGCGGCCGGCGCGATCGGTTTTGCCGGCTGGGTGGTCGCGAAGATCGTCAGCGGGCTGGTCAGCAGCCTGGCGGCCAGCGCCGGGCTCGACAAGCATGCCACCAGCCTGGGACTGTCGCCGTCGATGAACCTGTCGCGGCTGCTCGGTACGATCGTGTTCATCCTGGTGTTCGTGCCGGCACTGATCGCCGCGCTCGATGCGCTGCAGATCGATGCGCTGTCGAATCCGGCGACCGCGATGCTGCACAAGCTGTTCGACGCGGTGCCCGACATCTTCGGCGCACTGGTGATCCTGGGGCTGACCTGGGGCGTGGGCCGGTTCGTCGCCGATCTGATCACCCGGCTGCTGGCCGGCATCGGGGTCGATTCGCTGCCTGCGAAGATCGGTCTGGCGGGGCTGTTCAACTCGGTGCCGGTGTCGGTGGTCGCGGGCCGCACGGCGTTGTTCTTCGCGATGCTGTTCGCGGTGGCCGAGGCAGCCGGCCGGGTCGGCTTCGAGCAGGTGCGCACGCTGGTCGCCACCTTCATCGAGTTCGGCGGCGACGTGCTGCTGGGCGGCGCGATCCTGATCATCGGCTATTGGCTGGCAGACCTGGCTGCCGGCGCGATCGAGCGCAGCGGCAGCACCTATGCGCGCGGTTCGGCGCGGATCGCACGGTTCGCGATCCTGGGCCTGGTGCTGGGCATGGGCCTGCGCGCGATGGGCATCGCCGACGACATCGTCAACCTGGCGTTCGGGCTGACGCTGGGGGCACTGGCGGTGGCGTTCGCGCTGGCCTTCGGGCTGGGCGGGCGCGAGGCCGCCGGCAAGCTGGCCGATCACTGGCTGTCGAAGCTGCGCAGGGACTGAGCGCAGCGGCCGGGCGCTGGTTGCGCCCGGCCGTCGGACGTCAGATCCAGGTCCGGGGGTCGCGCGGCGCGGCCCCGCGCAGCTCGTCGTCGATCCGGCCCACCGCGGCGCCGTACAGCAGGATCTGGGCGGAGTAGTAGACCCACATCAGCACGACGATGAACGAGCCGGCGGCGCCATAGGTCGAGGCCACCGTGGCGCGCCCCAGATACAGGCCGATCAACGACTTGCCGATCGAGAAGAGCACCGCGCTGACGATCGCCGAGATCCACACGGCGCGGCGGCTCGGCGCCCGGTCGGGCAACCAGCGCAGCAGCGCGCCGAAGGCCGCGGCCAGCACCGCGACCGACAC
>DAISWF010000046.1:19460-25317 GCA_036826495.1 Burkholderiaceae bacterium
AGCGAAGTCCAGCAAGGTCGCGAACAGCGCGCCGCCCGGATAGCGCGAGGAGAAGTAGCCGGTGACGGCGGCCAGCACCGCGCTCAGCAGCAGCGAGGCGATCGCCAGGAAGCCGAAACCGAGCAGGATCGCGAAGGCGGTCAGGCGCACGCGCACGATGGTGCCGATCGCCGCCTTGGGCGGCGTGATCCGGCCGATCTGGTTCAGCGCCCGGCGCAGCTCCCCGAACACGGTGGTGGCGCCGACCAGCAGCGTGATGATGCCGACCGCCGCGGCCACCGGGCCGGCCGGTTCCTGCCAGGCATTGGCGATCGCCGTCTCGACTGCCTGCGCGGCCACCGGACCGACCAGCCCGGCGATCTCGCCGACCACCTGACCGCGCGCCGCGCTGCCGCCCACCACCGCGCTGGCGACCGCGATCGTGATGACCAGCAGCGGCGCCAGCGAAAAGATCGTATAGAACGCGATCGATGCGCCGAGCTGCGGGCCGCTGGCGTCCAGCCAGCGCTGCGTCGCGAGCCAGATCACCAGCACCGGATGCCGCACCGCACGGGGCAGCCAGCGCGCGACGCGCGGCCACCATTCGGGCGGCGTGGTGGGGGCGAGGGCGGGCAGCGGTTCGGCAGCCATGGTGGTCAGGATAGCGGGTCTGTCGAAGCAAGCGGTGAACCCGCGCCGCCTACCGCTCGTCAGGATTGCAACGCTGCGGTGCGGTAGCGGGCGGCGCTGTTGGTATTCTTGACAAAAGGTAACGTACGCACCCGCGTTCGTTTCATCGACAGAAATTCAGGAGGCTGCCATATGAATCGTTCCGCCGTGACCCGCCGCCGGGTGACCCTTGGACTGCTGGCTACCGGAGGGCTGGCCCTGCCGGGTTGGGCGGGTGCCCAACTGATGGGCTGGCCGACCAAGCCGATCCGGCTGGTCGTGCCGTTTCCCGCCGGCGGGCCGACCGACATCGTCGCGCGGCCGGTCGCGCAGATGCTGGGCGACCGGCTGAAGACGCAGGTCGTCGTCGACAACCGGGGCGGCGCGGGCGGCTCGATCGGCGCCGACATCGTCGCCCGTTCGGCGTCCGACGGCTACACCCTGCTGATGGGCACCGTCGGCACCGCGGCGATCAACGTGAGCCTGTACCGCAAGCTGATGTACGACCCGGTCCGCGATTTCACGCCGATCGCGATGGTGGCCAGCGCTCCGGTGGCACTGGTCTGCCATCCGGGCCAGCCGTTCAACACCGCGCGCGAGATGATCGCCGCCGCCAAGGCCAAGCCGGGTGCGCTGAGCTTCGGCACCGCGGGCAACGGTACGCCCGGCCACCTGACCGGTGCGATGTTCGAGGCCGCCGCAGGCGTCAAGCTGCAGCACGTGCCCTACAAGGGCAGCGCACCGGCGGTGACCGATCTGGTCGGCGGGCCGATTGCGCTGATGGTCGATCCGCCGCAATCGGTGATCTCCAACGTGCAGGCCGGCAAGCTGCGGGCGCTGGCGGTCAGCAGTCGCGACCGTTCGCCGCAGCTTCCCGATGTACCGACGTTCGCCGAAGCCGGCCTCACCGGCTTCGAGTCGACCGCCTGGTGGGCGGTGTTCGCGCCGGCGCGCATGCCGTCGCCGCTGGTCAACGCGTTGAAAGGCGAGATCGAGAAGATCGTCGCCTCGCCGCAGTTCCGCCAGCAACTCGGCAACCTCGGCGTCGTGCCGTTCACCGAGAAGATCGATTCGCTGGAGGCGTTCCAGCGCCGCGAGATCGTCAAGTGGGGCAAAGCGGTCCGGGACTCGGGCGCCACGCTGGACTGAGTGGCGCGATTCCGGGACCCCGGAATCAGTTGTTCGCGTAGGCCCGGCGCTTCATGTCCATCGTCACCGGCGTCGGACCCAGCGCCAGGGCCTTCGCGAAGCTCGCGACGCCCCGCAGATTGAAGAGCAGTTCGTCGCGCAGGGTGTGGGACACCATGATCGGCCGACCGCCGACCTTGCGCGCCTCGCGCATCTCGCGGGCGAGCCGCTGCTGGGGGGTGTCCTTCTGCTCGAAACGCTCCTTGCGAAGCGCGCCGAACGGCAGATAGTGCCCGGTCAGCGACTTGCGGGAATGACTCGGGTCGCGCTGGTCGGTGGCCCCGTGCAGGATCAGGGGATGGAAGAACACCACCGTGCCCTTCTTGATCACGATCGGAAGCGGCTGCAGCTTTTCGGCGAGGCCGGCGCAGTGCTTGATGAACGCGTCATGATCGAGTGACCACAGCTCGGCCATGCCGGGCATCAGGTGGGACTTCGGGAACACGCGGAACGTGCCCGAGTCCGGATGGATGTCCTCCAGAGCGACCCAGGCACCGATCAGTTCGCCGGCGGGGTCGGAATCCAGATACCAGTTGTCGACGTGATCGATGGAGCCGGTGGACTTGTCGAACAGATGGTTCAGCCAGTGCACGAACTCGGTCTTGTCGGGCTTGAGCTGCTTCAGCACGCGGTGGATCTCGGGACCGAGCAGCAGGTCGCTGCCCGCGCGATTCAACCCGCCGGAGAACCACAGGCGGGTCAGGTTCTCCATCGACTCTTCCATGTAGCCGCGCTCGTCGAGCGGCGGCAGGATCCATTTGTGGATGCTTTCCGACCAGTAAGGCCGCCGCCCCCGTTTGAACCGTTCCAGCCGCTCGACTACGGCGTCGACTTTGGCATGGGGAATCAGGTCGGGGACGATCACGTAACCGTCCTGTTCGTAGCGTTGGAGCAGGCTCATGGGATCCTCGTAATGACTGCCAGGTCCGCGGCCCCAAACGCGTACGAAAAAGATACTACGCGCCGCCGCTGCCCGCCAAGCAAATATGTCACACGTCGCGGCGGCGGATCAGTTCGCGTTATTCTGTAGGAACTGCCATGACCACAATGATCGAGGAGAATCCGCCATGGGATCGACCGTCACGTTCAAGCGCCCCGACGGCAAGGAAGTCAGCGGCTACCTGGCCACTCCCGCCGGCAGCAAGAACGCGCCCGGCGTCGTCGTGATCCAGGAATGGTGGGGGCTGAACGACCAGATCCGCGGCGTCGCCGACCGGCTGGCGCTGGCCGGATATCAGGCGCTGGTGCCCGACCTGTACCGCGGCAAGTCCACGATCGAGGCCGAGGAAGCTCATCACCTGATGTCGGGGCTCAATTTCGCCGACGCCGCATCGCAGGATGTCCGTGGGGCGGTGCAGTACCTGAAGGCCGGCGCCGCCAAGGTCGGCGTCACCGGCTTCTGCATGGGCGGAGCGTTGACCCTGCTGACGATGACGATGGCGCCGGAAGCCGATGCCGGCGTCGTCTGGTACGGCTACCCGCCGCTGGAGTTCGTCGACGCCGCGAAGATCAAGGCGCCGCTGATCGCCCACTGGGCCGAGCAGGACAATCCGTTTCCGATCGCCGCCGTCGACACGCTGGAGGAAAAACTGCGCGCAGCCGGCGTCGACTATGCCGGCTACCGTTACCTCGCCCAGCACGGTTTCGCCAACGAAACCGCGCAGGGCCCGCGCCGCCTGCCGATCACGCAGTATGACGCGGCCTGGGCGCAGGTGGCCTGGGACCGGACCTTGAGCTTCTTCGGCAAACGGTTGTAAGCTGAACGCCGTTTCGCGCTGACCGCCGGCCCCGGCCGCACCCGGGATGGTTGCCTGAAGGAATCATCATGACGGCATTCAACACCGTGCGTTTTCGGATCAAGCCTGGCAGAGAGCAGGATTTCCTCGACGCCCACCGGAAGGTCGCCGATGCCTGGCCGGGAATGCTGCACGCCAACATCATCAAGACCGGTGAGCGGGCGTATTGCATCATCGCCGAGTGGGTCGACATGGATGCGCTCGCCGCCGCGAGGCCGCAGATGATTGCGACGCTCGACAGCTTCCGCGATACGCTGGAGGATCTGGGCGGCGGCCTCGGCGTCACCGATCCGGTGGCCGGCGAGGTCGTGCTGGCGCTGAAGTAGCCGCGCCCAGGCGCGGCCGTCGCCGGGCGGCGATGGGCATGGAGGTTGCCGGGTTCCTGCGCAGCGATGCCGCAGGAAGTCAGCATGAGAGCCGCGCCCACCCCCGACACCGCCCGGGCGATCGCGCCGGTGGCAGGCCCTGTGCGCGTCGGCGCTCCGGGCCGGGCCGGCTGACCGTGGTCACCGCCGACCCTCCCGAGCGCCGGTTGCGCCGACTGCGCACCGAGGCCGCGCACTGCCGCGAATGCCCGCTGGGCGAACGGGCCACGCAGACGGTGTTCGGTCGCGGGCCGGCGGGGGCGCCGGTGATGCTGGTCGGCGAGCAGCCGGGCGACCGCGAGGACATCGAGGGGCTGCCATTCGTCGGCCCGGCCGGGCGGCTGCTGGACAAAGCGCTCGGCGAGCTGGGCCTGCCGCGTGCGCAGGTCTACGTGACCAATGCCGTCAAGCATTTCAAGTTCGAGCTGCGCGGCAAGCGGCGGATGCACAAATCGCCGGGGCAGCTCGAGATGCTGGCCTGCCGGCACTGGCTGGATGCCGAGATCGAGGCCGTGTCGCCCCGGCTGATCGTCGCGCTGGGCAGCGTCGCAGCACGCGCGCTGCTGCAAAGGCCGGTCAAGGTGCTGACCGAACGTGGCCGCCGGCTGCAGCGCGCCGATGGCCGGCCGGTGCTCGTCACCGTGCACCCGGCGTCGTTGCTGCGCGGCGACCCCGAGCGACGCGAGGAGGACTACCGGGCCTGGCTCGATGATCTGGCGTCGCTGCGCGATGCGCTGGCCGGCTCGACCTGAGGCCTGCGGCCCGGTGCGCTGCCGCTCCGGGCTGCCCGCCCGAGGCAGGAAGAAGGAAGTGCTGCCGAGGGGCCTCTTGTTCCAGCTGGCGCTGTCGCCGGCCGGCGAGAACCGGCTTTCGTTCGCTGGCGCATCGAAGTTGGCGCCGGGCACCAAGGCCGTCGCGCTGGTCAGGCTGCCCGACGGGCGCAGCGCGACGCTGCGGTTCGAGCTGAAGTAGCCGGGCCGGCGCTTCCCCCGCTTGCTGCGGGGCCCCCCTTGACCGATCATTGCTCCTGACAGCCTCCCTGGAGACCGACGATGAACGCCCCCGAAATCGTGAACCCGTCGCGGGCCGCGCTGGCCGTCACGCACGAGGTGATCAACGTCGGCACGGAGCTCGCCGACTACGACATGTACCGGCAGGACCGCGCGCTGGTCGAGGCGGTGGCCCGCGAGGGCGCGGCCTGGGCCGATGCGTCGCTCGGCGAGTTCGGCCGCCTGGCCGGCTCGGCCGAATACCTGGAGCTCGGCGTGCTGGCCAACCGGAATGCGCCCGAGCTCGACACGCACGACCGCTTCGGCCGCCGCGTGGACCTGGTGAGGTTCCATCCCGCCTATCACCAGCTCATGCGCTCGTCGATCGAGCAGGGCATCCACGCGTCGCCGTGGACCGATCCGCGCGAGGGGGCGCACGTCGCGCGGGCGGCGCGCTTCTACCTGCAGACGCAGGTCGAAGCCGGCCATGGCTGCCCGATCACGATGACCTTCGCCAGCGTGCCCGCGCTGCGCAACACGCCGGAACTGGCGAAGGACTGGGAGCCGAAGATCACCGCGCGCGTCTACGACCCGCGCAACGTACCGGACGCGCAGAAGGCAGGCCTGACGATCGGCATGGCGATGACCGAAAAGCAGGGCGGCTCGGATGTGCGGGCCAACACCACGCGCGCGTTCCCGGTTGGCGCGCACACCGGTCCGGGCGCGGCCTACGAGCTGGTCGGCCACAAGTTCTTCGTGTCGGCACCGATGTGCGACGCGTTCCTGGTGCTGGCGCAGGCGCCCGGTGGCCTGTCGTGCTTCCTGCTGCCGCGCTGGCGGCCCGACGGCACGAAGAACCCGCTGCAGGTGC
>DAISWF010000047.1:0-25178 GCA_036826495.1 Burkholderiaceae bacterium
CGAGTTCCGGCGACAGCCGAAACCTGCTTCCATCGCTCCGATTGCGGAGTTAACCTGCGCATAGGCCGCGTCCGGTTATACGGGGGCAAGACCAACGTTTCGCATTTACGTCAGGCTTGGCCCCTCGTTGCCAGATGCGGTTCCAGGATTATTCAATGCGTATGGTCTGAGCGTTGATGCGTCGATCCCGTGGTTCTGACCCTTTTTCTTCGCCCAGCGGTAACTATTTGAATTCTCTACCTCATAGTAGATGATTTGGAGGGAGGGATCCTGAACGTCTAGTGCTAAACAGTCTTATTAATCAAGATGTTCAGAGAACTAGCGCGTACTTCACTGCCGCGTAGGCAGCTCAGAAAAACTCGCCAGCCGTCGCAGTGTGCGTATTTCGGCGAACGTGACCGCGCATTTCGGCGCAACGTGACCAGCGTCACGGTGGATCGTAACCGTCGGTTTCGGCATCGTGACTGGGCGTTTCGGTGATCGTGACCGCCGGCCCGGGGTCGGTGCTGCGTAGTCCATGAGTGTACTGCGCTGGTGGTTGGGTCAGGTCATCGGATCCTCCTTGCATGGTGAGCATCTCGGGTTGAGACTTCTGTTGCTGCAATCCTTCGGCGAAGCCGAACAGTTTGAGGGCGTTGAGGTTGGCCAGCGTGGCATGGTCGAGCATGTCGGGGGTTCCGGTGCAGTTGGGAGCTGATGACGTCATCGCGGGGGGATCACTGTTAGTGCCCGGGGCCGCGCAGATTCGGATGCGCGGGGCTGGTCCAGCCCGGCTCGCTGGCGTCGAGGGCCAACTGGTCGCGGTTGTTGGCGAGGATGTCGCGCACGTGGCGGTACTTGAAGGCACCCAGCACCAGCGCCCGCTCGCAGGCCGCCTCCAGCCGGGCGTTGCCGTAGCGCTTGGCAGGCCGAGCAGCCCGAGGCAGGATCGATAGCCGTGCTCGGGGTGCTTGTTCTGGGCGAAGATGCGGCGATCTCGACGTGGTAGTCGATGTGGACCTTGACGGTCTTGAAGCGAGCGATCTCGTAGCGGCTCGTGGGCAGCGGCATCAGCGCCAGCGCGTCGATCTCGGCGAAGGTGCTGGCGCGGCTGCCGGGCAGCTTCTGGAACGGCCGATCGTTCAGCCAGACCAGCAGCCCGGCGATCGCCGCGTCCACCGCCGACGGTGTCGAAGCGCTGGTGACGCAGGCGCATCAGGACCCAGCGGGTGACGACCTGCACCGCGGATTCGGCGCTCGCTTTGTCTCGCCGGGCCGGCCCGCAGACCGACGATGCTGCGATCAGCAGCCTGCGCGACCGCGAATCGCATCAGGCGCGCTGCAGCCGGTTCTGATACACCCACAGACGGGCGCAAGCCGCGGCCACGCGCGGCACCGCGACGCCGAGCGCCTGCGCGCGCGCCACCAGGTCGCCGAGAATCTGATCGACCTCGACCGGCTGCCCGGCCTGCATGTCGCGATACATCGAGGTTGCCATCGGCGAGCCGGCGCGGGTCAGCAGCGCCCGGGTCTCGGCGACGTATTCGTCGCGCGGGGGATGGCCGGCGGCCACCGCGACGGCGACCACCTCGTCGAGCAGCGCCGACGCGAAGGCATGCCCGTGCGGTGCCGCGACCACCTCGCCGATCGGCGCCTGCATCAGGCAGGTGATCGCGCCGGCCGCCCCGAGCATGATCCACTTCTCCCACAGGTCGCGCACGATCGTCGTCGACCACTGCGCATCGAAGCCCGCGCCCTGCATCGCCGCGTCGAGCCGGCCGGTGCGCTCCGAGCGCTGGCCGTCGATCTCGCCGTATCCCAGGAAATGCATCGGATTCATGTGCACGATGCGGCCCTGGTCATCCAGGGTCACGCCGACCTTGCAGACACCGCCGACCAGCGCCTGCGCGCCGAACACCTCGCTGATGCGGTCGAGATGACGCAGACCGTTCAACACCGGCACCACCATCGTTGCCGGCCCGACCGCCGGTGCGACGTCGGTCAGCGCCTGCTCGAGCGCATACGCCTTGACCGTCAGCAGCACCACGTCATGGTGCCCGTCGATCCGGTCGGCAGTCGCCAGCCGCGGCGCGATCGTGAAGTCGCCCAGCGGGCTCTTGACCGTCAGACCGTCGGCGGCGAGCCTGGCGGCACGCGCCGGCCGCACCAGGAAGGTCACATCACGCCCGGCCTTCGCCAGCCGCGCTCCGAAATAACCGCCGGTTGCACCGGCGCCAACGATGAGTATTCGCATGGCACGGAATTTACCGGCATGCGCCGATGTCGGCAGGCGGCCGCCGCGGCCCGCGAACGTTGGTCGACGGCCTGCGCCGGCATCACCGTCCGTCGATCAGCACCTCGCCGAACCGCCGCGCGGTGCGGGTCTGTTCATCGCGCTTGAACGCCATCGCGATCGCCACCTTGAGCCCTTCGGTACGCGGCGCGATCGGACGGAACACCACGTGGCGCGAGGCCGCCCGGCCGGCGCGTGACGGCACCAGCGCCACCCCCATGCCGCTTTCCACCAGGCTGATGAGGGTCTGCACCTGCACCGCCTCCTGCTCGACGCGCGGCGTGAAGCCGGCCGACTGGCACAGCGACATCACGTGCGCGCGCAAGTTCGCCGCCGAGGCCGCCGAATACATCACGAACGGCTGGTCGGCCAGGTCGGCGAGCGCCAGACGCCGGCGGCGCGCCAGCGGGCTGTCGGCGCGCAGCACCACCGACAGCAGATCGTCCTCGACCACCTGCAGCTCGGCGCTGAACGGCTCGGCGACCGGATAGCGCACCAGCCCGAGATCGAATACGCCGGCCGCCACGTCGCGCAGGATCTGCGTCGTCGTGCCCTCGCGCAATTCCAGCGCGATGCCCGGATAGAGCCGGCGGAACCGCGGCAGCACCCGCGGCAGCAGCGTGTAGGTCGCCGAGCCGACGAAGGCCACGCGCAGCGCGCCGCTGGCGCCGGTCAGCGCGCTTTCGGTCGTGCGGCGCAACTGCTCGGCATGGAACTTCACGCGCCGGGCGTCCTCGAGGATGGCGCTGCCCACCTCGGTCAGCGCCACGCCGCGCCGGCCGCGCACGAACAGCGGCGCGCCGATCGCCTCCTCCATCCGGCGGATCGCCATCGACAGCGGCGGCTGCGCCATGTGCAGCCGCTCGGCGGCACGCCGGAAGTTCAACGTGTCGGCCACCGTCAGGAACTGGTTGATCTGCCGCAGATCCATGGGTTCACGGAAAGATATCAAATAGCGGAAAAGCGATATTAGACGCATCAGGGCGGCCGTGGGACGATCCGTCCTCGGAACATTGGAGGAGCCACCGATGGGTGAACCGACGACCGGCAGCGACGCCGTCGACGACAGCGAGCTCGAAGCCCTGGCGCAGGCGGTGCGCCGCTTCACCCGCGAGGTGCTGGTGCCGGCCGAGAAGGAGGTCGAACGCACCGCCGAGATCCCCGACGCGATCGCCGGGCAGTTGCGCGCGCTGGGTCTGTTCGGCATGACGGTGCCGCAGCGCTACGGCGGCCTGGGCCTGTCGATGTACCAGGAGGTGCGGCTCGTATTCGAGGTCGCCTATGCGTCGCCGGTGTTCCGTTCGTTCTTCGGCACCACCAACGGCGTGGGCACGCTGGGCATCATCAGCTCGGGCACCGAGCTGCAGCGGCAGACCTATCTGCCGCGGATCGCCAGCGGCGAGCTGATGACCTCGTTCTGCCTGACCGAACCGGACTCCGGCTCCGACGCCGCGTCGCTGACCACGCAGGCGGTGCGCGACGGCGATCACTACGTGATCAACGGCACCAAGCGCTTCATCACGAACGCGGTGCATGCGGGCCTGTTCACGGTGTTCGCCCGCACCGGCACGAAGGAATCGCGCGCCAACGGCATCTCGGCATTTCTCGTCGAGCGCGACACGCCGGGGCTCACCGTCACGCGGCCCTACGAGAAGATGGGTTTCCGCGGCTCCCACGAATCCGACGTGATCTTCGAGGACTGCCGGGTGCCGGCGTCGGCGATGCTGGGGCCGGAGGGCACCGGCTTCAAGAGCGCGATGCGCTCGCTCGACCACGCGCGGCTGCACATGGCGGCGGTGGCCACCGGCCAGTGCGAACGGCTGATCGACGAAGGCGCGCGCTATGCGACCGAGCGGCGACAGTTCGGCAAGCCGATCGCCGAGTTCCAGATGATCCAGGCCATGCTGGCCGACAGCCAGGCCGAGGCGTTCGCCGCCCGCGCGATGGTCGAGAAGGCCGCCCGCGACAAGGACGGCGGCCGCAACGTGACGATGGACGCCGCCTGCTGCAAGTACTTCGCCACCGAAGCCGCCGGCCGCATCGCCGACCGCGTGCTGCAGATCCACGGCGGCGCCGGCTACATCAAGGAGTACCCGATCGAAAGGCTGTATCGCGACGTGCGGCTGCTGCGGATCTACGAGGGCACCAGTCAGATCCTGCAGTTGATCGTCGCGCGCGAGCTGCTGCGCGAGAAGGGGCCTCGCTGAGCGAACGTTCCGGCCGACCGTTGAGGGAGACTACCTGTCTCGAGGTCCTGGATCCGTCACGCTCGGGATGGCGCTCGCGTTTCCGCTGAAACGCTTTCTTCGACCGGCAGGAACTTCAGCGGCATACCCCTGGCACTCGCCTCCAGATCCAGCCGCACCCGGCTGCCGACCAGTTCCTGGCCAGCCGTGCCGGCGACCGAGCCCAGCAGCAGCACGCCACAATCCAGTCTGACCAGCACCACGTCGTACGGCACCTTGCGTTCGTATTCATGATCGTACTGCCGGTGATAGAGGGTGAATGCCACGATGCGGCCGGAGCCCTGCGCCCGGCGCCAGACCAGGCCGGCGCTGCGACAATACTCGCAGCGCAATCGGCCGGGCGAAGCCGAACGGGCGCAACGGGCGCAGACCTGCAGCACGAACCGGCCCTGGCGCAGCGCGCTGATGAACGGCTTGGCCGATTCGACGTTCTGAAGCCCCTTCCAGGGGCTGTAGACGGGATGCCCGAGCATGTCGGTTCAGCGTGCGATCAGTTCAGCGTGCGGTGCGGGCTCAGCACCACGCAGGCATGGTGCTGAAAGAAGCTCCCGAAGCCGGTCGCCAGCACCAGGTCTGCCTTGCGCTGGCGCGCTCCCGCCAGCCCGCGCACCTGCGTGACGGCCTCGACGATCGGCGTCATCCCCTGCAGGTAGTAGCACGACAGTTGGCCCCCACCGGTATTGGTCGGCAGCGCGCCGCCGGGTGCGAGGGCCCCGGCCGCTGCCAGCGCACCACTCTCGCCTCGCCGACAGAAACCGTACTCCTCCAGCGCATAGAGGTTGGCATAGCTGAACGCCTCGTAGAACTGTCGCTGATCGATCTCCGCGGGGGTCACCGCTGCCATCCGGTAGGCGCCGCGCGCCGCCATCTGCGCTCCGGACGGTTCGTCGGAAGCATCGTCGAACTGATCCAGGGAGTGACCCTGGCCCATCCCGTGGACGAACGCCACCCGACTGCCGGCATCGCCGACCGAGGCGGCCGCGCCGACGACGATGGCCGCCGCGCCATTGACCGGATAGGCGCAGTCCAGCATCCGCAGGGGACTTGCGATGTAGGGCGAACGCAGGTACCCCTCCAGCGTCAGCGGGGTGCGCAGCCTGGCCTGCGGGTTGAGCAGCGCCCATTGGCGATCGGATACGGCAACGCTGCCGAGCTGCTCGGGCGTGATTCCGTACTTCGCCATATGGAAGCTCGCGAACAGTGCGAAGGTTCCCACGGGACCGTAGAGGCCCGTGGTGCGTTCCCACCCGTCCAGGTCCAGGATCGGCAGCGGCATGCCGAAGGCATCGGCGCCGGTCATGTTGGGCTTCAGGGGCGTATCCGCGAACACGCAGACGACCTTGCTCGCCAGGCCCGACCGGATCGCCATGCTGGCGTAGTGGATCATCTGGATCGCCGACGACCCTTCACCATCGACCTCCGCGCACAGGCCGAGCCGCCGATAGCCCATGCGGCTCTGCATCGCGAGCGTGAACTCGGTATCGCGTGCGACCGGGCTGCGATTGATCAGCAGGCCGTCGATCTCGCGAGGGTCGAGCCCGGCATCCTGGATAGCCCGGTCGATCGCCTGCGCGGCGTACATGTCGGCGCGCAGGTCGTACTTGCGCACCAGCGCCGAGACGCCGGTTCCGAGAATGGCGGAAAGCGCCTTCCTGGCCATCCGATCGTCCGCGGTCAGGTCACGACCGAAAGGAAGCGATCGTTCAGCTTCCGGTCGTGAAAGAAGATCGCCGGGCCCGTTTCGTCGGACGTCCACACGATGGGCTGCATGTCCGGGTAGAAATCGTAGCCGCCGCAGAAGGTCTCGAAGCGATTGCCCGAAGTGTCGAACGCGTAGATCGTCGCCCCGCGCGTGACGCCATGGCGGGTCGGACCGATGTCCACCGGAACGCCATGCAGCGCCATGATGTCGCCCGCCCGGATCACCTGCTCCCAGGTCTCCAGGCGAAAGGACACGTGGTGCAGCTTGTCGTCCTCGTCGTGGCGCACCAGCGCGATGGCGTGCGCCTTGGTCGAACAACTGAGAAAGACGGCCAGATCCGTCCGGTCGTCGCCCATCAGCACGCGCTCCACCAGGGAGAAGTCGAGAACGTCGACGAAGAGCTCCCGGCTGCCGTCGACATCGCAGCCATACAGCAGTGCGTGGTCCAGCCGCACCGGTGCGATGCCCTTCAGCCGGTCGACCCAGGGTTCGGGGTTCAGATAGCCCTGACCGTTGCCGACATCGGTCTTCTCGGCGTAGAGCTCGAGGGTGTGCCCGGTCGGAATGACGAACCGCACCCGTTCGCCTGTCTCGAGCATCTCGCCGCCGGGCAGCCGTTCCGTGCCGACCCCATATTCCTTCAACCGGGCTTCGAACCGGTCGAGCGTCCGGGCGTCCCGGACCTTGAAGGCCAGGGCGTCCATGCCGGCCCGTTCCGCCTCCCGCAGGATCACGCTGCTGTGATCGCGCTCGTCCCAGGCCTTGAAATACCCCCGCCCCCGACTGTCGCGGCCGGTTTCGATCAGACCGAGAACCTCCCGGTAGAACCGCTCGGCCTCGTGCAGATCGAGCACGCGGAGCACGATGTGGCCGGGTCGCAGTACGCCTGTCATTGCCATCGGGTCACTCCTCGAGTCAGGTCACGTCCGGAAGCAGGCGCTCGCGCGTGCGCTGGTCACGGAGCGCCATCTGAGCACCCACCCGCTGCCAGCTCCAGATCACCGTCGGGGCATCGGCCTGGGATTCTCGTGAACTCCAGAACACCTCGATCCGGTTGCCCGAAGGGTCCAGCGCCTGGACTGCCAGCCGGCGTCCGACCGGATCCCTGAACGGTCCGGCGTCGATCGGCACCCGGCTCATGGAGAAGCGGTCGGCCGCTCTGAGGACCTGCTCGGCACTGGCGACTCTGAAGGCGACGTGGTGCAGCCTGCCCGGCTCCCCATGCTCGAGGAACGCGATGTCGCAGGGTCTGCCGGAGGTCGAAAGCCAGCTCCCGACCGGATGCCCCGGATCGGTCCCCATCGCACGCTCGGCCACCGAGAAGCCCAGGGAACCGGCGAACAGCGCCTCGCTGCGTCCCACCATCGGTCCGCTGAGCACGCAGTGATCCAGACGCTGAACGCCGACGCCGCGTTCGCTTTCGGAAAGCCAGGCCGGCGGATCGACGACCGTTGCCTCGCGACCCGCTGCGGTGACGGGCCCGGTATAGAGCTCCACCGTGTGCCCGCCGGGCAGACCGAGGCCGAGCCGTTGCCCGATACCGGTCGACGGCTCCTCCGGCTGGCGCACCGGCCGCTCACCGGCCTCGTGCAGTGCCCGCTCGAGCTGCGCCAGCACGCGGTCGTCGCGCACCTTGAAGCCGATGCGGTCCAGGCCGGGCGTGTCCGCCTGACGCAGGACCACGCTGTACGGATCGCACTCGTCCCAGGCCCGGAAGAAGGCGCACCCGCTGCCGTCGTGGTCCGCAGCCGCCGCCAGCAAGCCCAGCACCTCGCCATAGAAGTGCACGCTTTCGTCCAGGTCCAGCACACGCAGCCGGACGAATCCGGTTCTCAGCACGCCGACGTCAGATGCCAAGGTAGGCCTCCTGTATCTTGCGGTCGCGCAGCAGCTCCGCGCCCGGGCCGCGCAGCACGATCCGCCCCAGCTCCAGCACGGCCGCGCCCTGCGCCAGCCGCAACGCGGCATCGGCGTTCTGCTCCACCAGCAGAATCGCCGTGCTGGCCGCCTTCAGCGACTCGATCAGTTGAAACACCCGACGGGTCAGCAGCGGCGACAGCCCCATGCTCGGCTCATCGAACAACAGCACGCGCGGCCCCGACATCAGCGCCCGGCCGATCGCGAGCATCTGCTGCTGGCCGCCGGACAGCAGGCCGGCCGGCCGCCTGCGATGTGCGGCCAGCTCGGGGAAGAGCTCCAGCATCCGGTCGACGGTGGATCCGCCGGAACGCCGGTAGCTCCCCATTCGCAGGTTGTCCTCGACGGACAGCGAGGCGAACACCTGGCGCCCTTCCGGCACCAGGGCGATGCCGAGCGCCACGCGCGATGCCGCGTCGATCGACGCGATGTCCCGTCCGTCCAGCAGCACGGTGCCTTCGCAGGCCTTGTGCACACCGCTGATCGACCGCAGCAGCGTGGTCTTGCCGGCGCCGTTCGCACCGACCAGCACCGTGATCTCGCCCGCCGGCACATCCAGGTCGATGCCTTTGAGGGCCTGATTGTGCCCATAGCTCGCCCGCAGATCGCGAATCGCCAGCATCATGTCAGCGCGGCTTCGGGGGAAGGGCTCGGCTCGAGGCCGAGATAAGCCTGCACGACGCGCGCGTCGTTCAGCACCGTGTCGGGCTCGCCTGCCGCGATCGTGCGTCCCTGATCGAGCACCACGACCCGGTGCGCGATCGCACGGACGAGCCGCATGTCGTGTTCGACCAGCAGCACGGCCACCCCCCGGGCTTCAGCGGTCGCGCGGATGACCGCGCCGATGTCGCGCGTTTCCGACGGATCCAGACCGGCCGCCGGCTCGTCCAGCAGCAGCAGGGCAGGGTTGGACACCAGTGCCCGCGCCAGCTCCAGCCGCTTCTGATCCCCGTAGGCCGATGCGGCCGCCATCGACCGCGGATCGGCGGCGACCCGCACTCCGCCCAGCGCCGCCATCGCCGCCTTCTCGACGAGGGCCCGGCGCTGCCCGGCGTGCCGCGACGGCCAGATCGCCGACAGCAGGCCGGCCGGCATCGACCGCTGCAGACCCACGGCCACGTTCTCCAGCAGCGTCAGCCCGGGGAAGATCTGCGGCGTCTGGAAGGTGCGCGACAATCCGAGCCGGGCCCGCCGCTGCACGGGCAGGCGGGTCACGTCGGTGCCGTTCAACGCAACCGTTCCCCGGTCGGGCCGATAGACGCCCGCGATCAGGTTCAGAACCGTGCTCTTGCCGGCGCCGTTGGGACCGATCAGCGCGACCACCTCGCCGGCCTCGAGCGACAGAGCGAACTCCGACACCGCCTGCACGCCCCCGAACCGGTGGCTCAGACCGCCGACTGTCAGGACGGGGTTCACCGCCCCGGCCCCGACGGCAGCCGGCTGCGCAGACGTGCCTCGAGACCCTGAGGCATGGCGATCAGCACGGCCACCAGCAGGGCACCGAACACCATCGGCTGGACGCCCTCGGGCGCCGCCGCCAGCATGATCGGCAGCGTCGTGAACACCACCGCACCGAACACCGGCCCGAGCACCGACAGCGATCCGCCGATGATGACCATCGCCAGGAACTCCACCGAGACCGTGAAGCTCGATACCTGCGGAGTCACGTAGCCCGCGTGATGCGCCGACAGGCTGCCGCCCAGGCTGGCCATCGCCGCGGACAACGCGAACACCTTGACCTTCAGCCCGGTGACCTCGACGCCGCAACTGGCCGCGGCCGACTCCGAGGCGCCGGTAGCCTGCAGCGCATGCCCGAACGCGGAGCGCTGCACGCGCTCCGACAGCACGATGCCGCCCAACAGCAGACCGGCTGCCAACGCGAACCAGGCGCCGCGACCCTGCACGGCGAACCCGAGGACCGACAGTACGGGCACGCCCATGCCGTCGGGCCCGCCGGTCAGGGTGGTCTCGGTATTGACCAGGACATGGACGATCGTGCCGAATCCCAGCGTCGCCATCGCCAGATACAACCCCTTCAGCCGCAGTACGGCCGCGCCCAAGGCGACCGCGACGACGGCCGCCGCCCCGGCCGCGATCGCGATGGCGGCCAGCGACGCCATCTCCAACCGGGTGCAGAGCAGGGTCGAACCGTACGCTCCCATGGCGAAGAACCCGGCGTGGCCGATGCTGATCTGCCCGGCGAGCCCGACCAGCAGGCGCAGACCGATCGCGACGAATCCCGCGATCATCGTCCCCACCGCGACATCGGCCAGATAGCCGTCGCGCACCAGAAGCCAGGTCAGACCGATCAGCACCACCGCCGTCGCGACCGACGGCGACACCCGGGCCGGCACCAGGCGCCGCACCAGGCGCCGCAACAGGACGAGGTGCGATGTCATACGCGCTGCACGCCGGTGCCGCCGAACACGCCCCGCGGCCACTTCAGCATCACGACGATCAGGATGGCGAAGGTGATGGCGTCCCGGTAGGCGGTGGACACATACGCCGCGCTCAGCGCTTCGACGACCCCCAGGAGCAGGCCGCCGGCGATTGCGCCCCGGACGCTGCCCAGTCCGCCTATCGTGGCGGCGACGAAGCCTTTCAGGCCGAGCATCGTTCCCATCGTGGGCGACGCGAAGACGATCGGCGCAACGAGCGCACCGGCCAGGCCTGCCAGCGCCGCCCCGATCACATAGCTGTGCAACTGCACGGCCGTCGCGCGCACGCCCACGATGGTGGCGGCCAACGCGTTGTCCGCATAGGCCAGCATCGCGCGGCCGGCACCGGTCCGCACCAGAAAAGCCGCGATCAGCAGGAACGACAGCACCGCGCTGGCGGCGATCCACAGGCTCTGCGGACGGACGATCGCTCCGAACAGAACCACCGGATCGCTGTCGCTGAGCGCCGGCATCTGACGGTTCGACGACCCGAGCGCGAACCTGGCCGCCCCCTGCAGGAAGATCGCCAGACCGACCGTCGCGACGGTGGTACCGACGTGACCCGCATGGCGGGTCGGCGCAACCACCAGCATCACGCTGATGGCGCCCACGATCGCCGCGGTGAGGCACGCCAGCACGACCGCACCGGCGACCGGCAGCCCGCTGGACCACAGCACGGCGGCCGCCATCCCGCCCACCATCACGAACTCCCCCTGGGCGAAATTGATCACGCCCGTGGCGCTGAACACGACCCCGAAGCCGATCGCCACCAGCGAGAACACCGCGCCCATGGTCAGCCCGGTCACCAGGAACTGCACGAGATCCATCGGGCTCTCAACGGACCGGCTCGAACTGACCCTTCCGGACGACTGCCAGCGGCAGTGCATCCGCCCCCAGGCCCAGGTGATCGCCGGGAGAGAAGTTGTAGGTGCCGTTCACGCCCTTGGCGTTGGAGATCTTCTCGAGGGCATCGCGGACCTTGTTCCGCTCGGTGCTGCCGGCCGCCCTGATCGCCGCCAGGGTCAGCATCATTCCGTCGTGCGCATATCCGGCGAACACGGTGGGGACCGCGTCGTACCGCTTCTGATAGGCCTCCACGTAGCGCTCCACCACGGCCCGGAATTCGCCCCGCGCCGAAGGCGCCAGCACCAGCGGCGGCGCCGGGATGCGCGCCCCTTCCGCGGCCGGTCCGGCGAGCTTCAGGAATTCAGGGGTCGCCAGCGCATGGGTGTGATAGATCGGCAGCGTCATGCCCAGATCGCGGAAGTTCTTCGTGACGAGCGCCGGACCCGGCGGAATGCCCAGCACCAGCAGCGCGTCGGCGTTCGCGCCCTTGAGCTTGGTGAGCTGACCCGACGTATCGGTGTCCTTGGGATCGTAGGACTCGACGCCGCCCACGCCGACATCGAACAGCGGCGCGAGCTTGCGGAACTGGTCCAGGGAAGCTCGTCCGAAACCGCCGGTATCGTGCAGGATCGCCAGCTTCTTCCTGCCTTCCCTGCGCATGTCCAGGTAGATCGCACGCGCTGCCATGGCATCGCTCGCGGGCATCTTGAAGACCCAGGACTTGACCGGGTCGATGATCGCGGCGGCCCCCGCGAACGAGATGTTGGTGATGCCCGCCTGCTGCACGATCGGGACGATCGCAAGCGACGGGCCCGATGCCGTCGGCCCGAGGATGACGTGCACGCCGTCGGCTTCGATCAGGCGCCTGGCGAACACCGTCGCCTTCTGCGGATCGGCGCCATCGTCGTAGGTCACGAGCTCGATCTTGCGGCCCAGCACGCCGCCCTTCGCGTTGGCCTCGTCGACCAGCAGCTTCAGCGTCTTCAACTGCGGTTCGCCCAGGCCGGCTGCCGGCCCGCTCGTCGTCAGGATCGCACCTATCCGGATGGCTTCCTGGGCCAGTGCCGGCGGCGCGGCCAGCAGCACCAGGGTTCCCGCCAGAATCGTCAATCGGCGCCGGATCGCGCCCGGCGCCGGTCCGGCACGGGCTCCCGTCATTTCACCTGAAGGTGCTTTCATCTGCATGTCTCCTCTTCGATGCATCCAGGCGTGCCCCGCGCCGGCCCGGTTCTTCACCACGGCAGCAGATCGGGCCGGGCCGCGTAGCGCTCCTTGATCTGCTTCTTCAGCACCTTCATGGTCGGGCCCTTGGGCAGTTCGTCGACGATCTCGACATGCTTGGGCACCTCCCACTTCGCGACCTTTCCCTGGCACCAGGCGATCAGGTCCGCCGCGTTCGCCGAGCCGGGCTCCTTCAGCGCGACCATCGCGACGACGGCCTCGCCCCACTCCGGGTGGGGCGCACCGACCACCGCCACTTCGCGGACTCGGGGATGAGCCGCGACCGTGTTCTCCACGATGCTCGGAAACACATTGGCGGCGCCGGTGATGATCAGGAAATGCCGCCGGTCGGTCAGATGGACATAGCCTTCTTCGTCTTCGTAGCCGATGTCGTGCGTGCGCAGCCAGTCGCCGTGCAGAACCTCGGCCGTCAGTTCCGGCAGGTTCCGGTAGCCCAGCATCAGCGTCTCGCTGCGCAGCCAGAGCTCGCCCATCCGGCCGCGTTCGACGGGCACACCGTTCTCGTCACGGATCGAGAGCTCGCAGTGCAGGCCCGGCCGGCCGCAGGAGGTGAGAATGTCCGGTCGACCGGCCAGCGCCTTCAGGTGATCGCCGTGCTGAAGGAAGGTGGCCCATGCGCAGAACTCGGTGAGTCCGTAGAGCTGGATCAGCTCCACTCCGAATGTCCGGATCGCAGACTCGATCAGCGTCGGTGATGCGGGCGCCGAGCCGTAGGTCACCACGCGCAGCGCGGACAGATCGTAGAGCTGCCGGCTCTGTTCATAGGTCGCGATCAGGCGCTGCAGCATCACCGGAACCACGACGACGCTCGTCACCCGGTGCCGGGAGCACAGGTCGAGAAAATTCTCGGCCTTGAAGTCACCGCCCTGCAGCACCGTGGTCATGCCGTTCACGACCGACATCACGTTCAGCATGAACGTCGCCCAGGCCATCGAGGTGGGATTGAGCCACACGTCCTCGTGCCGCAGACCGGTGGACAGCACGAAATGCACGAACATGTCGCGCATTCCGCCTTGCTTGAAGATGACCCCCTTGGGATAGCCGGTCGTCCCCGACGTATAGCTGATCGCCGCAGGGTCGTCGAACGCCACGGCAACCGGCTCGGGCGCTTCGGGTGACGCGGCGATCAGCTTCTCGTAGTCGATCTCCTGGCCATGCCCTGCGCCGAATCCCACGATGAACCGCCCTTCCGCCCGAAGCGCGGCGAGATGACTCTCGATCAGCGGCCTGCAGGACGCCTGCACGATGATCACGCGGGCATCGCTGTCGCGGATGACGTGCAGCATTTCGGCCGTGGAATAGCCGCGGTTGACCCCCACCCGCACCGCGCCGATCTCCAGACAGGCAAAGACGTGCTCGACCGCCTCGATGTGGTCGTGGCAGAGGATCGCGGCAACCTCGCCCTTGCGCAGCCCCAGCCCCTGCAGGCCCGCCGCCAGCCGGCAGGAACGGTCACAGACTTCGCGCCAGGTGAACTGCCGGCCACCGTCGATGTAGGCCACCTTTTCCGGGTACGACTGCTTGCAGCGATGAACGAACTGTCTGAGCTCCACCCCTTCCCCTCCTTGCTTCGCGCCCCTTGCGGCCACCGTTCAGATCAGCGACGGCAGATTGGGGACCGGTTCGCCCGCATTGATCAGCGTGACTTTCTTGAAGTACATCTTCAGCCCGCCATCGCACCGCCGCAGGCGATACTGCAGCCGCCCGCCCCATAGCCGCTGCTGCCGGGTCGATGCCATCGCGAGCTCGAGCAGCAGGAAGTTGGCTTCCGCCGCCACTTCGTTGGCGCTCAGGCGGCTGAGCTCGATGTTCGACACCAGCCGGCGCATCGGCGCTGCAGGCACCTGGGCATAACGCTTCCCGGTCTGCAACTGCTTGACGCGCGATCGGATGCGGCCGCGGTTGTCGTCGATCATCGATACCCGGGCCCTGCGATCGTAGTCACCGTCCCCGATCGGCACCCAGTACGCGCCGTCCTCGTCCCACAGGGCCTCCCATTCGCCGTAGCGCGATTCATCCGCCAGTCGTGTCTCGTGGAAGATGAACTGCTCGATCGCGCGGTACTCCGCCTCGCTGAACGGCAGGTCCGAAGCGTCCGCGCCCGCCGTGCCGCTCACGCCGCGCTCCTCATGACTTCGGCGTAGTGCAGCCAGAAGGCACGGGCACTGACTTCGTCGGTGAAGTGACCTTCGATGACCCCGTCCGCCTTCGTCTGCCGGTTCAGGCCCCTGCCCAGATCGACCCACTCGGGCCGGCGGGCGGTCAGACCGATCTGGTTGCGCTCGGCGAGCACCGCATCGTCGGCGAAGAGAAAGGCCGCCGGCCCCATTGCTGCGGGTGTCTGCTGCAGCGACCGTCGATTGACCTCGGGGGCACCCTTCAGCAGCAGTGGCGACACCGCGACGGTGACCCTGTCCGCCGCGGTCGGCTGCAGGATCTCCACGTTCATCTCGCCCAGGAAGAGGTTGGGAAAGATGGTTGCATGCGACGGGCCGTCGAACAGCATCTGACGCGCGCGTTCCTTGCCGTACCTGTCTTCCATCGCCGCCGCATAGTTGGCATAGCGTTCCTCCCTGCCGGTCAGCCAGTCCAGCGGACGCTGGTAGGTCGAGGCGAACTCCAGTTCGCCGTGACCGCCGCCCCAGTCGCGCGTGACCCCTTTCAGCTCCTCTTCCCGCCGACCCACGCTCGTCTCGTACTGCGAGCTGAAGGCCTGCAGGAACGACCGGTGGACGAAGCCCACGTGGTAGCCGTCGGTGTTGTTGTCGGCCACGAGCTTCCAGTTGGCGTCGATCGAATGCTTGAGCCACCCGGCGGAGAGATCGATCTCTCCTTCCGGAGACAGATCGCAGGTGCGGTCGATCAGCTTGACGGCCGGCCCGAGGTGTCCCGCCAGATCCACCGCGGGATGCGCGAGCAGGCACGCGAAGACGAAGCCGCGATACTGCTCCACCGCGACCGCCCTGGCCAGAGCGAGCTCTTCCCGCGAGCGATTCAGGCCCTTGTCGTAGGGCACTCCGATCAGGGTGCCTCTCAGGTTGAACGACCAGCCGTGATAGGCGCAGGTCATGGCCCGGCGGGTATTGCCGGCCTCCTGCCACAGCAGCATGTTGCCCCGATGCGAGCACCGGTTCAGCAGAACCTGTACGTCCCCGTGCTCGTCGCGGACGAAGACGACGTTCTGCCGACCGATCCGGCGCAGCACGTAGTCCCCGGTCCTGGGAATCTCGCTCGTATGTCCGACGAATGTCCAGCCGCGATGGAAGAGCGTCTCCATCTCGTCGTCGAATACCTGCGGATCGGTATAGAACGATGCGTGGATGCGGTCCTGCTTCAGCAAGCCGGCGTAGCGATCAGCGCGGCGCATGTGTCTCGTCTTCCTCTGAGCTTGGCCTGGGCCCTTCTTCGAGGGCCGACCGGAGAGGAGATTAGCGGCGCAGAACGGAGTCGAACATGTCCGGACGCATCAAGTTTCGTGACGCGCGCGGACAATCCGTCGGCGCCGGCCGGGTCGGCGCCGGCCGGAATTCGCAGGCCCTCCGCGTGTTCCCGAAGACGACGTCAGGACGACTGCAGATCGTCCCGGAAGTCCCCGGGCGCACGACCGGTCCATTGGCGAAAAGCGCGGTAGAAGGCGCTGACCTCGTGGTAACCGGCCTCCTCGGCGACCTGCTGGATCGGGCAGTTCCGCTCCCTCAGCAGGCGTATCGCCAGCTCGCGCCGCATCTCCGACTTGACCACCGAGTAGCTGGTGCCTTCCGAGCCCAGGCGGCGCTGCAGCGTGGCCGGCGCGACGTGCATCCGGCTGGCGAGCTCGTCGATGTCGGGCCACTCCGCATAGCGGAGCGTCTTCAGGATCCGCCGCACCCGGCTGGTCCAGCCCGCAGCATCGCGATACTTCACGAAAACCGATTCCGGCCAGGATTCCAGGAATGCGCCCATGGTCGTGGCGGTCGCGCTGACGGGCAGGTCCAGCACCTCGGCGTCGAATACGATCTCGGTGGCAGCGGCATCGAACACCAGCGTATCCGACAGCCACAATCGATACTCGGCGGCATACGCCGGCCGCGGGAACGCGAAGCGCACCAGGCGCAACGGCAGGCGCCGGCCGGCCAGCCAGCACATGATCCCGAATACCATCGTGACCAGCAGTTCGGTGGCGAACACCAGGTTGCGCGGAGCGACGCGCCCGGCTTCCACCCGCACCGAGGCCAGCCTGTCCAGTCGCACGACTTCGGCGGAGATGTCGTCGAGCAGCAGACCGAACCCGCGCAGGCAATGGTCCATGGCCAGGCCGAGCTCCCGTTCGTGCAGCAGACCACGGCACAGGAATGCGAAGCTGCCGCTCTTCATCCGCCGGGAGTCGGCACCGAAGAACTCGTCGTCGATCGTCCGGCTGACTTCGGCCCAGATGCAGCCGAATGCGCGCGCCGACACCCGCTGGGAACCGTCGTCCAGGATGTCGGGAGCCACGCCGGCCGCGTCCAGGATCTGCGCATACCGCTGCGGCTGGTCCTTCACCAGCCCGATGGCGCGACGCGCGAAGGTTGCCGCAACCGTGTCGACCATCTGATCCGTCCTTGGCGGCGACATGCGTGAATCCGGACTTCCGCTACAGCAGCCAGGTGACGGCCAGGAAGCCGGTCACCGTCATGACCACGGTGTAAGGCAGCGCCATGATGGTCATGCGCACGTACGACAGCCGGATCAACGGCGCGAGCGCCGAGGTGAGCAGGAACAGGAACGCCGCCTGGCCGTTCGGTGTGGCGACGCTCGGCACGTTGGTGCCGGTGTTGACCGCCACCGCCAGCCGATCGAACTGGGCGCGATCGATGGCGCCGCTCTTCAAGGCATCGGCCAGCTCGTTGATGAACACCGTGGCGATGAACACGTTCTCGGTGACCGTCGAGAGCACGCCATTGACGACGTAGACGGCCGACGGCTGCAGATCACGGGGCAGCGCGAGCACGAGGTTGAAGATCGGACGCAACAGGTGCTGGCTGTCGATCACGGCCACGACCGCGAAGAACACGACCAGCAGCGCGGTGAAGGGCAGCGCCTCCTGGAACGCATGGCCCAGGCGGCGCTCGTCGACGATGCCGAGCAGCGAGGTCGCCAGCACGATCACCGTGACGCCGATGATGCCGACCGCGGTCAGGTGCAGTGCGAGCCCCGTGATCAGGAAGACGAGCACGGCGGCCTGGACGTAGAGCGCCGCCGTATCGCGCGTGTTGTGCCTGCTGCGTTCGTCCCGATCGAAGGCGACGAGCACCGCGTGCACCGATTCCGGCAGCTCCGCCCCGTAGCCGAACAGGCGGAAGCGCTCGAGCAGGGCACAGGTGACGAGCCCGGCGACGACGACCGGGATCGACACCGGTGCCATGCGAACGAAGAACTCCTGGAAGTTCCAGCCCGCGAGCGTACCGATCAGCAGATTCTGCGGCTCGCCGACCAGGGTCATGACGCCGCCCATCGCGGTCGCCATCGCCCCGTGCATGACCAGGCTCCTCAGGAACGCGCGGAACTGCTCCAGGTCCTCGAGCTGCACCAGTTCCCACTCGACGCTCGTCGCCTTCAGGAGGGCGTGCAGGCGGTCGGTGTCTCCGGCGCCTTGCGCCGGCGTCGGGTGGGCGCTCTGTGCCGGCGCCGGGTGGGCGCCCTGCGCATCATGGCCGGCTTGCCGGCCGGCGCGATCGAGGTATTTGCCGGACGCAACCCGGTGGTACACGCCGTAGAAGCCCATCGCCACCGTGATGATGATCGCGATCCCCGTCAGCGCATCCAGGAAGGCCGACAGCACCACCGTGACCGAGGTGAACGACAGTTTCAGCGCCATCTTCGAGCGGATCTTAATCACCATCTTGGTGACCATGAACAGCAGCAGATCCTTGAGGAAGAAGACGCCGGCCACCATGAATATCAGCAACAGGATCACGTCGAACCCTCGGACCAGCTCGCCGTAGACCGCCTGCGGCGTTGCCATGCCGATCGCGATCGCCTCGATGACGAGCAGCCCGCCCGGCTGCAGCGGGTAGCAGCGCAGCGACATGACCAGCGTGAACAGGAACTCGCACAGCAGCAGCCAGCCCGCGGCGTACGGGCTGACGGAGAATGCGACCGGGTTCAACACCAGGAAGCAAATGATGGTGCCCTTGTACCAGGGCGGCGAATTGCCCAGGAAGTTCTGCAACAACGCGCTGGCAAAGCTAGGCTGACTCATCCGTTTCCTCAGATTGGGGCGTGTCGACACTACGCCCAAGACCCGAACCCCCTCCCCGGCGTGTCACACGGACGTGCCGAACTTCTTCGATGGGTGGCTCCCCTCCGACCCGACGTACACCCGATGCAACGCCGCTGCAACCGACTTCGGGCAGCCCGATGCTCGCTGTAGTATCCCTGGCTCACGCGCTGTGTTTCCGCGTCGTTGCGACGCATCGCACGGCCAGCACGCATCCTATCTTACCCAAGGAGGCGCCTTGCCTGCCATGAAGCTCGACAACATTCTGGCGATCGCGGACCGGGACGATCCCAGACAGTTCGCCGTGCGCGCCGCGCTCGAACTGCTTCCGGCCGCCACGGGGCGCCTGCGCGTCGTCGGGTTCGCCCACGAACACGCCGCGGCAGAGCCCGGCCTGCTCTCGGCGACGGCAGCGGCCGCGCTGCAGCGGGCTTTGCTGGCGGACAAGCGGCGATGGCTCAGGCGCAGCGTCGCCGCGCAGCTACCCGGCGACGGCCGCTCGCGCATCGAAGCCGTGTGGGCAGCGGACATCGTGGACTGGGTCGTCGAGGCCGTGCCGCGCGACGGCATCGATCTGGTCGTGAAGGCCGGCCATCGCAGCGACAACCTGTTCTACACCCCCACGGACTGGCGATTGCTGCGCCGCTGCCCGGTGCCGGTGCTGATCGCGGGCAGCAAGCCGCGCGGGAAGAGCCGGCGCATTCTGGCCACGATCGACGCCGGCTCCACCGACCCGGTCCAGATCGGGCTGAACCGCAAGGTGCTGGCGGCCGCGGCCCATCTGGGTGCGGTGCTGGGCGCCCGGGTCCATGCAGCCTATGTCATTCCGGTGTCCACCGTGGCCCAGGACCTCGACCTGATCGACATCGAAGCCCTGGAGCGTCGCACTCGCGCGAAACTGGATGCCCCGCTCACGGCCCTGGTCGGCGAGCACGGCATCCCCCCGGAGAACGTCGTCGTCAAGGCAGGCCCGCCTGATCGCCTGCTGCCCAGCATCGCCGCCAGGCTCAAGGCCGACATCGTGGTCATGGGCACCGTGGGCCGCACCGGCGCCGCCGGCAGACTGCTGGGCAACACCGCCGAGCAGGTGCTGCATCGCCTGCACACCAGCATGCTCGCGTTGCGGCCGGACTGATTGCGCCCCGACTGATCGCGGCCCGGCTGATCGCGCCACTACCGGCCCTGCGATCAGCCCGCGAGCCGGGTCGGGTCCGCATGACCTACCGCCGCCGGATCACATCCTGCGCCAGCGCATCGCGGATCGCCGTCTCGTCGACCCCGGCCTCGCGCAGCACCTCCTCGCTGTGCTCGCCCAGCCCCGGCGCATGCCGGCGGCGCGACGGCGGCGTGCGCGACCACTCGCCAGGCATGCCGACCCGCAGCAGCGGCCCCTCGGTCGGATGCACGGTGTCGGTGAAGAAGCCGATCGCGCGCAGATGCTCGTCGTTCAGCAGATCGTCGACCGAGTACATCCGTGCCGCCGGGATGTCGGCCTCGTGCAGCAGCGCCAGCCACTCGTCGGTGGTGCGCTCGAGGAAGCGCTCGGCGAGAAAGCCGTAGACCACGTCGATGTGGGCGATGCGGGCGGCCTGCGTACGGTAGCGCGGATCCTGCGCGGGCACGTCGGTGCGGCCGATCGCCTCGAAGAACGCGCGCCAGTGCTTGTCGTTGTAGACCATCGCGCACAGATGGCCGTCGCGGGTGCGATAGGGCCGGCGCGACGCGCTCAGGCTGCGCGAGTAGCCGGCCTTGCCGTTCACCGGGTCGAACAGCTTGCCGGCCAGGTGCTCGCCGAGCGTCATCGATGCCATCGTCTCGAACATCGGCACGTCGATGCGCTGGCCCTGACCCGAACGGCCGCGTTCGACCAGCGCCGCGCAGATCGCCAGCGCCAGGTGCAGGCCGGTCGACCGGTCGGCCAGCAGCACCGGCGAATACCGCGGCTCGACGCCGCCCTGCGACACCAGCCACGGGACGCCGGCCATGCCCTGGATCAGGTCGTCGTAGGCAGGGCGGTCGGCGTACGGGCCGCGCTGGCTGAAGCCGATCGCGCCGGCATAGATGATCGCCGGATTGATCGCCCGCACCTCGTCGTACGACAGGCCCAGCCGCGCCATCGCCTTCGGACGGATGTTGTAGACCAGCACGTCGGCGCGGGCGACCAGCCGCTGCATCAGCGGCCGGGCCGCCGGATTCTTCAGATCGATCGCCAGCGAACGCTTGTTCTCGTTGGCGGTCAGATACAGATGGCCCATGTCCGGCGACTTCATCGGCCCGGACTGGCGCATCACGTCGCCTTCGAACGGCTCGACCTTGATCACGTCGGCGCCGTAGTCGGCCAGCAACTGCGTCGCATAGGGCCCGAGCAGCACCGCCGTCAGGTCCAGGATCCGCACACCCTGCAGCGGCGCGCTCAACGGCCCCTCACTGCTGCTTCAGCGCCGCCGAGCGGATCACCCGTTCCCACTTCTGCCGGTCGGTACGCAGGAAGCCGGCGAACTCCTCGGGCGACGTGGTCCAGATCGTGTACGCCTGCGCGCGGATCTTCTCCTGCACCTCGGCCGTGCCCAGCGCCTTCACGAATTCCCGCTGCAGCCGCTCGACGATGTCCTTCGGCAGCGCGGCCGGCCCGAACACGCCGAACCACAGATCGCTGCCCGCGTCCGAATACGCCGGCACGCCCGATTCGGCCATCGTCGGAATGTCCGGCGCATAGGGGCTGCGCTTCGTGCTGGTGACCGCGAGCGGCTTGACCTTGCCGTTGCGGATCTGCGGCAGGCTGGTCACCAGGATGTCGAACATGCAGGCGACGTTGCCGGCCATCACGTCGACCAGCGCCGGACCGCTGCCCTTGTACGGCACGTGCACGAACGGCGCGCCGGTCACGCTCTTCAGCAGCTCGCCGGACAGGTGGTTGGTGGTGCCGATGCCGCCGGAGGCGAAGGTCGCCTTGTCGGGATTGGCCTTGGCCCATTCGGCGAATTCGGCGACCGTCCTGACCGGTATCGCGGGGTTGACGACCAGCACGTTGACGTACGACACCATCGGCGTGATCGGCGAGAAATCGCGCTGCGAATCGTAGGGCAGGCTCGCGACGATGAACGGGTTGATCGACTGCGTGCCGGTGTGGCCGACGCCGATCGTGTAGCCGTCGGGCGCCGCCTTGGCCAGCGCCTCCATCGAGATCGCACCACCGGCGCCGACGCGGTTGTCGACCAGCACCGGCACGCCCAGCGATTCCGACAGCTTCGGCGCGATGGCGCGCGCCAGCACGTCGGTCGGGCCGCCGGCCGAGAACGGAATCAGCCAGCGGATCGGCCGAGACGGATACGCCTGAGCCCGCGCGGCGGGCAGCGTGCCGGCGGCCAATGCTGCCGCGCCGGCCTTCAGCAGGCCGCGCCGCGAAGCGGCGGCGTGCGGGGACGCTGACTGGGGGGATGCTGACTGCGGCAAGGCGAACCGCGGAAAGCGGGCAAAGCGGACTCGGTGCGGCATCGTCTGGTCTCCTCCTCGTGCCGGATCTGACGGCCGAAACTGTCCCATCCGAACCGATACCCTGTCCATTACTTCTTTCGCGGCCGGTGATATCTCCGCGATATCACGTCGCCACTCGTGCCGCCAGCCGCTTCATGAACCGCTCGCAGGCGGCGATCTGCTCCGGCGCGATCCATTCGTCGGCCTTGTGCGCCTGGGCTATCGACCCGGGACCGCAGACCAGCGACGGCATGCCGGCCGCCTGGAACACGCCGCCCTCGGTGCCGATGCTGATCTTGCCGAGGTCGCTGCGCTCGCTCAGCGACACCGCGAAACGCACCCGCTCGTCGTCGGCATCGATGTCCATGCCGGCAAGCTGCGAGCGGAACTGGAACTCGACGCCGGTGGCCGCGTCGATCCGCTTCATCTCGGGCTCGATGACGTCGCGGGCATGGCCGCGCAACTCTTCGAGCAGCCGGTCGGGGTCGTCCCCCGGCACGTAGCGGAACTCGAAATCGAAGTGGCACTCGTCGGGCACGATGTTCATCGCGGTGCCGCCGGCGATGACGCCGGTGTGCACCGTCGTGTAGGCGGGGTCGAAGGCGCTGTCGAACGGGCCTTCGCGGATCTTGCGCCGCGCGATCGACTTGAGCTTCGCCACCAGTTCGCAGGCGGCCTCGACCGCGTTGACGCCGCGGTCGGTGAACGCCGAGTGGCACGAGCGGCCATGGACCACGCAGCGGAAGCGCTTGTTGCCCTTGTGCGCGACCACCACCTTCATCTCGGTCGGCTCGCCGATGATGCACAGCCTGGGGCGCGCCACGTTCGCCTTCATGAAGTCGATCATCCGCGGCACGCCGCGGCAGCCGAGCTCCTCGTCGTACGACAGCGCGAGATGGATCGGCGCCCGCCGGCATGCCGCGATGAAGTCGGGCACCGCCGCCAGCGCCACCGCGATGAACGACTTCATGTCGCTGCTGCCGCGGCCCACCAGCCGGCCATCGGCCTCGGTGAGCCGGAACGGATCGGACGACCACTGCTGGCCGTCGACCGGCACGACGTCGGTGTGGCCGGACAGCACGTAGCCGGGGCGATCCGGAGGGCCGATCGTGGCGAACAGGTTGGCCTTGGTGCCGGTGTCGTCGCGGATCAGGTGGCTGTCGATGCCGAAACCGTCGAGATGGTTGCGCACCCAGTCGATGAGCTGCAGGTTCGAATGGCGGCTCACCGTGTCGAAGGCCACCAGCCGGCGGATGAACTCGAGGCTGCGCTCGGCAGGTTGCGTCAACGTCTGCTCCAGAGAGGTGAACGGCCGCCGATCATCGCACCAAAATCGCCAGGCACGCCCGGTTTTCTTTCAGCGCGACGCGCATATCGATATCGATATCGATATCCATCCGCTGAAATATTTGTATTGGACCCCGACGGAACTCTTCCCCTAGATTGAAAAGCATTCGGTGCGCTCGCTGTCATGCCGCGCCGTTTTCAACAGGAGACGAACCCATGGGCAAGATGGACATGAAGGAAGTCGGCGGCACGGACCGTACGTCGGCGGTGAACGTGACGCTGGCCGACATCGAGAAGATCGGGCCGGGCACGCTGAGCGGCCGTTACCTGCGCCGCTTCTGGCATCCGGTCTTCCACTGCGCCGACCTGCAGGTCGGCCAGATCAAGCCGCTGCGCATCCTCGGCGAGGACTTCGTCGTCTACCGCGGCGAGAACGGCGCGGCGCAGGTGCTCGCGCCGCGCTGCCCGCACCGCGGCATGTCGCTGGTGCCGGGCTGGGTCGAAGACAACACCGTCCGATGTTTCTATCACGGCTGGCGATTCGATCCGTCCGGTCAGTGCGTCGAGCAGCCGGCCGAGAAGGACGCGTTCTGCAAGTCGATCCGCATTCCGTCCTATCCGACGCGGGAATACCTGGGCCTGGTGTTCGCGTACTTCGGCGAAGGCGAGCCGCCCGAGTTCCCGCGTTATCCAGCGTTCGAGGAGCCGGGCATCAACCTGCATACCGATTCATACACCCGCGACTGCGGCTTCTTCAACAACATGGAGAATGCCGGCGACCTGAGCCACATCGCGTTCGCGCACCGCGACGCGTCGGTGTCGTGGGACGAGCGCACCGACGGGCCGGAACTGAGCTGTGTGGAGACCGGCTGGGGTATCGAGAACCGGGCGATCCGCCCCAGCGGGCGCCGCAACATCGGCCAGGTGGGCATGCCCAACGTCTATCACGTGCGCGGCGTGCCCGATGATCCGCACGTCGCCTACCGCGAGTTCATCGGCTGGTGGGTGCCGCACGACGACGACCGTCACACGCAGTTCACCGTGGTGCGGGTGGCGCTGCCCGAGAGCGAGCGCGAGGGCTACTACAAGCGGCGCGCCGAGATGCTGGCGCGCCATGATCTCGATCGCCGCGCGATCGCGCGGAAGATCCTGGCCGGCGAGATGCGGCTCGAGGACGTCGATCCGCAACACGTGCATCTGATCTTCCTGCAGGACGACATCGCGCAGGCGGGGGTCGGGCCGATCGACGGCCGGGTCAAGGAACATCTGGGCCGCGGCGACGTGGGCGTGGCGCTCAAGCGCCGGATCTGGCTCCGCGAGCTGACCAGGTTCGCCAACGGCGAGCCGCTCAAGGAGTGGAAGTACGATCCGAAGGAACTGTCGGTATTCTCCGAGTTCCTCTGATCCCGCCCCGTTGCGCCTGGAGCCCGTGATGAAGAAGACGTTCTCCCGAACCAAGCGCCGCCTGCTCGCCTCCGGCGGGGTCATCGCGGCCGCGCCGCTGGCCGACCTGGCG
>DAISWF010000048.1:0-4716 GCA_036826495.1 Burkholderiaceae bacterium
ACGTCACCAGGCGGCACGCAACCGGGCAGCACGTCACCAGGCGGCATGCCACCGGGCGGGCAATCGTCGGGCGGACAATCGTCGAGTGGACAAGCGCCGGATGGACAGGCGCCGGGTGGACAGGCGCCGGGCGCGACGACCAGCGGAGCGGCGCCGCCCGCGGAGCGCCGCAGCGGGCCATGAACCCGTCGCGACTGTTCATCCTGCGGCCGGTGGCCACGTCGCTGCTGATGGTCGCGATCCTGCTCGCCGGTCTGGTCGCCTATCGTTTCCTGCCGATCTCGGCGCTGCCCGAGGTCGACTACCCGACGATCCAGGTGACCACGCTGTATCCGGGCGCCAGCCCCGACGTCACCACCTCGTCGATCACCGCGCCGCTGGAGCGCCAGTTCGGCCAGATGCCGGGCCTGTCGCAGATGTCGTCGACCAGTTCCGGCGGCGCGTCGGTGATCACGCTGCAGTTCTCGCTGGATCTGCCGCTGGACGTGGCCGAGCAGCAGGTGCAGGCGGCGATCAACGCGTCGGGTTCGTTCCTGCCGACCGACCTGCCGATGCCGCCGATCTACAGCAAGGTCAATCCGGCCGATGCGCCGGTGATCACCCTGGCGATCCTGTCGGAGTCGCTGCCGCTGACCAGGGTGGCCGACCTGGTCGACACCCGGCTCGCGCAGAAGCTGTCGCAGGTGCCGGGGGTCGGACTGGTCAGCCTGTCGGGCGGCCAGCGGCCGGCGGTGCGGGTGCAGATGAATCCGCGCGCGCTGACCGCCAACGGGCTGAACCTCGACGACGTGCGCACCGCGATCACCAATGCCAACGTCAATCAGGCCAAGGGCAGCTTCGACGGCCCGGCCAGATCGTCGACCCTGGATGCCAACGACCAGCTCCGCTCGGCCGCCGAATACCGCGACATCGTCATCGCCTGGCGCAACGGCGCGGCGATCCGGCTGGGCGACGTCGCCGACGTCATCGAAGGGGCCGAGAACAAGCGGCTGGCCGCCTGGGCCGGCATCGACGGCCGCCTGGCACCGGCGATCCTGCTGAACATCCAGCGCCAGCCCGGCGCCAACGTCATCGAGACGGTCGACCGGATCAAGGCGCTGCTGCCGCAGTTGCAGGCGGCGCTGCCGTCGTCGATCGACGTGAAGCTGCTGACCGACCGGACCCTGACGATCCGCGCGTCGGTGCACGACGTGCAGGTGGAGCTGGTGCTGGCGGTGGCGCTGGTGGTGGCGGTGATCTTCCTGTTCCTGCGCAGCCTGTCGGCCACCGTGATCCCCAGCGTCGTCGTGCCGCTGTCGCTGGTCGGCACGTTCGGCATCATGTATCTGGCCGGCTTCTCGATCAACAACCTGACGCTGATGGCGCTGACGATCGCCACCGGCTTCGTCGTCGACGACGCGATCGTGATGATCGAGAACGTCGCACGCTACGTCGAGGCCGGCGACCCGCCGCTCGAGGCGGCGCTGAAGGGCTCGCAGCAGATCGGTTTCACGATCATCTCGCTGACCTTCTCGCTGATCGCGGTGCTGATCCCGCTGCTGTTCATGGGCGACGTGGTCGGGCGGCTGTTCCGCGAGTTCGCGATCACGCTGGCGGTGGCGATCCTGATCTCGGCGGTGGTGTCGCTGACCCTGACGCCGATGATGTGCGCCAAGCTGCTGAAGCATCGTCCCGAGGCCGAGCAGAGCTGGTTCTACCGCCGCTCGGCGCACTTCTTCGATGCGCTGATCCGCGGCTACGGGCGGATGCTGAACGTGGTGCTGAACCACCAGCCGCTGACCCTGCTGGTAGCGGTGGCCACGCTGGCGCTGACGGTGGTGCTGTACATGATGGTGCCCAAGGGCTTCTTCCCGCCGCAGGATTCCGGCGCGATCCAGGCGATCACCGAAGCCGACCAGTCGATCTCGTTCGGCGCGATGTCCGAGCGCCAGCAGGCGCTCGCGCGGGTGATCCTGCAGGATCCGGCGGTGGCCAGCGTGTCGTCGTTCATCGGCGTCGACGGCATCAACCAGACCTTGAACAGCGGCCGGATGCTGATCAACCTGGTGCCCAAGGCCGAGCGCGCGGGCGACATCACCGCGACGATCCGCGGCCTGCAGCAGCGGGTCGCCGGCGTGGCCGGCATCACGCTGTACATGCAGCCGGTGCAGGATCTGACGATCGAGGACCGGGTCAGCCGCACGCAGTACCAGTTCTCGCTGGAATCGGCCGATCCCGCCGAGCTGTCGACCTGGGTGCCGCGGCTGATCCGCCGGCTAGCGCAGTTGCCGCAGCTTCGCGACGTCACCAGCGACTTCCAGGACCGCGGACTGCAGGCCTATGTCGAGATCGACCGCGACGCCGCCGCGCGGCTCGGCGTCAATACCCAGCAGATCGACAACCTGCTGTACAACGCGTTCGGCCAGCGGCTGGTGTCGACGATCTTCACGCAGGCCAACCTGTACCGGGTGGTGCTGGAGGTCGCGCCCGAGTTCCAGCGCGGGCCGCAGGCGCTGGCCGACCTGTACCTGGTGTCGGCCAGCGGCTCGCGGGTGCCGCTGACCGCGGTCGCGCGGATCAGCGAACGGGCGGCCTATCTGGCGGTCAACCACATCGGCCAGTTCCCGGCGGCGACGGTCTCGTTCAATCTGGCGCCGGGCGCATCGCTCGGCGAGGCGGTCAGGCAGATCCGCGAGGCCGAGCTCGACCTGGGGCTGCCGGCCAGCGTGGTCACCCGCTTCCAGGGCGCCGCGCTGGCGTTCGAGGCGTCGCTGACCAACACGCTGTGGCTGATCCTGGCGGCGATCGTCACGATGTACATCGTGCTGGGCGTGCTGTACGAGAGCTACATCCATCCGGTGACGATCCTGTCGACCTTGCCGTCGGCCGGCGTCGGCGCGCTGCTGGCGCTGATGGTGGCGGGCAGCGACCTCGGCATCATCGCGGTGATCGGCATCATCCTCTTGATCGGCATCGTGAAGAAGAATGCGATCATGATGATCGACTTCGCGCTGGATGCCGAACGCGAACGCGGCCTGCCCGCGCGCGAGGCGATCTTCGAGGCCTGCATGCTGCGTCTGCGCCCGATCCTGATGACGACGATGGCCGCCTTCTTCGGCGCGCTGCCGCTGATGCTGGGCACCGGCGTGGGCAGCGAGCTGCGCCATCCGCTGGGCATCACGATGGTCGGCGGCCTGCTGGTGAGCCAGGTGCTGACCCTGTTCACGACGCCGGTGATCTACCTGGCGTTCGATCGGCTGTCGGCCAGGGTGCGCGGATGAACCTGTCGGAGCGCTTCATCCACCGGCCGGTGGGCACCGCGCTGCTGACCCTGGGCGTGGCGCTGGCCGGCATCGCCGCCTTCCGGCTGCTGCCGGTGGCGCCGCTGCCGCAGGTCGACTATCCGGTGATCTCGGTGTCGGCATCGCTGCCCGGCGCCAGCCCCGAGATCATGGCGACGACGGTGGCCACGCCGCTCGAGCGGTCGCTGGGCCGCATCGCCGGCGTCAACGAGATCACGTCGACCAGCTCGCTGGGCAGCACCCGGGTCACCCTGCAGTTCGACCTGGACCGCGACATCAACGGCGCGGCCCGCGAGGTGCAGGCGGCGATCAACGCGGCGCGCAGCCAGCTTCCGACCGCGCTGCCGAGCAACCCCACGTACCGCAAGGTCAACCCCGCCGACACGCCGGTGATGATCCTGGCGATGACGTCCGACTCGATGACCCAGGGCCAGATGTACGACTGGGCCTCCACCGTCATCGCGCAGAAGCTGTCGCAGGTCAGGGGGATCGGCCAGGTCACGATAGGCGGCAGCTCGCTGCCGGCGGTGCGGGGCGGGCTGAATCCGCCGGCGCTGTCCAAGCTCGCCATCAGCGCCGAGGACGTGCGGCTGGCGATCGTCGGCACCAACGCCAACCGGCCCAAGGGGTCGGTGGAGGACGAGGAGCGCTACTGGCAGATCGAGGCCAACGACCAGGCCAAGCGGGCCGCCGACTACATCCCGCTGGTGATCGCCTGGCGCAACAATGCACCGGTGCGGCTGGGCGACGTCGCCACCGTCGTCGATTCGGTGCAGGACATCCGCAACGCCGGCTCGTACAACGGCCGGCCGTCGGTGCTGGTGATCATGAACCGGCAGCCCGGCGCCAACATCATCGAGACGGTCGATGCCGTCCGTGCGCTGCTGCCGCTGCTGCGTGCATCGATCCCGGCGGCGATCAACCTCGACGTCGCGATGGACCGCACGCCGACGATACGGGCGTCGCTGCGCGAGGTCGAGCGGGCGCTGATGATCGCGGTCGCGCTGGTCGTCATGGTGGTGTTCCTGTTCCTGCGCAGCGTGCGCGGCGCGCTGATCCCGACGGTCGCGGTGCCGGTGTCGCTGGCCGGCACCTTCGGCGTGATGTACCTGTGCGGCTTCAGCCTGAACAATCTGTCGCTGATGGCGCTGACGATCGCCACCGGCTTCGTCGTCGACGACGCGGTGGTGGTGCTGGAGAACGTGTCGCGCCACATCGACGAGGGCATGTCGCCGATGCAGGCGGCGATCCGCGGTGCCCGCGAGGTCGGCTTCACCGTCATTTCGATGAGCATCTCGCTGATCGCGGTGTTCCTGCCGATCCTGCTGATGAGCGGCATCGTCGGGCGGTTCTTCCGCGAGTTCGCGATCACGCTGTCGGCAGCGATCCTGGTGTCGCTGGTGGTGTCGCTGACCACCACGCCGCGGTTCACATG
>DAISWF010000048.1:4726-24904 GCA_036826495.1 Burkholderiaceae bacterium
CGATGATGTGCGCGCGGCTGCTGCGCCGCCGCGACCCGCAGCGCGAAGGCCGCTTCGGCCGCACGGTGGCGCGCGTGCTGGGCACGATGCAGGAGGGCTACCGCCGCAGCCTGCAGTTCGCGCTGCGCCACGGCGTGCTGACGATGCTGATGCTGGCAGCGACGATCGCGCTGAACGTCTGGCTCTACGTGATTGTGCCCAAGGGCTTCATCCCGCAGCAGGACACCGGCCGGATGTTGGGCTGGATCCAGCCGGACAGGGGCATCTCGTCCCAGGCGATGCGCGAGAGGGTCGCCCGCTTCGTGGAGATCGTCCGGCAGGACCCGGCGGTCGAGGTGGTGACCGCCTATACCGGCGGCGGCAGCCGCAACGGCGGCAGCATGATGGCGGTGCTCAAGCCCCTGTCCGAGCGGCAGGAGTCGATCGACAAGGTGATCGCGCGGCTGCGCGTCAAGCTGGCTCGCGAGCCCGGCGCCAATCTGTACTTCTCGCCGGCCCAGGACGTCCGCGTCGGCGGGCGCCAGACCAGCGGCAGCTACCAGTACACCTTGCAGGCCGATACGATCGAGGAGCTGCGGCTGTGGGAACCGCGGGTGCGCGATGCGCTGTCGCGCATTCCGCAGTTGCTGGACATCAACACCGACGAGCAGGACAAGGGCCAGCAGACCACGCTGGTGGTCAACCGCGATGCCGCCGCGCAGTTCGGCATCACGCAACGGATGATCAGCTCGACCTTGAACAACCTGTACGGCCAGCGGCAGGTGTCGACGATCTACAACCCGCTGAACCAGTACCGGGTGGTCATGGAGGCGGCGCCGCCGTTCTGGCAGAGCCCGGAGGCGCTCAAGGATGTCTACCTGATCGCGCCGGGCGGCCAGCAGGTGCCGCTGTCGGCGATCGCCAGCTACAAGCCGACCACCACGCCGCTGTCGGTCAGCCACCAGGGCCAGTTCGCCGCGTCGACGATCTCGTTCTCGCTGGCCGAGGGCGTGTCGCTGTCGCAGGCCACCGATCTGATCTTCCGGGCGGTGGACCGGCTGAGCCTGCCGTCGACGGTGACCGGCAGCTTCCAGGGCAACGCCCGGGCGTTCCAGACGTCGGCCGGCGCGCAGCCGCTGCTGATCCTGGCGGCGATCATCGCGGTGTACCTGGTGCTGGGCGTGCTGTACGAGAGCTACATCCACCCGCTGACGATCCTGTCGACGTTGCCGTCGGCCGGCGTCGGCGCGCTGCTGGCGCTGATGATGTTCGATACCGAGTTCTCGCTGATCGCGCTGATCGGCGTGATCCTGCTGATCGGCATCGTGAAGAAGAACGCGATCATGATGATCGACTTCGCGATCGACGCACAGCGCGAGCTGGGGCTGGCGCCGCGCGAGGCGATCGTGCGCGCCTGCCTGCTGCGCTTCCGGCCGATCATGATGACGACGATGGCGGCGCTGTTCGGCGCGATCCCGCTGGCGCTCGGCACCGGCGACGGCGCCGAGCTGCGCCAGCCACTGGGCATCGCGATCGTCGGCGGGCTGATCCTGAGCCAGGTGCTGACCCTGTACACGACACCGGTGGTCTATCTGTACCTGGACCGGCTGCGGCTGTGGGGCGAACGGCGGCGGGCGCGATCGCAGCGCGCGGCCGCGCAGCAGGTGAGTGGATGAGCGCGATCCGTGTTCGTGCCCGCTCCGGCGGCCGTGCCAGTGCCCGCTCGCCGGACTGCGCCGCTGCGGCGCGCCGGGCCGCGGACCGGGCGTCGGCGTGTCCTTCGTCCGCGGGCTGCTCAGCTTGGGGCCGGCGCCGGCCGCGCCAGGCGCTCGCCGTGTGTGTTCTGCTGGCCGCGCTGGCGGGCTGTGCCGCCGTCGGCCCCGACTACCGGCGCCCCGATGCGCCGACGTCGGCGGGGTTCAAGGAGGCCGAAGGCTGGAAGCTCGCGCAGCCGCAGCCGGCCGCCAGCACCGGCCGCTGGTGGAGCGTCTACGGCGACCCGCTGCTCGATTCGCTGGTCGCGCAGGTCGAGGTGTCGAATCAGAACGTGATCGCCGCCGAGGCCCAGTACCGGCAGGCGCTGGCGCTGCTGGGCGCGGCGCGGGCGCCGCAGTTGCCGACGGTGTCGGCGGCCGCATCGGCAGCCGTCGGTCGCAACGCCAGCGCCGCGGCGATCTCGTCGGTCAACGCGTCGGCGCCGATCAACAAGACCTATCGCGAATCGCTGTCGCTGAGCTGGGAGGCCGACGTCTGGGGGCGCATCCGGCGGGCGATCGAGTCCAACGAGGCGGCGGCCCAGGCCGGCGAGGCCGATCTGCAGGCGGCGCTGCTGAGCGCGCAGGCGACCCTGGCGCAGAGCTATCTGCAGTTGCGCGTGATCGAGGCGCAGCGCCAGTTGCTCGACGACACCCAGAAGGCATTCGAGCGGTCGCTGCAGATCACCCGCAACCGCTACGAGGCCGGCGTCGCCGCGCGCAGCGACGTCAGCCAGGCCGAGACGCAGTTGCTGAGCGCCCGTTCGCAGGCGATCGACCTGCAGGTGGGGCGCGCGCAGACCGAGCATGCGATCGCCGCGCTGGTCGGCAAGCCGCCGTCGGAACTGCAGATCCCGGTGACCGCGATGGTGCCGGCGCTGCCGGCCCTGCCGCTGTCGCTGCCGTCCGAACTGCTGGAGCGGCGCCCCGACATCGCCGCCGCCGAACGCCGGGTGGCGGCAGCCAATGCGCAGATCGGCATCGCGCAGGCGGCGTTCTTCCCGACGATCAGCCTGGGCGGCACCTTCGGCATCACCTCGTCGGTGATCTCGAATCTGGCGTCGCTGCCTTACCGGTTCTGGTCGATCGGCCCGTCGCTGGCCGCCACCCTGTTCGACAACGGCCTGCGCAGCGCGCAGAAGGAATCGGCGGTGGCGGCCTGGGACCGCACCGTCGCGATCTACCGGCAGACGGTGCTGACCGCGTTCCAGGACGTCGAGGACAACCTGGTGGCGCTGCGGGTGCTCGAGCAGGAAGACCTGGTGCAGCGCGACGTCGTGCGCTCGGCCACCGAGGCGCTGGAGCAGGTCAACAACCAGTACCTGGCCGGCACCGTCAGCTTCCTGAACGTGATCACCGCGCAGGCGACCTTGCTGAACGCCCGCAGCACGCTGCTGGGCATCTCCGGGCGGCGGCTGGCCGCGGCGGTGGGGCTGCAGCGGGCGCTGGGCGGGGATTGGCGCGACACGCGCGCCGAAGCGCGACGGTCCTACTGAAGCCGGCGACCGGGCGTTCTCACAGCCGGCTGCGTGATTTCACAGCCGGCTACGCCTCGGGGCGGCCCTGACGCAGGCGCCTGGCACCGGCTCGGTCGATGCGGTGATCCGCAGTGCCGGCGGATTGCCGCGATCCGACCGCAACTGCAGCATCGCCTCGGCATTCGCGAGCCGGCCGCCGCCGGCATAGCGCAGCGTCATCGTGCAGGTGGTGCCCGCGACGACGACGGTGCCCGGCGGGCAGGGCCGTACCACCTGGAACTGGCCCGCATCCGGGCCGGTCAGGCTGGTCGAGGCCAGGACCGCCGGCAGCGGCCCGGGATTGACCAGCGTCAGCGTGCGCTCGCCGGGCTGATCGACCGCCACCGTGCCGAAATCGAACAGCGGCGAAGCGGTATCCCAGGCCAGTTCGCTGGTGGCCGTCGCGACGCCGTAGCCGGAGAATCCGACGACCTGGCGGTGCGTGGCGGTGTCGATCCGCAGCGCGCCGCGCAGCAGTCCGCTCGCGCCCGGTTGCAGCCGCGCGGTGATCGAGCAGCCGGCACCCGCGGACAGCGATGCCGGACAGTCGTGCTCGATCGCCACCGGCGCGGCGGCGGTGATCGCATCGATGCGCAGCGCGGCCGACGAGGACGGGTTGCGCAGCCGCACCTGGTGCGCGGCCGACCGTGCGCCGATGACGGTCGTGCCGAACTCCAGCGTGACCGGCCATGCCCGCAGCGGCGAGCCCGGTGCATTGAGGCGGGCGATCGTGCCGAGGAACGCCGCGACATCGGCGCGATCGGCATCGCTCAGCAGCGAGCGCAGGAAGCCCATCGGCGCCACGGTGTTCATCACCTTGACGAGCGTGTCGGGACTGTCGGCGGCGCGCAGGATGTTGTTCTGATTCGTGCCCGGATCGGGGCCATGGCAGGACACGCAGCTTCGGGTGTCGTCGGCCAGTCTCAGATACAGCGCCGCCCCGCGCGCGGCGTCCTGAGCGGCGGCCGGCGGGGTGCCAGATGCGGCGAGCAGGCCGAGGGCCCCGCACACGGCCAACGCCGCGCGCGGTCGGGCCGTCGGCCGTCGCGCATGCGGCCTGACATGCGGCCCGATGCCGACTGCCGACGCTGTTCGCATCGGCGCAGTGTCGCGGCCGGTGATGACGGTCGTATGAAGCCGTCGGCGGTCCGGGCCGTCGGACCGCCAGCGCGCATCGGATCGTCACGCGCATCGGATCGTCATCAATCGATCATCGACCACATCGACACTGCGTGATCCGCCGTCGATCCTGCCATGCGCCGTCGAACGATGCCTTCCGCCCTGCTGCGTCCGCTGTTGACTGCCGCGCTGCTGACGCTGTCGGCTGCCTGCAGTCCCGCCGGTGATCAGGACGACGGACCGTCGGCGAACGATCCATCGTCGAGCGGCGCGCGCTGTTCGATCGGATCGCCGCCGGTCGCGTCGGCCGCCGGACGTCCGGTACCGGCCGCCGTCATCGCCGGTCGGCCGGCATGAGTCATGCCGCCGTCGCGGGTTGCGCCGGCGATCGCGCCTGACCCGTCACCGATTCCGCCGCATCCTGCCGGATCAGGTCCGCGGCGCGCTCGGCGATCATGATCGTCGGCGCATTGGTGTTGCCGCCGACGATGCGCGGCATGATCGATGCATCGACGACGCGCAGGCCGGCGATGCCGTGCACCCGCAGCCGTTCGTCGACGACGTCGTCGGGGCCGGGGCCCATCCGGCAACTGCCGACCGGATGGTAGATCGTGTCGGCATGCTGGCGGATGAACTGCTCGATCTCGGCATCGCTGCGCGCCGCGGCCGACGTCGGCAGCTCGGTGCCGCCGTGGCGGGTCAGCGCCGGCTGCTGCATCAGCGTGCGCATCAGCTTGAAGCCGCGCACCATCCGCTCGACGTCCTCGCGTTCGCCGAGGAAGTTCGGATCGATCAGCGGCGGCCGCAGCGGGTCGGGGCTGGCCAAGGTCAGGCTGCCGCGGCTCACCGGCCGCAGCGCGCAGACGTGGCACGAATAGCCCAGCCCGAAGCTGTTCTTGCGGCCGTGGTCGACCAGCTTGGCGATGACGAAATGAAGCTGCAGATCCGGGATCGGCTCGTCGGGACGGCTGCGGATGAAGCCGCCGGCTTCGGCGAAGTTGGTGGTCAGCATGCCGCTGCGCCGATTGCGCCATTCGAAGATGCCGCGGATCATCCGCACGATGCCGCCGGGCGTCACGCCGAACATCTCGGTGAGCCGCGGCGCTGCATAGACCTGCACCACGTCGACGTGATCGTGCAGATGCCGGCCGACGCCGGGCAGGTGATGTGCGACCGGAATGCCCAGCGCATTCAGATGATCGCCGGGGCCGATGCCCGACAGCATCAGCAGCTGCGGCGACTGCAGCGCGCCCGCGCACAGCAGCACCTCGCGTGAGGCGCGGATCCGCTCGACGACGCCGTTGCGCCGGTACTCGACGCCGATCGCGCGCCGCCCCTCGAGCAGCACGCGCAGCACCTGCGCATCGGTGATCACCTGCAGGTTCGGCCGCTGCAGGTTCGGCGTCAGATAGGCCTTCGCGGCGCTGAAGCGCTCGCCGTTACGGTGGGTCACCTGGTAGAGGCCGACGCCTTCCTGCTCGGCGCCGTTGAAGTCGTCATTGCGCCGGTAGCCGGCCTGCACGCCGGCCTCGACGAACACCGGACCGAAGCGGTTCGGGCTGCGCAGGTCCATCACGTTCAGCGGCCCGTCGCCGCCATGCCAGGCGTCGGCGCCGCGTTCGTTGTGCTCGCTGCGCCGGAAGTAGGGCAGCACCTCGTCGTAGCTCCAGCCGGCGTTGCCCTGCGCCGCCCAGTGATCGTAGTCGGCCCGGTGTCCGCGGGTGTAGACCATCGCATTGATCGAGCTGGAGCCGCCCAGCACCTTGCCGCGCGGCTGGTAGCCGCGCCGCCCGTTCAGCCCGTGCTGGGGCACCGTCTCGAACGCCCAGTTCGCCTGGCCGTTCTTCGCCAGCACCGCGAGGCCGGCGGGGCAGTGGATCAGCACGCTGCTGTCCGCGCCGCCGGCCTCCAGCAAGGTCACCCGCACCGACGGGTCTTCGCTGAGCCGTCCGGCCAGCACGCTGCCGGCGGACCCCCCGCCGATGATCAGGTAGTCGGTCATCTTCGTCTTCCTCGCGGTCAGGCCCGCCTCACGACCATTGTAGTCACGGTCATGAAGCTGAAATCCGGCTGACGCGCGGTTGTCATGGGTGCCGATACCTAATGTCGGGATTCACGACAGCCAAGACGAGAGAACCGACAGATGAATGCACCTCTTCCCGCCAGCCTGAAGATCGATCGTGATGACGACGAAGACTTCAACACCAGCGACAATCCGTCGATCGGCTCGCTGATCGAGGAGCGGCTGAGCCGCCGCGGTTTCTTCCGCCTGGGCGCCGGCGGCGCTGCGTCGGCGGTGCTGGGCAGCATATCGCTGACCGCCTGCGGCAGCGATTCCGACGACTCCGGTTCCGGCTCCGCCGACGTGACGCTCGGTTTCACGCCGGTGAGCAAGAGTCTGGCCGACGTCGTCACCGTGCCGGCCGGCTACACCGCGACGCCGATCTATGCGCTGGGCGACCCGCTGACCGCCGCCACGCCGGCCTACAAGAACGACGGCACCGATACCGGCTTCGACAACCGGGCCGGCGATCACCACGACGGCATGGAGTACTTCGGCCTGAACGCGGCCGGCACCGCGCGCGATCCGCAGGGTTCGTCGCGCGGCCTGCTGGTGATGAACCACGAGGCGATCACCGATCAGTTCCTGCATGCGGCCGGCGTCACCGCGAACCCGCGGCCGCCGGCCGAGGCCGACAAGGAGATGGCCGCGCACGGCGTGTCGGTGGTCGAGGTTCGCAAGAACGCCAGCGGACGGTTCGAGTACGACACCGCATCGACGTTCAATCGGCGGGTGACACCCGCCACGCCGATGGAGCTCGCCGGCCCGGCCCGCGGCAACGCGCTGATGAAGACCGTCTACTCGCCGACCGGCGTCGCCTGCCGCGGCACGATCAACAACTGCGGCACCGGCTACACCCCGTGGGGCACGTTCCTGACCGGCGAGGAGAACTGGTCGGGCTACTTCTTCCGCGGCGCCGGCGACGATGCCGCCCGCGGCGGCGCCACCGCGCGCAGCGTGGTGTCGCTGGTCCGCTATGGGCGCACCGCCGGCGCGGCGAGCCGCCACGGCTGGGAGACCGCCGGTTCGGCCGATCTCTACGCCCGATGGTCGAACGGGCAGACCGGCGCGTCCGCCGACGGCTCCGACGACTACCGCAACGAGATGAACACGTTCGGCTACATCGTCGAGATGGACCCGTACGACAAGAGCGCCACGATCAAGAAGCGCACCGCGCTGGGCCGCTTCGCGCACGAGAGCGCGGTGTTCGGCAAACCGGCGGCCGGCAAGCCGCTGGCGGTCTACATGGGCGACGATTCGCGCGGCGAGTACATGTTCAAGTTCGTTTCGGCCGCCAACTGGGTCGAGGCCGATGCGACGCCCGCCAACCGCGTCGCGACCGGCGACAAGTATCTCGATTCAGGCCGGCTCTATGTCGCGAAGTTCAATGCCGACGGCACCGGCAACTGGATCGAGCTGACGATCGGCAACGCCGCGATCGCCGGGTACACCACCTATGCGTTCGCCGACCAGGCCGACGTGCTGGTCAACGCCCGGCTGGCCGGCGATGCGGTCGGCGCCACGAAGATGGACCGGCCCGAATGGTGCGCGGTGCATCCGACGACCGGCGAGATCTACTACACGCTGACCAACAACAGCAACCGCAAGGCGCAGGCGAGTGGGTCGTCGCAGCAGGCGGTCGATGCCGCCAACCCGCGCTCCTATGCCGATGCGATCGGCGGCGCGGCGCCGGTCGCGCCGGGCAATCTGAACGGCCACATCATCCGCATCCGCGAGAACGGCGACGAGCCGGCCGCGAGCGCTTTCACCTGGGACATCTATCTGTTCGGCGCGCAGTCCGATGCCGATCCGGCGACGATCAACCTGTCGGGTCTCACGGCCGCGCAGGATTTCTCGAGCCCGGACGGCCTGTGGTTCAGCCGGGCCAGCAAGCTGGTGTACATCCAGACCGACGACGGGCAGTACACCGACGTGACCAACTGCATGATGCTGATCGGCCGTCCCGGCAGGGTCGGCGATGGCGGCGCGGCGACGTTGAACTACACGAAGTCCGACGGCCCGAACCTGGGGGTGCAGACGCGGGTCGGCGCCAAGCCGACCGCCGACACGCTGCGGCGCTTCCTGGTCGGCCCGAAGGACTGCGAGCTGACCGGCTGCACCGAGACGCCTGACGGCCGCACGGTGTTCGTCAACATCCAGCATCCGGGCGAGACGATCACCAAGGCCAACATCGGGGATCCGTCGAAGTTCCTGAGCCACTGGCCGGGCAACGCCGGCTACGGCGCCGGCGGCGCGAACGCCCGGCCGCGGTCGGCGACCCTGGCGATCACGAAGAACGACGGCGGCATCATCGGGAGCTGAGGCCGACAGCCGGCGCTGCGGACCCGTCGCGGCGCCGGCCGATCACCGCGGTGTCTCGCCACGGCGGCGTGCCTCGGAGCAGGCACGGCCGCGGCGGAGCTGCCCGCCTACTCCTCGACCGCCGGCAGCACCGTCCCCGCGCATTCGCCGAAGCCGATCCGCGCGAAGCCGGGTTTCTCGCACCAGCCGCGCAGGATCACCGTGTCGCCGTCGAGCAGGAACGTGCGGGTGTCGCCGTCCGGCAAGGTCAGCGGCTTCTTGCCGCCGACGGTGATCTCGAGCAGCGCGGCGGCCTCGCCGTCGTCCGGGCCGGACTGGGTGCCGGTGCCGTACAGATCGCCGGGCTGCAGGTTGCAGCCGCCGACCGCGTGGTGGCACACCATCTGGCCCACGGTCCAGTACGAGTGCGCGAACGTCGAATGCGACAGGCGCGCCGGCGGCTGGCCGGCGGCGCGCAGCTTGGCGCTCTGCAGCCATGCCTCGATCGTGATGTCGAACGCGCCCTCGCTGCGGATCGCTGGCGAGTCCAGGTAGGGCAGCGGCTCGGGGTCGCCGGCCGGCCGGGTCCATGCGGTGCGGTAGGGCGCCAGCGCCGCCATCGTGATGATCCACGGCGAGATCGTGGTCGCGAAGTTCTTCGCCAGGAACGGGCCCAGCGGCTGATACTCCCAGGCCTGGATGTCGCGCGCCGACCAGTCGTTCAGCAGGCACAGACCGAAGATGTGATCGTCGATCGAGCCGATCGGAATCGGCCGGCCCTGCGGATTGCCGGGCCCCATCCAGATGCCGAGCTCCAGCTCGTAGTCGAGCCGCTGGCAGTTGCCGAACACCGGCGCGCTGCCGCCGGCCGGCAGCGTCTGGCCGCGCGGCCGCGGGAACTGCTGGCCGCTGACGCCGATCGACGACGCGCGGCCGTGGTAGCCGATCGGCACGTACTTGAAGTTCGGCATCAGCGGGTTGTCCGGGCGGAACAGCCGCCCGACGTTGGTCGCGTGATGGATCGACGTGTAGAAGTCGGTGTAGTCGCCGATCCGCGCCGGCACCGTGTACTCGGCCGACGACTGCGGCACCAGGCAGCCGCGCAGCTTCTGTTCGTGCGGACTGCCGGTGCGCAGCAGCCGCGACAGCGCCAGCCGCAGCGCCGACCAGGCGGCCGGCCCCAGCGCCATCAGCCCGTTCAGCTCCGGCGCCGCGGCATGGGCGGCGGCCGTCGCCGCCGGGCCGCTGAACAGGCCCGCCGCATGCGCGGCGCCGACGTCGAGGATCTGATCGCCGATCGCGACGCCGCCGCGGAACGATTCGCCCGCCGCCTTGCGACGGAACACGCCGTGCGGCAGGTTCTGGATCGGGAAATCGCTGCCGGCGTTCGCCGATGCGACCCAGCTCGTCAGGGATGCGTCGTGGGTTTCGTCAAGGTTTGCCATTGAAGTTCTTCTTGAGGGTCTGCCAGCACTGGTAATAGTCGGCCTGCAGCTCGGCCGCCTCGAGCGCGAAGCGGGTCGGCCGGATCGGCAGGCGGGTCTCGAACATGAAGGCCATCGTGTCGGTGATGCGATGCGGCTGCCCGGTATCGGCCCGGCTCGCCTTCTCGAAGGTCTCGGCATCCGGGCCGTGGCCGGTCATCGAGTTGTGCAGCGACGAGCCGCCCGGCATGAAGCCCTCGGCCTTCGCATCGTACACGCCGTGGATCAGGCCCATGTACTCGCTGGCCACGTTGCGGTGGAACCAGGGCGGCCTGAAGGTGTCCTGCATCACCAGGATGCGCGGCGGGAACACCACGAAGTCGATGCTGTCGACCCCCGGCGTGTCGGACTGCGACTGCAGGACCAGGAAGATCGACGGATCGGGATGGTCGTAGGTGATCGAGCCGATCGCGTTGAAGCGGCGCAGGTCGTATTTGTACGGCGTGTAGTTGCCGTGCCAGGCCACCACGTCGAGCGGCGAGTGGCCGATCGCCGCCCGCCACAGGTTGCCCATGAACTTCGACACCAGCTCGAAGCTGCCTTCGCGGTCTTCGTAGGCGGCCACCGGCGCGAGGAAGTCGCGCGGGTTGGCCAGGCCGTTGGAACCGATGACGCCGAGATCCGGCAGCCGCAGCGGCGCGCCGAAGTTCTCGCAGATGTAGCCGCGCGCGCCGCCGTCGGGCAGCTCGATGCGGAACCGCACGCCGCGCGGCACGACGACGATCTCCTGCGGCTCGACGTCGAGCACGCCCATCTCGGTGGCGACGCGCAGCCGCCCCTGCTGCGGCACGATCAGCAGCTCGCCGTCGGCATCGACGAAAAAGCGATCGATCATCGAGCGGTTCGCTGCGTACAGATGGATGCCGCAGCCGTGGTGGCTGCCGGGATCGCCGTTGCCGGCCATCGTCACCAGGCCGTCGATGAAGTCGGTGGGCACCGTGGGGATCGGCAGCGGATCCCAGCGGAGCTGGTTCGGCGGCGTGGGCGCCTGGCTGAAGTCGCTGGTCAGCCGGCCGTTGTCGAGCCGGCTGTACGGCTGGTGCACGGCGCCGGGCCGGATCCGGTAGAACCAGGTGCGCCGGTTCAGGTGGCGCGGCGCGGTGAATGCGGTGCCGGAGATCTGTTCGGCATAGAGGCCGTAGGCGACCCGCTGCGGTGAGTTGCGGCCCTGCGGCAGCACGCCGGGCAGCGACTCGGTCGCGAATTCGTTGCCCCAGCCGGACTGGTAGGCCGGTGTATCGGCGGGTGCCCGTTTGGCGGGGGTCGAAGGCCCGGGGGCCGGGCGCACGAGCTCGGAGGAGGGCGGGGAGGAGAGTCGGGAAGAAGCGGCCATCGTGGAACCTCCTGCAGGCCGCGGCACGGCGCAGAGGCGCGGCCGCCGGCCCGATGACGAAAAGCGTACCGATCGGTTACGACGCCAATCGTAATCGCTTATGCGCAGGGCCGGCCGTTCAGGCGGGGCCGGCCGCGATCGCGCTGCGACCGTCCGGGAGAGTCAGGCACTACCGGCAGCCGATCAGGCCGCTGCGCGACGGTCGGGCGGTAGCGGCCAAGTCCGCTGCGGTCAGGCTGCAGCGGTCAGACTGCAGCGGTTATAGGCCGCAGCGGTCAGGCCGCGGCGATCAGACCGCTGCAGCCTGCGGGATCAGCTTCTGCAGCTCGCCCGACTCGTACATCTCGTACAGGATGTCGGAGCCGCCGATGAACTCGCCGTTCAGGTAGAGCTGGGGGATGGTCGGCCAGTTCGAATAGTCCTTGATCGCCTGGCGGACCTCGTCGTCCTCCAGCACGTTGACGGTGACCATGTTCTTCACGCCGACCGCCTTCAGGATCTGGATCGCCCGGCCCGAGAACCCGCATTGCGGGAATTGGGCGGTGCCCTTCATGAACAGCACGACCGGGTTGTCGGTTACCGTTTTCTGAATGAATTCTTTCGCATCCATCTGCTTGCGTTCGTTGACGATGGGTAAATGTCGATTCTAGAGCAGGCCGGCGTGCTCCGCACGCGGCGGCATGACGATCGGTCGCAGTGGAGCTGCCGGGCCTGACGTCGTCACCGATGGCCGCCGTCGTGCCCGCGCCGCCCGCCGGTGACGCGTGGCAAACCGGACAGATCGGGCCGGGTGCGCACGTCGACGAATCCGGCAGCCTGCATCAGCGCGCTGACGGCCTGGGCCTGGTCATGGCCGTGCTCGAGCAGCAGCCAGCCGCCGGGACGCAGCCGCTTTGCTGCGCCCGCAACGATCACGCGGATCGCCGCCAGCCCGTCGGCGCCGTCGGTCAGCGCGGCCGGCGGCTCGAAGCGCAGGTCGCCCCGGCGCAGATGCTCGTCGGCCGCGGCGATGTAGGGCGGGTTCGACACGATCAGGTCGAAGGTATCGCCGGCCGCGACCGCGGCCCACCAGTCGCCGATGCGCCACTGGATCGCCGGCGCCGCCGGTCGCGTTGCGGCCGGCGCGGAGGCGGGGGCATCCGTCCGGGGCGCAGCCGCCCCGCCGGCTCCAGGCCGCAGCAATCGCGCGGCATTGCGCCGCGCGACTGCCAGCGCGTCCGGCGACAGGTCGGTCGCGACCACTGTCAGATCCGGCCGCTCGGCGGCCAGCGTGATCGCGATGATGCCGCTGCCGGTACCCAGATCCAGCACTCGCGCCGACGCTGGAGCGGCGGCCAGCGCCTCGTCGCACAGCAGCTCGGTCTCCGGCCGCGGGATCAGCACCGCCGGGCCGACTTCGAAGCGACGGCCATGGAACTCGCGTTCGCCGAGCAGATAGGCGATCGGTTCGCCGGCGCGCCGCGCCGCAGCCAGCCGGTCGAACGCGGCCAGCGCCGCCGGCTCGGCCGGTTCGTCGGCATGGGCGATCAGCCATTCGCGGCGCCGGCCCGAGGCCCGTTCCATCAGCAGCCGCGCCTCGGCGCGCGGCAGGCCGCTCGCCCGCATCCGCTGCGCCCAGGTCGGCCGGTCCGTCATCGTCTCATCGCATCACGACGTGCGAACCGCAGCATCGTGGCATTGCGAGGCCCGCGGCACAGCTTCGCAAGGCTTCGGGCCACCTCCGCAGCGCCGCCTCGCAGCCTGCAGCCTCGCAACCCGCAACCCCAGCCCGCAGCCCCGCAGCCCCGCAGCCCGAGCCCTCCGCGCCGCCATCACGATGCCAGCGCCTCGAGCTGTTCGGCGGCCAGCGCCGCCGACAGCGGCCCGATCAGGTCGTCGAGGTCGCCGTCGAGGATCTGCTGGATCTTGTACAGGGTCAGATTGATCCGGTGATCGGTGACCCGGCCCTGCGGAAAGTTGTAGGTGCGGATCCGTTCGGAGCGGTCGCCCGAGCCGATCAGCGACTTGCGGTGCGCCGCCTCCTGCGCCTGCGACTCGCGCTGCTGGCGGTCCTTCAGCCGCGTCAGCAGCACCTTCATCGCGCGCTCGCGGTTGCGGTGCTGCGAGCGGTCGTCCTGGCACTCGACGACGATGCCGGTCGGCAGATGGGTGATGCGCACCGCCGATTCCGTCTTGTTGACGTGCTGCCCGCCGGCCCCGGACGCGCGGAACACGTCGATCCGCAGGTCCTCGGGATCGACGGTGATCTCGCCGGCCTCGTCGGCTTCGGCCATCACCGCCACCGTGCAGGCCGACGTGTGGATGCGGCCCTGGGCCTCCGTCTGCGGCACCCGCTGCACCCGATGGCCGCCCGATTCGAACTTGAGCCGCCGATAGGCGCCGTCGCCGACGATGCGCACGATCACCTCGCGATAGCCGCCGAGGTCCGACTCGTTGGCCGACAGGATCTCGGTCTGCCAGCGCTGGCGTTCGGCATCGCGCAGGTACATCCGCAGCAGGTCGCCGGCGAACAGCGCCGATTCGTCGCCGCCGGTGCCGGCGCGGATCTCCAGGATCACGTTGCGCTCGTCGTTCGGGTCCTTCGGCAGCAGCAGCCGCTCGAGCGTGCCCGCCTCGGTGTCGGCGCGCGCCTGCGCCGCCGTCAGCTCCTCGTCGGCGAACGTCTTGAGCTCCGGGTCGGCGCGCATCTGCTCGGCGGTGTCCCGGTCGCGCCGCGCCTGCTTCCAGGCGGCGAAATGCGCGACCACCTCGGACAGCTCCGCATGCTCGCGGGTCAGCCGCCGGTAGCCGGCCAGATCGCGGGTCGCCGATTCGCTCGCCAGCAGCCCGTCGACCTCGGCCAGCCGCAGTTCGAGCTGCTCGAGCCTGGCCTCGAGCGAGGGCCGCATCATGCCCGCTGCATCATGCCGGCTTGCGCGGGGCGTCGGCCCGCTCCGGCAGAAGCTGGTCGATCACGTGCGCGAGCCGTTCGCCATCGTCGCCCCCACGCTGCAGCAGCGCGGTCGGGCCGTGCAGGAACTTGCTGGTCAGCGAGCGCGCCAGCGCCTCCAGCACCGCGTCGGGCGCGTCGCCGCGGGCGAGCTGCGCGCGCGCCCGCTCCAGCTCGGCATTCTTCAGCGCCTCGCCGCGTGCATGCAGGGTGCGGATCAGCGGCACCGTGCGCCGGCCCGACAGCCACTGCATGAACGAATCGACGCTGCTGCCGATGATGACCTCGGGCTGCGCGATCGCCGCCTTGGGATGCTCGACGCCGGCATGCACCAGCTTGCCGAGATCGTCGACGGTGTACAGGAACACGTCGTCCAGCCGCGCGACCTCGGGCTCGATGTCGCGCGGCACCGCCAGGTCGACCATGAAGATCGGCTTGCGCCGCCGCGCGCGGGTCGCACGCTCGACCAGGCCCAGGCCGATGATCGGCAGCGAGCTGGCGGTGCACGACACGACGATGTCATAGCGGTCGAAGTGGTCGGGCAGCTCGGCCAGCCGGATCGCGTCGGCATTGAAGCGCTGCGCGAGCGTCTGCGCGCGTTCGACGGTGCGGTTGGCCACCGTGATGCGGCGCGGCCGCTGCGCGGCGAAATGGGTGGCGGCCAGCTCGATCATCTCGCCGGCGCCGACGAACAGGATGCTGGCGTCGCGCAGGTCCTCGAACAGCCGCTTGGACAGCCGCACCGCGGCCGCCGCCATCGACACCGACTGCGCGCCGATCTCGGTGGTCGAGCGGACCTCCTTGGCCACCGCGAAGCTGCGCTGGAAGAGCTGGTGCAGATGGGTGCCGAGCGAGCCGGTTTCCTGCGCGATGCGCGCCGCCTCCTTCATCTGCCCGAGGATCTGCGGCTCGCCCAGCACCATCGAGTCGAGCCCGGCGGCGACGCGGAACGCATGACGCACCGCCTCGTGATTCGGCAGCGCGTACAGATGCGACGGCCATTGCGCATGGACGGCGTCGTCGTCCAGCCCGCGCAGCCCCGCCAGCCAGCGCGCCAGCTCGCCCGGCGCCAGCTCCGGGTCGCTGGTGGCGCAGTAGATCTCGGTGCGGTTGCAGGTGGACAGGATCGCCGATTCGGGCACCAGCACCGACAGACGCTCACGCAGATCGACCAGCGCGTCGCGCAGCACGTCGCCCGGGAATGCCACTTTCTCGCGCAGCGTGAGCGGCGCGGTCGTGTGGTTCAGCCCGAGTGTCAGCAGATGCATAAGCGTTTGAATTCATTGGAATTGTAACATCCGTCAGGCCGTCCGGGCCGCAAACGGATGCCATTCCCGCTGAAGATGCGGTCGTTTCGACGTTCCACCAGGGTGCACGCGCACCCGCGCGGGTGACCGGGCGCTACTCGCCGCCGAGCAGATCCACCGGCGGCCGCGGCAGCCTCAGCTCGAACACCGCACCGCGCGGCTCGCGCCGCTGCGCGCGGACCGTGCCGCCGTGGCGCTCGGCCACCAGCCTGACGAAGGTGAGGCCGAGCCCGGCGCCCGGCCGGTCCACGCCCTGATCGCCGCGCCAGTACGGCTCGAACACATGGGTGATCGCCTCGTCCGACAGACCGGGCCCTTCGTCGGCGACCGTCACGGTGCACCAGCGTCCCTCGGCATCGTCCGGTCCGACCTTCGGGGTGATGACGACCCGGCTGCCCTCGGGGCTGAACTTGATCGCGTTGTCCAGCAGGTTCGACAGCGCGCGCCGCAGCAGTTGCGCATCGCCGATCACCTCCACCTCCGCGCCGGGGTCCTCTACCTGCACGCCGATAGCGCGCGCCCGCGCCATCTGCCACATGCCATCGGCCGCCTCGGTGGCCAGGGTCACCAGGTCCACCGGCAGACGTTCCAGGGTCTTGACCTCGGCACGCGCGAGCTGCACGAAGTTGTCGGCCAGCTCCAGCGAGCGCTGCGCCTGCCGGCGGATCTCGGACAACCAGGGCGGCTGATCGCCATCGCCGGCCTGGAGCTGATCGATGATCGCCAGGATCGACGCCTGCGGGGCCCGCAGGTCATGCGACAGAAAGCTCAAGGTCTGCTCGCGCTCGCGCTGCGCGGCACGGATCGGCGAGATGTCGACGAGCTGCCACAGCGTCGCATGGGTCCAGTCGGGATCGTTGAAGTGCGCGCTGTCGAGCAGCCAGCTCCGGCCGCTGCCGTCGGTCAGCTCGGCACGGATCGTGTCCGGCCGGGCCGGCAGGGCACTTGCGGCGGGCGTCGCGGGCTGGACCTGCGCGGGTGCGGCGGATGCCGGTCGGGCCGACCGCGGCGGCGCATGGCTGCCGCCATCCGACATGAGCCTGCGCAGGTCGATGCCGGCGCGTTCGGCGAGCCAGTGTTCCAGCGGCACGCCGGGTTCCGGTTCGGCGCCGAACACCGCCTTGACGCGGTCGTTGGCGAACACCAGCCAGCCGTTGGCATCGGTGACGAACGCCGGATGCGGCAGCCGCTGCAAGGTCATGTAGAGGAACCGCCGCAGCGTCACGCTGCGCGCCGCCACCGCCTGCAGATGCTGCACGCTGCGCGCCACCGGCTCGACCGGCGCCCGATCGAGATGGCCCGGCGGCAGCAGCAGCGGTTCGGCCGACAGCGCATCGGATTCGCGGGTCAGTCCGCGGGTAGCCACCTCCAGCCGGCGCCAGCTCCACAGCGGATAGGCGAGCAGGCACGCGATCACCGTGCCGGCCGGCGACCACCAATGGCCCAGCCGCAGCGCCAGCGCGGCTGCGGCCATCGTCAGCGTGACGGTGCCGAGCGTGGCCAGCAGGCCGCCCTGCGGCCGCAGCCGGTACAGGCCGGTCATCAGCGCCAGCACGATCAGCGCCGGCAGGCCGACCCGCCAGGGCATCGGCGCGATCTGGATCAGCCGGTCGCGTTGCAGCGCCGACCAGGCGGCGGCATGCAGCTCGACGCCGCTGGACAGCGCGCCATCGCTGACCACGGTGTTGGCGTAGCGGTCGCCGAGCCCCGAGGCGGTCGCGCCGATCAGCACGGTGCGGCCGCGCAGTCTGGCCGGATCGATCTCGCCGCGCAGCACCGCGCCGAACGACACGCGTTCGAGCGGCCCGGCGAGCTGCGGCAGCAGGACGAACCGCTCGCGCGACCAGACGCCGGCGGCCACCATCTGATCGCGGCGCAGCGCGGTCGCCTCGGCCAGCGCCGCGCGCGCGACAGCGGGCATGGCGGGTGGGCCAGCGGCTGGATGGCCGGCCGGGCTCCCCTTCGGCGCGCTGCCCGCGCCGCCGGAACCTTCGGCCGGGCTGGCCGCCAGCAGCAGCGAGAACGCGGCGAATCCTGCCTCCTGCAGGTGCAATCCGCGCACCACGCCGTCTTCGTCGACGTGGAAATGGGCATGGCCCAGCAGCGCACGCAGACCGAACTCGGGCAGCGGATAGAGCGGCACCAGCCGCCCCTCCGCGTCGGCGGTCGCGCTGACCGGCAGCACCACCGGCACCCCGGCGATCTTCAGGCGCTGCAGCCGTTCCCGCAGCAGGTAGTCGTTGACGTCGTACTCGATCCACTGCACGTCGTACCCGATCGATGCGACGCCGGCCGCCTCCAGCCGGTCCAGCAGCTCCGCATGCACCGGGCGCGGCCACGGCCAGTGGCCGATCTGGCCGAGGCTGGCATCGTCGATCTCGACGAGCAGCAGACGCGGCGCCGGCTCGATCCGCGACAGCCGCAGCAGGCCGTCGAAGCTCAGCGCATCGAGGCGACGGGCGCCGATCGACTCCTGCTCCCGGTCGGGCAGCGACAATGTCACCGCCAGCGCCGCCAGCGCGAGGGCGCCGACCAGCCACTCGATCAGCAGGCGGCTGCGGGGCACGGCGGGGCCTGCGAAGCCGTGAGGATCCGTTCACAGATTCCGCGTCGCGGAGCGGGTACGGCGAGCATCGTGATCAGCGGTCCGGCGTGATCTCCAGCGGCTGACCGTCGCCGACGCTGACCGGCGCGCTGTCCGGGCTCGACACCGACGGGCGTACCTCGAAGCGCAACGTGCCCGACCACGGCGACTCGATGCCGTCCGCATCGACGACCCGCCGCCGGCTGTACCAGACGCCGGGCGCGAGCCCGTCGATCCGCACGTCGGCCGTGGTCGCCGAGAACGTCCGCGCCGGCCGCGTGAACTGCGGGTCGGCGGCCACCTCGATCAGGGTACGCCCGGGCATCGGATCGGCCAGCCGCAGCAGCACGCCGTCGTGCCGGCGCGCGGTGACCTCGCCCGGCAGCGGCACCGCGCGCCACTGCAGCTTCTGCACCGGGCCGTAGGGGCCGGTGCGCCCGCTGGCGACGTCGACCGATGCGACCCGCCACCAGCGATCCTGCCGGTAGGTGCCGGGCGCCGGCATGAGCTGCACGCCGGCCTGCGGGCCGTCGACACGCCGGCTGTCGAGGATCTGGCGGAAGTCCGGATCGCTGGCCACCTGCACCTGGTAGCCGGTGGCGCCGTCGGCCGGCGCCCAGCCGAGCGCGAGCTGCTGCTCGAACACCACGGTGCCGGCGCGCGGACGGGCCGGCACCGGCGGAACCGGCCGCGCCTGCACGTCGACCGTCGCCGCGGCATCGTAGCCCTCGATGCCCGCCGCCGACACCGCACGGATCCGCAGATAGTGCGGCCCGTCACCGCGGGTGGCCAGGCGGATCTCCGGCTCGGTGATCGTCTGGTCGGTAATCAGCGTGGTGAACTGCGGGTCCAGCGCCACCTGCAGGTGGTAGGCACGCGCCAGCGCGACCGGCTCGAAGGTCAGCACCGGCGCCACCACGTCGGCGCGGGCCGGCAGCGCGGCCAGCGACGGTGCCGGCAGCAGCCGCTCGGGCGGCAGCACGCCCTGGCCGGGCACCGCCGCCGCGCCGAAGCCGGCAGCAATCATCGTCGGCTCTTCCCGGGCGGCCGGCCGGGCTTCGGTCGCCGCCATCGCCACCGCGCCGGTCAGCACCTCGGACGTGGTGAAGTTGCCGTTCCAGGCCACCCGGTAGTCGGTGCCGCGCACCGCCGCGACCGCCGCCGGCGTACGGATCTCCATCGGTTTTCTGCGCGGCCCGGGCGCATTCGACTCCAGCCGGCCCTGCTCGAGCCGCATCCGCGCCTCGAGCACCTTCTCGTCGTGATACTGGCGCAGCCGCTCGACGCGCAAGCGGCTGGACGGCGCGAGCTTCAGCGTCGATCCGTCCGACAGCCGCAACGTCACCACCGAGTCGGCGGCGGTCTGCACCCAGGCGGGCCGCGTCACCGTCGCGCCTTCGGCCAGCGGGCGGCCGTCGACGGTGACGGTGCCGCCGACGCCTTCGGCGATGGCGGCCCGGTCGCTGCCCCGCAGCAGCTCGCGCGGCACCAGGATCCGGTTACCGGGCTGTATCGCCCGCGGCGTGGAAAGGTTGTTGGCGCGCTGCACCGCCGGCCAGTCGGCCGGGTTCTCGAGCAGCTCGCGGCCGATGCCGATCAGCGTGTCGCCCTTCTTCACCAGATATTCGAGCGGCGGGGCAGACGCATCCGCCGCGTCGGCGCGCGACTGCGCGTGGCCGTCGGGCGCCCGGGCGGCTGCCAGCGCCAGCAGAGCCGCCGCGCAGACACCTGCGATCTTGCCGCCGCGCCGAACAGGCTCACGGCGGGCCGGGCTCACCGCCGTCACGACGCTTTCGGCGCGTCGTTGTT
>DAISWF010000049.1:0-24867 GCA_036826495.1 Burkholderiaceae bacterium
GGCGCGGATCAACGACGGCAGCGGCGTCATCGTGTTCACCGACGTGTTCGGCGCGACCCCGTCGCGGATCGCGATGATGCTGGCCGAGCCGCACCGGGTCGCGGTGATCGCCGGCGTGAACCTGCCGCTGCTGGTCAAGGCGCTGTACAACCGGCGCGGGCCGCTCGACGAGACGGTCGGTCAGCTCATCGAAAGCGCGCGTAATGCAATCTTTCCGCTGGCGGCGGGCGGCGAGCCGCCGGTTCCGCCCGCCGCCGCCGAGCCGGCGGGCGGCGGGTCTCCATCGAAACAGGCGTCATCGAAAAAAGAACGGAAAGATGTATAGCGTCGAGGTGCAGATCGTCAACAAGCTGGGCCTGCATGCCCGGCCATCGGCCAAGCTGACGCAGTTGGCCACCCGTTACCGGGCCGACGTCTGGCTCTCGCGCAACGGCCGCAAGGTCAACGGCAAGAGCATCATGGGGGTGATGATGCTGGCGGCGGCCCGGGGCTCGAAGCTGACGATACAGGCCGAGGGGCCCGACGAACGAGAGGCGGTGGGGGCGTTGAGCCGGCTGATCGCCGACGGATTCGGCGAAGAGATCTGATCCGATGTTCAGCCTGCACGGCACACCGATCGGCGGCGGCATCGTGATCGCCCGCGCGCGGGTGCTGGAATCGCGCGGGCTCGACGCGGTGCGTTACCGGATACCGGCCGACCAGCTCGAAACCGAGGTCGCGCGGATGGAGCTGGCGATGTCGGCGGTGCGCGAGGAGCTCGCGCAGGTGGCTTCGCACCTGCCGGCCGATGCGCCGCACGAGGCGCATGCGCTGCTCGAGGTGCATGCGATGATCCTCGACGACCCGTCGCTCGGCGAAGAGGCGCGCCAGTCGATCCGCGACCATGGCTGGAACGCCGAATGGGCGTTCGCGAACCAGGCCGGTCATCTGGCCGCGCAGTTCGAATCGTTCGAGGATGAGTACCTGCGCGAACGCGGCCGCGACGTGCAGCAGGTGGCCGGCCGCGTGCTGCGGGTGCTGACCGGCTCGCGCACCGGCCAGCCGCCGTTGGGCGGCACCGGCGCCGAGCTGTCGATCTTCGTGGCGTCCGACATCGCGCCGTCGGACATGCTGTTGTTCAAGCAGGCCTGCGGCTTCGGCATCGACCTCGGCGGCACCACGTCGCACACCGCGATTCTCGCGCGCAGCATGAACGTGCCGGCGGTCGTGGGCCTGAACTGCGCAAGCGACCTGGTGCAGGACGACGACTGGCTGATCCTCGACGGCGACGCCGGCCTGCTGATCGTGGCGCCCGACGACACGGTGCTCGCCGAGTACCGTCACCGGCAGGCCGCCTCGCAGCTCGAACGCGAGAAGCTGCGCCGGCTGATCCACGTGCCGTCGGTCACGCTGGACGGCGTGGCGGTGTCGCTGATGGCCAACATCGAGCTGCCCGAGGAGGCCGAGGCCGCCTACGACGCGGGGGCCGCCGGCGTGGGCCTGTTCCGCACCGAGTTCCTGTTCATGAACCGGCGCACGTTGCCCGGCGAGGAAGAGCAGTTCGAGGCTTACAGCGCCGCGGTGCGCGGCATGCGCGGCAAGCCGGTGACGATCCGCACGCTCGACATCGGCTCCGACAAGAACCTGTCGGCCGAGGAATCGGTGGTGGCGCCCAATCCGGCGCTGGGCCTGCGCGCGATCCGCTACTGCCTGGCGCGGCCCGACATCTTCCTCGCGCAGCTTCGGGCGATCCTGCGCGCCTCGGCGCTCGGCAACGTCCGGATCCTGGTGCCGATGCTCGTCCATGGTCACGAGATCGAGCAGACGCTGGCGATGATCGCGCAGGCCAAGGAGCAGTTGCGCGAGCGGGGCCAGGCGTTCGATGCAGCCGCGCCGGTCGGCGGCATGATCGAGGTGCCGGCCGCCGCGCTGTCGGTCGGCCAGTTCCTGCGTCGTCTGGATTTCCTGTCGATCGGCACCAACGACCTGATCCAGTACACGCTGGCGATCGACCGTGCCGATCATGCCGTCGCATCGCTGTACGATCCGTTCCATCCGGCGGCGCTGCAGCTCATCAGCATGACGATCCGCGGCGCCCGGCGCGCCGGCAAGCCGGTGGCGGTGTGCGGCGAGATGGCCGGCGACTGGACCGCCACGCGGCTGCTGCTGGGCATGGGGCTCGCCGAGTTCTCGATGCATCCGGCCAGCCTGCTGCGCGTCAAGCGCGAGGTGCTGCTGTCGGATGCGTCGGTGCTGCAGCCGCGGGTCGCGCGGCTGCTGTCGAGCGACGATCCGATCCGGGTCGAGAGCGCGCTGATCCGGCTGCGCGAGGACACCTGAGCGACGGGCGCCCCATGGTCCCGCAGTCCTCCCTGGCCCCATGGCCCACCCCCATGGTCCGATTTGACACCGGGTTCACCCGCGCAGTAAGGTGTCGCCTCGCGCCGATTTGAGACCAGCTTGCGGGCGCGTTAGAAATACGGCTAAAGCGGCGTGACAGATGATCCGCCCGACAGCCAATGCTGGTCGGGCGTTTTTGTTTGTCGGCTCACCATCGAATCACCATCGTCCATGTCCGCCACGGTAGACAGCGCGCGCGTGCAGGCGCGTGAGGGTTCCGCGGGTACCGTCACGCCGCAGCGCCTGCACTTCGATGAGCCGCTGGTGCTGACCAGCGGCGCGACGATGGCGCCCTACGACCTGGTCTATGAGACCTACGGCACGCTGAACGAGGCGCGGACCAACGCGGTGCTGATCTGCCACGCGCTGAACGCGTCGCATCACGTGGCCGGCATCAGTGCCGCCGATCCGGACGATCTGGGCTGGTGGGACAACATGGTCGGGCCCGGCAAGCCGGTGGACACCGACCGCTTCTTCGTGATCGGCGTCAACAACCTCGGTAGCTGCTTCGGCTCGACCGGCCCGATGTCGACGAACTCCGCCACCGGCCGCGCCTACGGGCCCGACTTTCCGGTGGTCACCGTCGAGGACTGGGTGCGGGCGCAGGCGCGGCTCGCCGACCGGCTGGGCATCGAGCGCTTCGCCGCGGTGATGGGCGGCAGCCTGGGCGGCATGCAGGCGCTGGCCTGGAGCTACCTGTTCCCCGAGCGGGTCGCGCACACGGTGGCGATCGCCTCCACCTCGAAGCTGTCGGCGCAGAACATCGCCTTCAACGAGGTCGCGCGCCGCGCGATCATCACCGACCCGCAGTTCCACGAAGGGCGCTTCTACGACTTCGGCGAGGTGCCGCGCCGCGGCCTGCAGGTGGCGCGGATGATCGGCCACATCACCTACCTGTCGTCGGACGTGATGGCCGAGCGGTTCGGGCGCACGCTGCGCGGCCGCAACCACGGCGATCCGTACAACTTCACGTTCGACATCGAGTTCGAGATCGAGTCGTACCTGCGCTACCAGGGCGAGAAGTTCTCCGGCTACTTCGATGCCAACACCTATCTGCTGATCACCCGCGCGCTCGACTACTTCGATCCGGCGCAGGCGTTCGGCGGCAACCTCACCGCGGCGCTGGCCGGCACCCGCTCGTCGTTCCTCATCGCCTCGTTCACCACCGACTGGCGTTTCGCGCCCGATGCCAGCCGCGCGATCGTGCAGGCGCTGCTGAACAACGGCCGCAACGTCACCTATGCCGAGATCGATGCGCCGCACGGCCATGACGCGTTCCTGCTCGACGATGCGCGCTATCACGCGCTGGTGCGCAAGTACTTCGAGCGCATCGCGCGCGAGGTGAGCCGGTGACCAGGGAGAGTCCGCGTGACCTGACGGGCTCCCTGCCCGGGGCGGCCGAACGGCGTGCGGCGGTGGCGCTGCGCCCCGATCTGCAGCGCATCGCCGACTGGATCGCACCGGGCAAGCGGGTGCTCGATCTGGGCTGCGGCGATGGCGCGCTGATGGATCATCTGCAGCGCCACAAGCAGTGTCACGGCTATGGCGTGGAGATCGACGACGGCTCGGTGCTGGCCTGCGTGGGCCGCGGCGTCAACGTGATCCAGCAGAACATCGAGGCGGGGCTGGGCATGTTCCGCGACGCCCACTTCGACGTGGTGGTGCTGTCGATGGCGATCCAGGCCACCAGCAAGACCGAGCAGGTGCTGCGCGAGATGGCCGACGTCGCCGTCGAATGCGTGGTGTCGTTCCCGAACTTCGGCCACTGGTATCACGCCTGGTCGCTGCTGACCGGCCACATGCCGGTGTCGCGCGAGATGCCCTACCAGTGGTACGACACGCCGAACCTGCACCTGGCGACGATCCCCGATTTCGAGACCTTCCTCGGCAGCCTGGGCCTGCGGATCACCGCCCGCGCCTGGCTGGCCGACGGCCGGCCGGTGCGGCTGCTGAAGAATCTGCGGGCGACGCAGGCGATCTACCGGTTCAGCAAGGGGTAGCGGCCCGTTGGGCTTGGGCCGGCCACCGCACGGCGGCGCCGGCCGGCCGTTCGTTCCGCGTCGTCCTCCGCGACGCGGTGCCGATGCCACGCCGCCTTGCATCGTCGTGGCGATTTGTTACGCTGCGGGTGCGGAATGTCCCGTGTCTTTCGAAAGGAGGTGATCCGATGTCTGGTCGCTTACTGAGAACAGCTCCCAGCCCGGTCTCACTGATGACCGCTGGTGCTGCCCTGGCTCGATAGCGCGCGCAAACCGTCCCCTCAGGGGCCGGATCGCTTCTGACGAAAACAGACGCGACATTCCAATAGCGCGCCGCGCGAGCCTAGGTTCGCTCGGTACGATTCCTTTAAAACCATCGCAATGCGATGGTTTTTTTCTTTGTGCGATGCCGGCCCGGTAACTGCAACAATTTGTCACCGGTTATCGGTCCACGACACTCGTCGATCGGTACGCAATTCTGCTTCGACGGTCTTGTCCTCCATCGTTGACGTTCACGCCGGATGTGTCAGGGGCGATACATGGCGTGCAGAAATGGGGTGACAGTCATGTTCGACCTCTGGACGCTGCTGCGTGAGGGCGCGTTGCGGCATTCGGACTCTGCGGCGCTGCTGGCGCCCGGTCAGGCCCCGCTGAGCCACGCCGACCTGGTCGGGCTGCTCGCGGACACCTCGCAGCGGCTGCGTACAGCCGGCGTCGGGCCGGCCGACCGGGTCGCGGTGGCGATGCCCGGCGACGCGGTGATGGCCACTGCGTTCCTGTCGGTGGCGGCCTCGGCGGTCTGCGTGCCGCTGAATCCGGCGCAGACGGCCGACGAGTTCCGGCGCATGTTGAGCGACGTCGGCGCACGCCATCTGATGTTGCGCCGGGGTGACCAGGGGCCCGCCCGCGCGGTGGCGCAGGAGCTGGGGCTGGCGATCCTCGAGATCGTGCCGGGGGTGGCGCGCGCCGGCATGTTCGAGCTGCAGCTTGACGGGGCGCCGGCGCTGCAGCCGGCATCGTTCAACTCGGCCGGCGACGTGGCGCTGGTGCTGTACACGTCGGGCAGCACGTCGCGCCCGAAGCGGGTGCCGCTGACCCATGCGAACCTGATTGCTATCGTCCGCAGCAACATCGAGGTGTTGCGGCTCGATTCGCGTGACCGCTGCCTGGGAACGATGCCTCTGTTCCACATCAGCGGCCTCGTCACCGCCTGGCTGTCGCCGCTTTTCTCCGGCGGCAGCTTCGTCTGCGCCGGTGCGTTCCAGCCGGCTGAATTCTTCGATCTGGTGGCGGCGTTTCGTCCCACCTGGTATTCGGGCGGCCCGACGATTCATCGGGAGGTGCTGGAGCGGGGCGACGACTACCGCCGCAAGGCAACGGATCACCGGTTCCGATTCGTGCAATCGGCGTCGGCACCCCTGCCGGCGACCACCCAGGCCGGTCTGGCCGCGCTGTTCGATGCGCCGGTGATCGAGCTGTATGGCTCGACCGAAGCCGGGCGCGTGGCCGGCACCCCCCCGCGGGCCGGTGCCGGCCGCGAGGGCTCCGTCGGACGGCCGATCGGCTGCGAGGTCCGGATCGTCGACAAGGCCGGCAACCCGTTGCCGGGTGGCTCGTCGGGCGAGATCGCGGTGCGGGGCGCGGTGGTGACGGCGGGTTACGAGGACGACCCGCAGGCCAACCAGGAAGCCTTTGTCGATGGCTGGTTCCGTACCGGTGATCTCGGGCGGTTCGACGAGGATGGATTTCTCTACATCGAGGGCCGCCTGAAGGACTTCGTCAACCGTGGCGGCACCAAGGTCGCGCCCGGCGAAGTCGAGGAGGTGATGGCCGATCATCCGGCGGTCGCGCAGGCGGTGGCCTTTCCGGTTCCCCATCCGACGCTGGTCGAGGACCTGGCGGCCGCCGTCGTGCTGCATCACGGCCAGTCGCTGAATGCCCGGGAGCTGCGCGACTACCTGTTCGAACGCCTGTCCGCGCACAAGGTGCCGGCGCGCGTGGTGTTCGTGCCGGCCATCCCGAAGGGCCCGACCGGCAAGGTGCAGCGGCATCTGCTGGCCGGGCTGCTGGCCGAGGCGCTCGAGCGCGAGTTCGTCGCGTTGGGCACCGACACCGAACGGGCCGTCGAGGGTATCTGGCGCGAAGCGCTGCCATGCGGCCCGCTGGGCGGCCAGCACAACTTCTTCGCGATCGGCGGCGATTCGCTGCGCGGCGCGCGCGTCGTGGCCCGGCTGAACGAGCGGTTCGAGCTCAACCTGCCCATCGTGACCCTGTTCCGTCATCCCGAGCTGGCCGATTTCGCTGCCGAGGTCGAGCGTGCCCGCAATGAACGCGATGCGCTCGAACAGCAGATGATCGCCGAGATCGCAGGTCTCAGCGACGAAGAGGTCGAGCGTCTTCTGGCCGAAGGCGAATGGCCATCGGGCGAAGGCCGATCGTCGCCGACCGCGCACCCATCGATTCCGACCGCAGCCGGATCGTCGCTGACTCTGGAGCGGCGCTGATCGCCGGCCGTCCCCGGGAGCGAAGGTTCCCGGGCGGATCGTTCACCTGAATCATCGTAAGCCCGGACATGACTTCACAGGACAGCCAGCTTTCCCGCAGGCCCGCTCTGACGCAGGCGCAGGCACGCCTGCTCGCGCGTCGCCTTCGGCAATCGCGTGAAGACGCGCTCTCGAACCAGGCCCCGCAACCCTGCCCGGGGAATGGTCCGCAGCCGCTGTCGTACGCCCAGGAAGCGCTGTGGTTCGTCGAGCGGCTGACCGGCCCCGGCGGCACCTACAACATCGTGCGTGCGTGGCGCATCGACGGCGCGCTGGACGTGCCGGCGCTGACCGCGGCGCTGCAGGGCCTGGTGAAGCGTCAGCCGGCGCTGCGCAGCTTCATCGTCGACCGGGACGGGCGGCCCGAACAGCAGACGCAGGACGATGTCCGCATCACGGTGCCGGTGATCGAGGTGCCGGCCGGGCCGCAACAGGCCGGCTCGCTCGAGCGGCTGCTGAACGAATCGGCGGCGCAGCCCTTCGATCTCGATACCGCGCCGCTGGTGCGCGCCAGGCTGTACCGGCTGGGCCCGCAGGCACACGTGCTGCTGCTGGTCGTGCACCATATCGTCGGCGACGGCTGGTCGATGGGAGTGCTGGCGCGTGAGCTCGACGAGCTGTATCGCGCTGCGCGCGAGGGGCGTCCGGCGCGGCTGCCGGAGCTGCCTTTCAGCTTTGCGGACTGGGCGAACTGGCAACGACGGCAGATCGATGGGCCGCTCGCGGAACAGCTAGTCTACTGGCGCGAGCAGCTCGCCGGCCTGCAGCCGCTGCAGATGCCGATGGACCGGCCGCGCGCGACGCGGCTGGACGGCGTCGGCGACGTGTTCCGCTTCACGGTGCCGCAGCCGCTCGCTCGACGCGTGCGCGAGCTGGCGCGCAGCGAGGGCGTGACCTCGTTCATGCTGCTGCTGGCCGCGTTCAACGTGCTGCTGGCACGCTACAGCGGCCAGGACGACGTGGTCGTCGGCTCGCCGGTGGCCGGACGCGCCGGCAGCCACAGCGAGAACCTGATCGGCTACTTCGTCAATTCGATCGTGCTGCGCACCCGGCTCGTCGACGGACAGTCCGTACGCGATCTGCTGCGGCAGGTGAGGCAGGTCTGCGTCGATGCCTATGCCCATGCGGAAGTGCCGTTCGACCGGCTGGTGGCCGAGCTGAGCCCGGAGCGTGAGCTGGGCCGCAATCCGCTGTACCAGGTGTCGTTCGCGCTCAATCCGGCCGAGGCGGGCCTGGATCGCCAGCGACTCGGCGACCTCGCATTGGACCCGCTGCGGCTTCACACGCGTACCGCCAAGTTCGACCTTTCGCTTGCGTTGAGCGAAGGGCCGGCCGACGAGCTGACCGGTGCGCTGGAGTACAACAGCCAGCTCTACGACAGCGCGACCATCGAACGGTTCGGACGCCACTTCCTGAACCTGCTCGAGCAGATCGCGGCCGGCCCGCAGACACCGGTGTCGCGGCTGTCGTTGATGGACGAGGCCGAACGGCGGCAGGTCGTGGAGGGGTGGAACGAGACGAGGCGCAGGTACCGCGAGGGGGTGACGCTGGCGGACCTGGTGGAGGAGCAGGTGCTGCGCACGCCGGGGGCGGTGGCGGTGCAGGACGAGCACGAGGCGATCAGCTACGGAGCGCTGAACGAGCGGGCGAACCGGCTGGCGCACTGGCTGCAGGCGAAGGGCGTGGGGCCGGATGCGCGGGTGGGCGTGGCGGTGGAGCGCAGCGTGGCGCTGGTGGTGGCGCTGCTGGGGATCGCGAAGGCGGGCGGAGCGTACGTGCCGCTGGACCCGGAGTACCCGGCCGAGCGGCTGACGCTGATGCTGGAGGATGCCGAGGCGAAGGTGGTGCTGACGCAGACGGGGTTGCTGCCGAAGCTGCCGCTGCGGGCGATGGAACAGGTGCTGTGCCTGGACGAGGCATCGGCGCAGGCCGAGCTGTCGAGGATGTCGGTGGTGAACCCGAGGCGCACGACGGGCGAGCGCGATCTGGCCTACGTGATCTTCACGTCGGGCTCGACGGGGCGCCCCAAGGGCGTGATGATCGAGCATCGGGGGATCTGCAACCACGTGCAGTGGATCAGCGAGAAGCTGAAGCTGAGCGCGGCGGACCGGCTGCTGCAGAGGACGTCGATCAGCTTCGATGCATCGGTGTGGGAGTTCTTCGCGCCGCTGCAGGTGGGGGCGCGGCTGGTGCTGGCGAAGGCGGGAGGGCAGAGGGACCCGGGATACCTGGCGAAGCTGGCGTGCGAGGCGGGGATCACGGTGATGCAGTCGGTGCCCTCGGAGCTGAGGGCGCTGCTGGAGGAGCCGCAGTTCGGGCGGTGCGAGACGCTGAGATACATGATCAGCGGAGGCGAGGCGCTGGAGCGGGAGCTGGCGCAGGGGTTCCTGGAGCGGTTCGAGCGGGCGACGCTGGGGAACTTCTACGGGCCGAGCGAGGCGAGCAACGACAGCGCGTGCCTGGAGCTGACGCGGGAGACGGGGGCAGGGGCCGGTGCGATCGTGGCGATCGGACGGCCGATTGCCAACGCGCGATGCCACATCCTGGACGGGAACGGGGAGCCGGTGCCGGTGGGGGCGATCGGAGAGCTGCACATCGGCGGGGTGGGGCTGGCGCGGGGGTACCTGAAGCGGGCGGACCTGACGCAGCAGAAGTTCGTGGCCGATCCGTTCAGGGCGGGGGAGCGGCTGTATCGGACGGGGGACCTGGCGAGATACCGGGCCGACGGGGTGATCGAGTACGCGGGGCGGATCGATCATCAGGTGAAGCTGAGAGGGTTGAGGATAGAGCTGGGGGAGATCGAGGCGGCGCTGGCGGAGCAGGCCGGGGTGGGGCAGTCGGTGGTGATGGTGCGCGAGGACCGGCCGGGGCAGAAGATGCTGGTGGCCTATGTGGTCGCAGCGCAGCGGATTGCCGGGCAGACGGCGTCGCAGGCCGAGCCCGTGGCGCAGCGGGTCGCGGAGCGGTCGTCGCCGCAGTCCGAGTTGGCGGATCAGGGGGTGCACGATCAGTCGGGGCACTCGGATACGGCGCACGGGGGGGCGCCGATGACGGACCCGTCGCCGCTGTGCCAACAGGCGTTGCGCGCGGCGCTGGCGCAGCGGCTGCCGGAATACATGGTGCCGACGGCGATCGTGGTGCTGCAGCGCATGCCGCTGAGCCCGAACGGCAAGATCGATCGCGCGGCGCTGCCGGCGCCTTCGATCGAGCGCGACGCTTCAACCCACGTGCCGCCGTCCACCGCTTCCGAGCTGCTGATCGCGCAGGCTTGGAGCGAGGTGCTCGGCGAGCACGAGCCCGGCATACACGACAGTTTCTTCGCGCTCGGCGGTCACTCGTTGCTGGCCGCGCGGACCTTCAGCCGGATCCGGGCGCTGTCCGGCATCGAGCTGCCGCTGCGCGCGCTGTTCGAAACGCCGACGATCGCCGGGCTGGCGCGGGTGCTGGACGCGGCGCGGGCGGCGCAGGGCGACGGGCCGGTGCTCGCCGATGTCATTCCGCGCCTGGCGCCGGGCGAGGCGCTGGCCGCCACGCCGGCGCAGCAGTCGCTGTGGTTCATCGACCGGCTGTTCGGCGCCAGCGGCGTCTACAACATTCCGCATGCATTGCGTCTGCGCGGCGCACTCGATCGCGGCGCGCTGCTGCAGGCGCTGCGTGCGCTGGTCGACCGCCACGATGCGCTGCGCACCTGCTTCGACGAACGCGACGGCGAGGTAGTGCCGCGGGTGCTGCCGCAGGTGCATCTGGAGCTGCCGGTCGTCGAGCTGGCCGACGACGAGCTCGAGGAATCGGCGCTGCTTGCGCAGTTGACGGCCGCGGCCGCCGAACCGTTCGAGCTGTCGCGCGCGCCGTTGCTGCGCGCGCGGCTGTACCGGCTGGGCAGCCGCGAGCATGTGCTGCTGCTGTGCATCCACCACATCGTCAGCGACGGCTGGTCGATCGAGGTGCTGGCGTGCGAGCTCGATGCGTTCTACCGCGCCGCCCGCGAAGGCCGCGCCGCGCATCTGGCGCCGCTGGCGATCGGCTTCGCCGATTTCGCCGTCTGGCAGAAGCGGCAGCTCGACGAGCCGGCCGTCGAGGAGCATCTGGCGTTCTGGCGCCGGCGGCTGGCCGATTCAGCGGTGCTGCAGTTGCCGACCGACCGGCCTCGCTCGACGCGGCCCGACTACCAGGGCCGCACCCTGCGCTTCGCGATCGACGCCGACGTGATGGCGCCGATCCGCACGATCGCGCGGCAGCACGACGCCACGCTGTTCCAGGTGCTGCTGGCCGCGTTCGACGTGCTGCTGGCGCGGTACGGCGGCCAGACCGACGTGATCGTCGGCTCGCCGGTCGCGGGGCGCGCCCGTGCCGAGACCGAAGGACTGATCGGCTACTTCGTCAACTCGATCGTGCTGCGCACCGACCTGTCGGGCGAACCGACGTTCGCCGAACTGCTGGCGCGCGTGCGGGCGACCTGCATCGATGCGCAGGCGCATCAGGATCTGCCGTTCGATCGGCTGGTGGCCGAGCTGAGCCCGGAACGCGAGATCGGCCGCAATCCGCTGTACCAGGTGTCGTTCAGCTTCGCCAACCAGTCCGATATCCGTCCGCCGGTGCTCGGCGACCTGGGCGTCGAGCCGATCGCGCTGCACACCGGCACCGCGAAGTTCGATCTGTCGCTGGGACTGACCGAGCACGCCGACGGTACCGTGGCGGCTTCGCTCGAATATGCGACGCAGCTCTATGACCACGTCACGATCGAACGGATCGCCCGTCATCTGGTGAACCTGCTGCGGCAGATCGGTTCCGGTGAAGCGCTGCCGGTCGCCCGTCTGCGGCTGATGGACGAGGCCGAACGGCGGCAGGTCGTGGAGGGGTGGAACGAGACGAGGCGCAGGTACCGCGAGGGGGTGACGCTGGCGGACCTGGTGGAGGAGCAGGTGCTGCGCACGCCGGGGGCGGTGGCGGTGCAGGACGAGCACGAGGCGATCAGCTACGGAGCGCTGAACGAGCGGGCGAACCGGCTGGCGCACTGGCTGCAGGCGAAGGGCGTGGGGCCGGATGCGCGGGTGGGCGTGGCGGTGGAGCGCAGCGTGGCGCTGGTGGTGGCGCTGCTGGGGATCGCGAAGGCGGGCGGAGCGTACGTGCCGCTGGACCCGGAGTACCCGGCCGAGCGGCTGACGCTGATGCTGGAGGATGCCGAGGCGAAGGTGGTGCTGACGCAGACGGGGTTGCTGCCGAAGCTGCCGCTGCGGGCGATGGAACAGGTGCTGTGCCTGGACGAGGCATCGGCGCAGGCCGAGCTGTCGAGGATGTCGGTGGTGAACCCGAGGCGCACGACGGGCGAGCGCGATCTGGCCTACGTGATCTTCACGTCGGGCTCGACGGGGCGCCCCAAGGGCGTGATGATCGAGCATCGGGGGATCTGCAACCACGTGCAGTGGATCAGCGAGAAGCTGAAGCTGAGCGCGGCGGACCGGCTGCTGCAGAGGACGTCGATCAGCTTCGATGCATCGGTGTGGGAGTTCTTCGCGCCGCTGCAGGTGGGGGCGCGGCTGGTGCTGGCGAAGGCGGGAGGGCAGAGGGACCCGGGATACCTGGCGAAGCTGGCGTGCGAGGCGGGGATCACGGTGATGCAGTCGGTGCCCTCGGAGCTGAGGGCGCTGCTGGAGGAGCCGCAGTTCGGGCGGTGCGAGACGCTGAGATACATGATCAGCGGAGGCGAGGCGCTGGAGCGGGAGCTGGCGCAGGGGTTCCTGGAGCGGTTCGAGCGGGCGACGCTGGGGAACTTCTACGGGCCGAGCGAGGCGAGCAACGACAGCGCGTGCCTGGAGCTGACGCGGGAGACGGGGGCAGGGGCCGGTGCGATCGTGGCGATCGGACGGCCGATTGCCAACGCGCGATGCCACATCCTGGACGGGAACGGGGAGCCGGTGCCGGTGGGGGCGATCGGAGAGCTGCACATCGGCGGGGTGGGGCTGGCGCGGGGGTACCTGAAGCGGGCGGACCTGACGCAGCAGAAGTTCGTGGCCGATCCGTTCAGGGCGGGGGAGCGGCTGTATCGGACGGGGGACCTGGCGAGATACCGGGCCGACGGGGTGATCGAGTACGCGGGGCGGATCGATCATCAGGTGAAGCTGAGAGGGTTGAGGATAGAGCTGGGGGAGATCGAGGCGGCGCTGGCGGAGCAGGCCGGGGTGGGGCAGTCGGTGGTGATGGTGCGCGAGGACCGGCCGGGGCAGAAGATGCTGGTGGCCTATGTGGTCGCAGCGCAGCGGATTGCCGGGCAGACGGCGTCGCAGGCCGAGCCCGTGGCGCAGCGGGTCGCGGAGCGGTCGTCGCCGCAGTCCGAGTTGGCGGATCAGGGGGTGCACGATCAGTCGGGGCACTCGGATACGGCGCACGGGGGGGCGCCGATGACGGACCCGTCGCCGCTGTGCCAACAGGCGTTGCGCGCGGCGCTGGCGCAGCGGCTGCCGGAATACATGGTGCCGACGGCGATCGTGGTGCTGCAGCGCATGCCGCTGAGCCCGAACGGCAAGATCGATCGCGCGGCGCTGCCGGCGCCTTCGATCGAGCGCGATCCTTCGACCCACGTGCCGCCGCGTTCGCTGGTCGAGGAATCGATCGCCACCGTCTGGCGCGATCTGCTGGGCATCGAGGAGATCGGTGTCCACGACAATTTCTTCGCGCTCGGCGGGCATTCGCTGATGGTCGCGCGGATGGTGGCCCGGCTGCGTTCGCTGTTCGACGACGGGCCGACCCTGCGTGCGGTGTTCGAGGCGCCGACGATCGCCGACATCGCCCGCATCATCGAGGCATTCGAGGAGCGTCACGGTGAACGGAGCTCCGCCGCGGCCGACGCGGCCGATGCCGATGCCGATGCAGCGCAGCCGCCCGCCCAAGTGCCCGAAGGCCAGCCGGTGCCATTGTCGTCGGCGCAGCAGGCGCTGTGGTTCATCGAACGGGTGGCCGGCCCCAGCGACCTCTATCTGATTCCGCAGGCCTGGCGCCTGCGCGGGGCGCTCGACACGACGGCGCTGCACGCCGCATTGCAGGCACTGGTCGACCGGCATGCCGCGCTGCGCACGCGGATCGAGGAACAGGCCGGGCAGCCCGCGCAGATCGTGCAGCCGGGCGTGGCGCTGCCATTGCCGCTCACCGAGGTCACCGACGAAACGGCCTTGCGCGAGCGGCTGGACGCCGATGCGGCCGAGCCGTTCGACCTGGGCGCCGCGCCGCTCGTGCGCGGCAGGCTCTACCGGCTGGCCGAACACGACCATGTGCTGCTGATCGTGATCCACCACATCGTCAGCGACGGCTGGTCGATGGCGGTACTGGGCCGCGAGCTCGACGAGCTCTATCGCGCGCGACTGCAGAACCGGGAAGCCGGGCTGCCGTCGCTGCCGATCGGATTCGCCGACCATGCGGCCTGGCAGCGCCGGCAGCTCGACAGCGAAGCGACCGCGCGTTCGCTCGCCTGGTGGCGCGAGAAGCTGCAGGGCCTGGAACCGCTGCAGCTTCCGACCGACCGCCCGCGCGGCACGCAGGTCCGGTTCAGCGGATCGGTGTGCCGTTTCGAGCTGCCGCCCGAACTGGCGGGCGCACTGAGGGCGCTGGCGCGCCGCCGCGGCGCGACGCTGTACATGGTTCTGCTGGCCGCCTTCAAGGTCGTGCTGGCGCGCTACAGCGGCCAGACCGACGTGGTCGTCGGCTCGCCGGTGGCCGGACGCACGCGCAGCGAGACCGAAGGGCTGATCGGCTACTTCGTCAACTCGATCGTGCTGCGCACCCGTCTGCAATGGCAGGACGGCTTCGAGCAGGCGCTGCAGCGGGTGCGGCAGGTGTGCGTCGGCGCCTACGATCACCAGGACGTGCCGTTCGACCGGCTGGTGGCCGAGCTGAGCCCCGAGCGCGAGCTGGGCCGCAATCCGCTGTACCAGGTGTCGTTCGCGCTGGACACCGAAAGCGGGCCGCCGCGCCTGGGCGATCTGCAGGTGCAGCCGCTGACGTTGCGTTCGGACACCGCGAAGTTCGATCTGTCGCTGACCTGGAACGAAGGCGACGGCGGCGATCTGCGCGCTGCGCTGGAGTACAGCACGCAGCTCTACGATGGCCGGACCATCGAGCGGCTGGGCCGTCACCTCGTCAACCTGCTGCGCCAGGTGGTCGCCGACGACCAGGCGCCGATCGGCCGACTGACGCTGATGGACGATGCCGAGCGGGCGCAGATCATCCACGGCTGGAACGATACCCGGCGGCCGTATCGCGAACGCTCTACATTGGCCCAGCTCTTCGAGGAGCAGGCCGCCCGCACGCCGGCAGCGGTGGCGGTGCAGCACGAACGCGAAGCGGTCAGCTACGGCGAGCTGAACGAGCGGGCGAACCGGCTGGCGCACTGGCTGCAGGCGAGGGGCGTCGGGCCGGATGCGCCGGTGGGTGTGGCGCTGGAACGCGGCGTGACCCTGGTCGTGGCGCTGCTGGCCATCGTCAAGGCGGGCGGAGCATACGTGCCGCTGGATCCGGAGTATCCGGCCGAGCGGCTGGCGCTGATGCTGGAGGACACCGAGGCGAAGGTGGTGCTGACGCAGTCGAGCCTGCTGGCGCGATTGCCGCTCGGCGATCCGCCGGTCGTCCTGTCCGCCGATCCGTTCGAGGACGGAATGGTCGAAGGGCTGGTCGCGGTGCCGGCCGCGGGAACGGCAGCCGTCGAGCGACGGCGCCGCGCCGCGGCGCGTCCGGCGGTGCTGTGTCTGGATCAGCGCGAGGCGAGGGCCGAGCTGAATCGCCAGTCGCCCGCCAATCCGCGCGGCATCGGTGAGCCGCATCATCTGGCCTACGTGATCTACACCTCCGGGTCCACCGGCCGCCCCAAGGGCACGGCGATCCCGCAGCAGGCGGTGTCGAGGCTGGTGATCGACAATCCGTACGTGCGGCTGTCGACCGCGAGCTGCGTGGCCCAGGCGTCGAACAGCAGCTTCGATGCCGCGACCTTCGAGATCTGGGGCACGCTGCTGAACGGCGGGCGGCTGGTGGTGGTGCCCAAGGACACGCTGCTGTCGGCGCCCGACCTGCAGAGGATGCTGGTCGAACAGCGGATCGACACGATGTTCCTGACCACCGCGCTGTTCAACGAACATGCATTGCGGGCGCCGCGGATGTTCGCGTCGCTGCGGTACTTGCTGTTCGGTGGCGAGGCGGTCGATCCGGCCGCGGCGCGCCAGGTGTTCCTGCACGGCCGTCCGCGGCATCTGCTGAACGCCTACGGCCCCACCGAGACCACGACGTTCGCGACCACGTTCGAGGTCACGGCGGCGTCGCTGGGCCTGGTGGAGGAGCCCGGAGAGCCCACCGGATTCGCGATCGTGCGCGACGTGGCTTCGGTGCCGATCGGCTGGCCGATCGGCAACACCACCTGCCATGTGCTCGATCCGGCGATGCAGCCGCAGCCGGTCGGCGTGCCCGGCGAGCTGTACATCGGCGGACCGGGCCTGGCGCGCGGCTATCTGAACCTGCCGGAGCTCACCGCCGAGCGGTTCGTCGCCGACCCGTTCGAACCCGGCGGGCGCCTCTATCGCACCGGCGACCTGGTGCGCCGGCTGGCCGATGGCAGCATCGACTATCTGGGGCGCATCGACCAGCAGGTGAAGATCCGCGGCTTCCGGATCGAGCTGGGCGAGATCGAATCGGTGCTGGCTCGTCAGCCCGGCGTCGCGCAGTGCGCGGTGATCGCCCGCGAGGACCGGCGCGGCGACAAGCGCCTGGTGGCCTATCTGGTGGCGCAGCATCCCGACGCCGCCGCATCGCCGCGCGAGCTGCGCGCCGAGCTGGCGATGCAGATGCCGTCGTACATGGTGCCGGCCGCGTTCGTGTACCTGGAGCGGCTGCCGCTGACCGCCAACGGCAAGCTCGATCGGCGGGCGCTGCCGGTGCCCGGCGAGGACGATGCCGAGGCCGGCAGCGCGAGCGCACAGCCGCTGGACGAGCTGGAGCTCGAGCTGCAGCGCATCTGGCAGGAGGTGCTGTCGTTGCGCACCGTCGGTCCCGACGACAATTTCTTCGACCTGGGCGGCCATTCGCTGATGGCGATCCGGCTGCTCGATGCGGTGGCCAAGGCGACCGGCCAGGACCTCGGCCTGGCATCGATGTTCCGCGCGCCGACGGTCCGCAGCCAGGCGGCGCTGCTGCGCGCCCGGCGCGAGCCCGAGCGCGAGTCGTGCGTAGTGGCGGTGCAGCCGGCCGGCAGCCGTCCGCCGCTGTTCTTCGTGTCGGGATTCGGCGGCGCGATCCTGCCGTTCAAGGCGCTGTCGGCCCGGCTCGGCCCCGACCAGCCGCTGCTGGTGCTCGATCTGAACTCGCTCGCCGACACCGGCGAGGAACGGCTGTCGATCCCCGGCATCGCGCGCCGGATGATCGAAGACCTGCGCACGGTGCAGCCCGAAGGGCCGTATCAGTTCGCCGGCTTCTCGCTGGGCGGCGACATCGTCTACGAGATCGCGCGTCAGCTCCAGGCCGAAGGCGAACGGGTCGGGCTGCTGGCGCTGCTGGATTCCAGCGCGCCCGGCTATCCGAAACGGCACGGCTTCCTGGTCCGCGTGCTGCATCACGTGAGGCATGCGCTGAGGATGGGGCCGTCGGGCGCCGGCCGCTATCTGCTGGAACGGGTGAGCCGGTTGCGCAAGTACTTCGTGCACGTCGAGATGCAGGTGTTCGAGACGCCCGACACGCCCGTTTCCGCCGAGCTGGTCCAGACGATCCAGCGCCGCTCGACCCGGGTGCTGCAGGCATGGCGCGAGTACCGGGTCAAGCCCTATCCCGGCCGGCTCACGCTGGTCCGCGCCGAGGTCGGACGCTACGAGCCTGGCGTCATCGACGATGATCCGCAGATGGGTTGGGGCGCGTGGGCCGGCGGCGGCGTCGACATCGCCCATCTGCAGGCGCGGCACACCCGCATGCTCGACGCCGAACACTCGGTCGAACTGGCCGCGATCCTGGCGGCGCGGCTGATACCCGGGCCGGCCGATGCATCGGGTGAACGCACGAGCGCCGCCGTTGCCGAGGTCGAGGAACGGTGAAGACCGCGTCCGAACCGGCAGCGTCGGCGTCTCAGCGCGCCGGCGACGTGTCGTCGCGGGTGTTCGAAGGGGCGATCTGGACCGCGTTGCGCAATGCGCTGCAGACCGGCATGAGCCTGCTGTGCATCGCCGTGGTCGCGCGTGCGCTGGGGCCCGAGGCGTACGGGGTGTTCGGCGCCGCGATGCTGCTGGTCACCAGCGCCGAGATCCTGAGCGGCGGCGCCTATGCCGAATCGCTGGTGCAGCGCGAGCGGCTGGAGCCCGGACACATCGACGCGACGTTCTGGCTGTCGATGGGCGCGGCCCTGGTGATCGCCGGTGCGGTGATGCTCGGCGCCGGCCCGCTCACCGCGCTGATCGGCGTTCCGCAGGCGCGCGAGCTGATGATGGTGCTGGCGCTGCTGATTCCGCTGTCGTCGGCCACCGTCGTGCCGCTGGCGCTGCTGGCGCGCGACATGCGTTTCGGCGCGCTGGCGCGGATCGGCGCGGTCGCCTCGGTGCTGTCGAGCGCCACCGGCATCGCGCTGGCCTGGGCCGGCTTCGGCATCTGGACGCTGTTCTTCATGGAGCTGGTGCGTCTGTCGGTGAACCTGATCGGCGGCTGGTGGTCGGTGTCGTGGCGCCCGGGGCGGCACGGGCGGCTGCGGCATCTGCGCGAGCTGGCGCGCTTCAATCGCGACACGATGGCGATGTATGCGGCGGGCTATGCCGACCAGTTGCTGCCGCGGGCGCTGATCGCATCGCTGCTGGGCCCGCAGGTGCTGGGCCTGTACCTGCTGGCGATGCGGGTGTTCGACGAGCTGGCGAACCTGGTCACCTATCCGCTGGCCACCGTGGCGATGCCGGGGTGCGCACGGCTGCAGTCCGACCGGCAGGCGCTGCACCGGCTGATCATCGGGCTCTATCGCAGCGCCCGGCTGATCGCGTTTCCCGCGTTCATCGGACTGGCGATCCTCGCGCCGTACTTCATCGCGCCGGTGTTCGGGGCGCGCTGGACCGACGCGATCCCGGCGGTGCAGATCCTGATGCTGGGCGGCCTGTGGCTCGCCACCGCAGGGTTCGCGACGTCCATCCTGCGCGGCGTGGGCCGCAGCGGGTTGCCGATCCTGCTGTTCCTGAGCGGCTGCCTGCTGCAGGCGCTGCTGGTTCCGGCGTTCGCTCACTGGGGTGTCATCGGCATGGCGCTGGCGGCGCTCGGCCGGATGCTCGGCAACTGGCCGCTCTTGTGCTGGCTGATCCGGCATGCCACCGGGCTGTCGATCCGCCAGCAGCTTGGCGGCGGCGCCGGCGTCGCGGCGGCCACCGCGACGATGGCGCTGTTCGTCTGGTCGCTGGCCCAGCTTCTGGAGCCGTGGATGGCCTGGCCGCTGCTGGTCGCGCTGATGGTGCCGGCCGGTGCGGCGATGTATGTCGCCACGCTGCGCATCCTGTCGCCGGCCACGGTGCGCGCCGCCGTGGGGCTGCTGCGCGCGCTGGTGCGACGCGATCGCGCGGCGATCGAACGTCAGCTCGCCGGCGATTGACGCGGGCCGGCGCAGCCGGGCAGCGCGGCGCCGCGGCTGCCGCGGGCTCAGCGCATCAGTCGCAGCAGCTTCGCGTCCGGCGAATTGGTCAGCAGATAGATCCAGCCGTCGGGCCCCTGGCGGACGTCGCGGAACCGTTCGCCCCGATCCTGCAGCAGCTTCTCCTCGCGGACCACCTTCTCGCCGTCCAGCTCCAGCCGCGACAGCAGCGTGAACTTCAGCGACCCGATCAGCAGGCTGCCGCGCCACTCGGGGAACTTGTCTCCGGTGTAGAAGATCATGCCGCTGGGTGCGATCGACGGCACCCAGTAGTGCAGCGGCTGCTCCATGCCTTTCTTGTGGGTGCCTTCGCCGATCGGCGCGCCGCCGTACTCGACCCCCCATGTGATCACCGGCCAGCCGTAGTTGCGGCCCGGCATGTCGACGTTGACCTCGTCGCCGCCCTGCGCGCCATGCTCGTGCGTCCACAGGCGGCCGGTGGCCGGATGCAGCGCCGCACCCTGCACGTTGCGATGGCCGATCGACCAGATCTCGGGCAGCGCGCCTTGTGTGCGGCGGTACGGATTGTCGGGCGGCGCCGATCCGTCGGGACGGATGCGCACCACCTTGCCGAAATGGTTGTCCAGCTTCTGGGCGCCGGCCCGCCCCGAGTATCGGTCACCGAGCGTGATCCACAGATTGCCGTCGCGGCCGAACACCAGTCGCGACCCGAAGTGGAAGCCGCCGCTGGTCGCCGGCTGCTGGCGGAAGATCACCTGGACGTCGCGCAGCTTGTCATCGGCGAACACCGCCCGCGCCACCGCGGTGCGCGAACCGCCTTCTGCCGGTTCGGAATACGCGAAGAACACCTGCTGGTCGCGGGCGAACGTCGGGCTGACCGCCACGTCGAGCAGACCGCCCTGGCCCTGCACCGCGATCCGCGGCAGACCCTGCAACGGCTCGGACTTGCGCCCCTGTGCGTCGATGACCCGCATCCGGCCCGCCCGCTCGGTCACCAGCATCCGGCCGTCGGGCAGGAACGCCAGGCCCCAGGGGAACTCGAGGCCGTCGGCCACCGTCTCCAGCCGCAGTGCGCCCGCCTGTTCCCGCTGGGCCGGCGCAGCGCCGCAGCCGACCAGCAACCCCAGCCCGAGCGCGGCGAACAACAGAGTCTTCCACGGCCGGCTGCCGCCGCCCTTCGCTGATTCCATCGGATTCCCCTTTCCGAACCGCGGCCACCGGCCGCGACTGTCATGCATCCGCTGCCTGCAGCAACGGCGCGAGCGCCGCCAGCACCTCGTCGGCGGTCGTCACCTGCATCGCACGCAGGCCCACCGCCCGGGCACCGGCGACATTGGCGGCCAGATCGTCGAGAAACAGGATCTCCGACGCCGGCAGCCCGATCGTCTGCACCACCCGTTCGAACGCGGCCGGCTCGGGCTTGCGCAGCCCGAGCCGCGACGAATCGAACACCTGATCGAACAACGCCATCGTGTCGCCGTAGCGCTCGTCCATCAGACGCCGGTGCGTGACGTTCGTGTTGGTGAACGCATGGACCGGCATGCGCTCCCGCAGCCGCCTGATCGCCGCCACCACCGACGGCTCGACATCGGACAGCAATGCCTTCCATCCCCGATCGAACGTCGCATCGTCGAGCTCTATGCCCAGCCGTGCGCGCAGCGCCTGATACCAGGCGCCGGCATCGATCTCGCCGCGTTCGTGCGCCTCGAAGCGCTCGCAGACCGCATAGCGGCTGGCCAGCAGGCTGGCCGGCACGCCGGCCGCCGCGCTCCATATCCCGAACGTGCGGTCCATGTCGAGCCGGATCACGACGCGGCCGAGGTCGAACAGCAGGACCTTCGGCAAGCCGGCCGGCGCGGAATCGGAAGAGGCGGGCGCGGAGGAAGCGGAGGGCATCTGACAGGCCATGCGCATGGGGTTTCGTGCTGGCCACAGTGTGCCATGCCTGCGCCGCAGCGCTGATGGCAGGACCGCCAGGAGTTGCAGCGGTTCAGAAGCGGTACCAGACGATCAGCGCGCTGCTGGCGGCGCACATCGCCGCATTGCCCAGGTTCACGACAATGGCCCGGTCGATGCGCTGGCCGCCGTGCTCGTAGAGCCAGGCCGCCATCGTGAGGTTGGCGCCGGTCCAGGTCAGCCACGTGAGCAGCGAGTGCTGACTCGAGTCACCGCTCAGGTGGATCGACCACAGCGTCGGCAGGTAGGCCAGCATCCGCACCGAGCTGAACAACGTGAAGGCCAGGGTCAGCATGCGCAGATACGCTTGTCGCGCCGCAGTGGGTCTGCGCATTTCGGCGGATGCGTGGCGATCATCGCAGGGGGCATCGGCAGCGGAGGTGAGCAGCATGTCGGTCTCGTACGGGAACATGGATCGAATGTAGGCGAGCGAACGGCAGCCGGCCAGCCACTGGCGGTTTGGCAATGGCTTGAACCGTTGGTTGAAGGAGCCTTGCGAGTGGAGTGCGCAGGCGCCGCCTCGTCACCCTCGCGCCACCTGCGCTTGAACGGGCACAGGCGGCGTCGCGGTGCTTCACGCCTCCGGCGTGAACCCGCTTGCGCGGATGATCGGCCCCCAGAAGTCGTATTCCGCACGCTGGGCCGTTCGCAACGCTTCGGGCGTCGAGGACTCGGGCGAGAGGCCGGCCTTGCGCCAGGCCTGCTGCGTATCCGGTTCGGCGATCGTCGCGCGGATCGCGTCCGACGCGGCCGCGGCGATCGCGGCGGTCGTGCCTCGGGGCATGAACGACGCGAACCATTCCCGCTGGACCAGCGCCTTCATGCCGAGTTCACCGAAGGTCGAAGCGTCGGGGAACGAGGCCGAGCGCTGCGCGCCGGTCGTCGCCAGCACGCGTACCGGGGCGATGCGCTGCGCAACCAGCGCCGAGCTCTCGGTCGACACGGAGACCGGAATCTCTCCCGCGGCCAGGGCGGTCATCGCCGGGTTGCTGCCCTTGTAGCTGACGTGGTTCAGCGCCAGACCTGTCTCGCGGGCGACCAGCATCGCCAGGAAATGCTGGTATGAGCCGGCACCGGCGTTGCCGCAGGGGATCGGGCCGCCCTGTGTCTTCGCCCATGCGACGAGATCGGACAGCGTGCGCACGCTCGCCGGCACCGATGGCCCGGCGGAGAACGCGAAATCCGTCGCGGCGACGATGGATACCGGCACGAGGTCGGCGAACGGGTCGTAAGACAGGCCGCGGTAGGTGTGCGGGTACATCGTGACGACCGAGCCGGGCGGGACCAGCAGCGACGTGCCGTCGGGCGCGGCGCCCTTGATCGTCTCGACGGCAAGCCGGCCCGCGGCGCCGGGACGATTCTCGACCACGGCGCTTCGCGCATAGGTGCCGCCCAGGCGCTCGGCGATGCGACGGGCGATGATGTCGAGCGTGCCGCCTGGCGGATAGCCGACGACGACTCGCAGCGTTTCGATGCGCGATTGAGCTTGCGCCGGCAACGCCCGCGCGAGGCCGATGGCAAACAGCGACGAAAGAACACGGCGGCGGTTGGATCGTGGGTTGCTCATGTCGGGTCTCCTTCCGGTGCGCTGGGATGGCAATGGCGGCCAGACGGGTCGGCGTGCCAGAGTTCGACGCGCGCGCCGGCGACCGGCGTGCCGCTCAGCGTGTCGACCCGGCCCGACAATTCGAGCCGGCGCTCGGCGGCCCTGGCGCATTGCGCGTCTGCAGGGCCTGCCGCACAGGGGACGACGGTGTTCATCGGTTGCACTCGGTGATCGGATGCTTTCAGCTTAGAAGCTTTCAGGTCGGACCCGGAAGTGATACTTTCTGATGACGTGATTCCTTTTGGCTATCAGTTGAACCCATGGAGATAGACCGCGCGCGTCGCCGGGTGAAGCTTCGTGACCTGGAGACCCTGGCCGCCGTCGTGCACTCCGGCGGCATGCGCAAGGCCGCCGAGACGCTGCACGTCGCGCAGCCCACGGTGTCGAAGGCCATCCGGCAGCTCGAAGACGCGCTCGGCCTGCGGCTGCTCGAGCGTGGCCGACAGGGCACCGAACCGACGGCGTTCGGTACCGCGCTCGCGCGCCGGACGACCGCGCTGCTCGATGAACTGCTCGGCGCGCTGCGCGAACTGGAATGGCTGTCGGATCCCGAAAGCGGCGAGGTCAGGCTCGGCTGCATGGAGACGCTGCACGCCGGGCTGGTCGGCGCGACGGTCGGGCGCATGCTCGACGAACGCCCGCGGATGCGTATCGTGCTGGAATCGGGGCAGTCACCCGAACTGATCGGCCACTTCCTGTCGGGCCGGCTGGTCGACTTCGTCGTCGCCCGCCCGCCGTCGCTGCCGCTGCCGCCCGACATCGACGGCGAACCGCTGTTCCACGACGTGCTGAAGGTCGCCGTGGGGCGCGAGAGCCCGCACGCGCGCCGGCGGCGGATAGGGCTTGCCGACCTCGTCGACGAGTGCTGGATCCTGTCGCGCAACGAGGTCACCCGCGCGGCGCCGCTGGTCGGGGCGTTCGAGGCCGCCGGCGTACCGTTTCCCCGCCGGGTCGTGCTGTCCGGCTCGCTGCAGATGCGGGCGAGCTTGCTCGCGCGCGGCGGCTACGTGACGCTGGTACCGCACTCGCTGCTGCCGTTCGGCCGCTACCGGCAGACGTTCAGGACCCTGCCGATCGACCTGCCGCCATGGCACACGCCGACGATGGTGATGACATTGCGCGGCCGCACGCTCGGCCCCGCCGCGACGCTCTTTCTCGACAGGCTGCGGGCGGCGGCGCGGCCGCTGAACCTCGGCGAGCTGCAAATGTCGGGCCGACGAAGGGTGGCAGCCCGAGTGCGGTGACGGGACAATCGAACAGGGCCGTCCACGTGCACCCGGGCGATGATCGCCCTTGCCGCGCTAGCGCTTCCGGTAAGGCGGGTTCAGCGTGACGCCTCGATCAGATGCTGATTCGGCGAGAGCCGATGCACGTTGCCGCGTCGCAGGCCGGCGGCCGCCAGCAGCCGGTCGAACTCGGACACCGTCCGCTCCCGGCCGCCGGCCGTGGACTCGCCGCAGGTCCGGCTGATGTACCGGCCCGCCGCCGGGCGGTTGCCCCGGGTCCGTGCGACGATCGACTTCCTGACCGAGCTCTTTCGCGACGTCGAGCGGCGCTGTGCGGCGCTGGCCGGCGCCCGGCCGCACGGCGTGGCGCCGCCGTGGACGGGCACGCGATCGTATCGACGGGCGTCGAACGCTGCCGACCATGTCCCGATCCGGTGATGACCCCTGCCGTTTCCCCGTGTTAGCCTTCTTCGGCACTTGATGCCCGCACGGCGCAGTCGTACAGGTCCTGCAGGTAGCCTGGCTTCCCGGTGCGGGGGGAATCGGAATGTGCAGGGGTGTGGCGTGTGTGTGTGTTTGTGCCGCGAGAAGGAGACGA
>DAISWF010000050.1:0-19384 GCA_036826495.1 Burkholderiaceae bacterium
CCGACGATGCCGAGATGTACGAGCGCACCCAGGTGGGCGTGCAGATGCGCAATCCGGAGTGGCTCTATCTCGGCCGCGGCAAGCATCGGGAACGGCGCGATGCCGACGGCTTCCTGATCGGCGACAACACCGACGAGGTGCCGACCCGCGGCATCTGGCGCCACTATCGGGCGCTGATGGAGGCCGGATGATGACCGCCGCACGGCCGCTCCGAAGGCGGTCAGCCTTGCAGGCCGCGGTCGCGCTGGCAGGCGCGACCTCTCGCGCCGGCGCGTCGCATGCGACGCGAAACCCCGGCCCGAGCCCCTTGGGGGGCCGGGCCGCAGGCCCTTGGGGGCAACCATGATGACCGCCGAGCAGCGCGCCGTCCTGGACGAGGTCACGCAGTTCATCTATCGCGAGGCCCGTCTGCAGGACGAGCATCAGTACGATGCCTGGGAGAGTCTGTGGACCGACGACGGCGTCTACTGGGTGCCGGCCAACGGAGACGACATCGATCCCGAGCAGAAGATGTCGATCCTGTACGACAACCGTTCGCGCATCGCGCTGCGGATCCGCCAGTACCACACCGGCAAGCGCTACAGCCAGACACCGCAGTCGCGGCTGCGGCGGCTGGTGTCCAACGTCGAGATCATCGCCGACGACGGCACCGACATCCAGGCGGCCGCCAATGCGCTGGTGTTCGAGTCGCAGGCGCGCGGCGACACGCTGTGGGCCTCGCGCAACGAGTACACGCTGAGGCGCGGCGGCGACGGGCTGCGGATGGCGAGAAAGAAGGTGATGCTGGTGAACAATCACAGCGCCCTGTATTCGATGGCCTTTCTGATCTGAGGACGCGAACGATGGCTGACCACCCGGTTTCCGCCGTGCAGACGCTGGTGGGCGAAGGCCCCGCGCTGTTGCAGCTCCACGACGACGGCGTCGCGCACATCCGGCTGAACCGGCCGGAGTCCGCCAACGGCCTGAACGTCGAGCTGCTGAAGGCGCTGCACGAGGTCATCATGCAGGTGCACGGCGACGGCCGCGTCCGCGCGGTGCTTATCACCGGCGAAGGGAAGAACTTCTGCGCCGGCGGCGACGTCCATACGTTCCTGTCCAAGGGCGAGGAGCTGCCGCACTACATCCGCGTCGCGACCAGCTATCTGCAGCTCGTCGCCGCCGGCCTGATGCGGCTGAATCCGCCGGTGGTGTCGGCCGTCCACGGCTTCGCGGCCGGCGGCGGCGGCATGGGGCTGGTCTGCTCGTCGGACTTCGTCATCGCCGCGGAATCGGCCCGCTTCCTGGCCGGCGCGACCCGCGTGGCGATGGTGCCGGATGCGGGCGTCTCGGTGACGCTCACGCAGCTCGTCGGTCTGCGCCGCGCGATGCAGATCCTGATGCTGAATCCGGTCATCACCGCGCAGGAAGCGGTCGACATGGGCCTGATCACCCGGGTCGTGCCCGACGACAGCCTGCAGCAGGAGGCGCTCGCGCTGGCGCGGCAGCTCGCCGCCGGTGCGCCCGCTGCGCTGGCCAGCACCAAGCGGCTGCTGTGGAGCGGCCTGGGTCAGGGCGTCGAGGCGGCGATGCCGGAGGAGAACCAGACGCAGGCGACGTTGTCCGGCATGGCCGACGCCCGCGAAGGGCTCGCCGCGGTGATCGACAAGCGCGCGCCGCGCTTCACGGGGCGCTGATGGGCGGCACGAATACGGACGATTCCGCACAGGGCGAACCGCAGCGGGCTGGGCGCCCGCAGGGCGGCCTGGCCGGCCGCCGCGCATTCGTCACCGGCGGCGCCAGCGGCATCGGCGCGGCCATCGCGAAGCGGCTGGCGGCCGACGGAGCAGGCGTGCTGGTGGCGGACCTGAACGGCGACGAAGCGGAACGGCTCGCGCGAGGCTTTGGCGGCACCGGGCTGCGGCTGGACGTCACCGACGCCGAGGCTGTTGCCGCCGTCGTGCGCGCGCATGGCCCGTTCGACGTCCTCGTCAACAGCGCCGGCATCGACCAGCATGCGTTCTTCACCGCGACGACGCCGGACGACTGGCGCCGGCTGCTAGGCGTGAATCTCGAGGCGGTGCTGAACACCACCCATGCGGTGCTGCCGGCGATGCAGCAGGCCGGCCGCGGCCGCATCGTCAATGTCGCTTCCGAGGCCGGCCGGCTGGGCTCGCGCGGCGGCTCGGTGTACGCCGCCGCCAAGGGCGGCGTGATCGCCTTCACCCGTTCGATCGCCCGCGAGAGCGGCCGCAAGGGCATCACGGCCAACGTGGTGGCGCCCGGCCCGATCGACACGCCGATGCTGCGGCAGGCGGTGTCGGCCGGCGGCGACAAGCTGCTCGCCGTGATGACCGGCGCGACGCTGGTCGGCCGGCTCGGCAAGCCCGAGGAGGTCGCCGCGGCGGTCGCGTTCCTGGTGTCCGACGAGGCCGGCTTCATCACCGGCGAGGTGCTCGGTGTGTCCGGCGGAATGGGATGTGGCGCATGACGACCGGATCCGCATGCAGTTCGGCAATCGGCACGCACGCTGAAAAGACATAGGGAGACTCTTCGATGACCTCAAGCACCGACCGCTTCGACGCGGTCATCATCGGCGCCGGCGCCGGCGGTCTGAGCGCCGCCGCACGGCTGGCCGCGGCCGGCCGGAAGGTGCTCGTCGCCGAGCGGCTGAACCGGCTCGGCGGCCGCGCGTCCAGCGAGATCATCGACGGTCACATCGTCAACATCGGCGCGATCGCGATCGAGAAGGGCGGCGTGTTCGAAGAGACCTTCGATCTGGTCGGCATGCCGCTGGACGTGCGCGAACCCAGTCCGGCGACGGTGTTCTACATCGACGGCAAGGTTATCAACGTCGCCAAGGGCGGCTGGGGCATGCTGCTGGGCTCGTTCACGAAGCAGGCCGCGAAGATCGGCGCGAAGTTCGCCGATGCGCGCGCCGGCGATCTGCCCGAGGCGAAGCTGACGACCCGCCAGTGGCTCGAGCAGTACACCTCCAACGAGACCGTCCATGCGATCTTCCGCAACCTGTGCGCGGCGATCTTCGCGGCCAACTCCGACGAGCTGCCCGCGCGCGCGTTCCTGACCTACTTCGCGATCAAGGGCGCGTTCAAGCGCTTCGGCTTCTGCCCGCGCGGCACCGTCGGCCTGTGGGACGATCTCGGCGCCGGCATCCGCGCCAAGGGCGGCGAGATCTGGCTGGAGGCGCCGGTCGTCGCGCTGCATGCGGACGGCGGCCGCGTGACCGCGCTCGACATCCGGCACGAAGGAACGGTCAGGAGAGTCGAGGCCCGCGCGGTGATCAGCAACATCGGTCCCGCGGCCACCGCTTCACTGCCCGGCGCCGAGGCGCTCGGCGCCGACTACATCGCCGCTGCCCGTTCGCTGCCGCGGCCGGCCGCCAACATCGTGATCAACTTCGCGACCCGCGAGCGTCTGCTCGACGTGCCGGGGCTGGTGACCTTCGGCAAGACCCGGCGGTTGTGCAACATGGGGGAGCTGACCGCCACCTGTCCGGAGCTGGCGCCGGCCGGCTGGTACCAGTACGTGGCCTATGCGGTGCCCAGGCCTGCGATCGGCGACTTCGACGAACGCAAGGAGATCGAGGAGTCGCTGGCCGATCTGCGCGAGCTGTTCCCCGGGTTCGACGGCGCGAAGATGCTGTCGGTGCGAGTGATGCGGGGCGACTGGCCGGCGCAGCGCTCCTGCGCCGGCTTCGACATGCCGCAGGACACGCCGCTCGCCAACCTGTGGCACGTCGGCGATGCCGTGAAGGACTATGGCGACGGCGGTACGCAGGCCTGCGCGTACACCGGGCGCGAGGCTGCCAACAAGGCGCTCGAGCTGTTGAACGCGGCAACCGCATGAACTACTCTGCGTGCTCGTTTCCTTCGTTGCGTCGTCGGGCGCCTCAATGGGCGGCGACGGCCGTCCACCAAAGACATGACCGCTGAAGATCATCCGCTGCTGATCGTCGGTGCCGGTCATGCCGGCAGCGAGCTGGCGGTCGCGGCCCGCCAGAACGGCTGGAGCGGCCGCATCGTGCTGCTCGGCGACGAGCCGGTGCCGCCGTATCAGCGTCCGCCGCTTTCGAAGGCGTATCTGCTCGGCAAGGCCGACGTCGATTCGCTGGCGCTGCGCGGCGCCTCGGTCTATGCGGCGGCGAACATCGAGCTGCGGCCCGGCGCGCGCGTGCGGGCCGTCGACCGGGCGGCGCACCTCGTGGAGCTCGCCGACGGCAGCCGGCTGTCCTACCGAAAGCTCGCCTGGTGCGCGGGCGGCCGGCCGCGGCCGTTCGTCTGCGATGGGATCGACGAGGCGGCCGCTCCATCGAACCTCTTCCATCTGCGCACGCTGGCCGATTCCGACCGGATCCGCGCCGCGCTGCGGCCCGGCGCGCGGCTGATCGTCATCGGCGGCGGCTACGTCGGGCTGGAGGTCGCCGCGTCCGCGCGCGGCCTGGGCGCCGAGGTCACCGTCGTCGAGGCGCAGCCGCGTGTGCTGGCGCGGGTGGCGGGGCCGGAGGTGTCGGCTTTCTACGAATCGGTGCATCGGCGGGCCGGCGTGCAGGTGCTGACCGGCGGCGTGCAGCGCGTGAGCTGCGTCGCCGGCCGGATCGCCGCGGTCCTCCTCGCCGATGGACAGGTGCTCGAGGCCGATGCGGTGGTCGCCGGCATCGGCATGCTGCCCAACGTCGAGGTGCTTGCAGCCGCCGGCCTGCCGGCCGACGGCGGCATCCGCGTCGACTCGCTGTCGCGCACCGAAGATCCGGACATCGTCGCCGCCGGCGACTGCACGATGCAGCAGCATGGGCTCTACGACCGGCCGCTGAGGATCGAGTCGGTGCCCAACGCGCTGGAACAGGCGCGTGCCGCCGCCTCGTGGCTGTGCGGCAAGCCGAAGCCCAATCGTTCGGTGCCCTGGTTCTGGTCCGACCAGTACGATCTGAAGTTGCAGATGGCCGGTCTGTCGACCGGCTACGAGCAGTGCGTGCTGCGCGGCGATCCGGCGGCGCGCAGTTTCTGCGCGTTCTATCTGCGCGGTCCGCGGTTGCTGGCGGTCGACGCGGTCAACCGCCCCGGCGACTTCATGGCTGCCCGACGTGCGTTGACCCAGCCCGTCGAAGTCGACGCAGGGCGCCTGGCGGACGAGTCGGTTCCGTTGAAGGAGTTGCTGAAACCGGCCGACGTGCAGGTTACGGACTAGCCCTAGGTAGTGACGGCTTCCGGCAAACCTGATAATTCTCTCCCAAAACACAGACCGACGAGACGGTCTAATTCGAGACACATGAGCCCATCCGCCGAAGCGACGTCCGCTGCAGCGCCGGCCCTTGCACTGCACAACATCCAGATCGTCTACGGAGGCGCGATCGAGGCCGTCCGCGACATCTCGCTGGAAGTCCGCAGCGGGCAGATCGTCGCCCTGCTGGGCTCCAACGGCGCAGGCAAGTCCAGCGTGCTGAAGGCGGTCTCCGGCGTCCTCGATGCGGAGGACGGCGAGATCGAGAAGGGATCGATCCGACTGTTCGGTCAGTCCATCGAGCGCGCGCCGGCGCCGGACATCGTCCGCCGCGGCATGATCCAGGTACCCGAGGGGCGCCGGCTGTTCGCGACGCTGACCGTCGAGGAGAACCTCGTCGTCGGCGCGCATCTGCAAGGCGTGGGCAGGCTCGCCGAGACGCGCGACTACGTCTACAGCCTGTTCCCGCGGCTGGCGGATCGTCGCCGGCAGATCGCCGGCTATCTTTCCGGCGGAGAGCAGCAGATGGTGGCGATCGGCCGCGCGCTGATGAGCCAGCCCAAGGTGCTGGCGCTCGACGAGCCATCGCTCGGGCTGGCGCCGCTGATCGTCGCCGAGATCTTCGCGACGATCCGCAAGCTGCGCGAAGCGCGGGAGCTGACGATCCTGCTGGTCGAGCAGAACGCCAGCCGGGCGCTGGCGATCGCCGACTATGCGTACATCATGGAGAACGGCCGCGTGGTGCTCGACGGCACCGCCGAGCAGTTGCGCCGCAACCAGGACGTGCGCGAGTTCTACCTCGGCCTGTCGTCGCAGTCCGGTCACACCAGCATGAAGGACGTGAAGCACTACAAGCGGCGCAAGCGGTGGCTGTCATGACTCCCCCCGAAGCGCCTGCGGCGCCTCCCCCCGGGGGGCGCGGCTGGCGGACCGGCGGAGCCGGATCCGCGGCCGCCCCCCGAGGAGGGCCGGTGCCGGTGCTGGAGGCTCAGGCGTTGTGCAAGCAGTTCGGCGGCCTGAAGGCGGTCAGCGACGTGAGCCTGAAGGTGATGCCGGGCGAGATCGTCAGCCTGATCGGGCCCAACGGCGCCGGCAAGACGACGACCTTCAACCTGATCAGCGGCGTGCTGCCGCCCACCAGCGGCCGGATCGTGTTCCAGGGCCAGGACGTGTCCGGACTGAAGTCGTCGGCGTTCGCCCGGCTGGGCATCGGGCGCACGTTCCAGAACCTCGCGCTGTTCCGCCATGGCACGGTCGTCGAGAACCTGCTGGTCGGCCGGCACATCCACTTCCGCTACTCGGCGCTGGAGTCGCTGATGTTCTGGGGGCGGCCGCGCCGGGAGGAGATCGCCGCCCGCGAGCGGGTCGAGCAGATCATCGAGTTCCTCGAGATCGAGGAGCTGCGCGACAAGCCGGTGTCGCAGCTCGCCTACGGCCAGCAGAAACGGGTGGAGCTGGGTCGTGCGCTCGCCTGCGAACCCAGCCTGCTGCTGCTCGACGAGATCGTCGCCGGCATGAACCGAGAGGAGAAGGAGGACATCGCGCGCTTCACGCTGGACATCCGTGACGAGTTCGGCATCGCGGTGCTGATGATCGAGCACGACATGCAGGTGGTGATGGACCTCTCCGACCGGGTCTACGTGCTCGATTTCGGCGTGCTGATCGCCGAGGGCACGCCGGCCGAGGTGGCGGCCGATCCGGCGGTGCTGCGCGCCTATCTCGGAGAGGAGTCGGCCAATGCCTGAGAAGGATCAGCATGACCACGATGCGCTGATCCGTGGCGAGGCGACGCTGCCCGGACTGCTGCGCCGGCGGGCGCAGAAGCGGCCCGACCAGGTGGCGCTGCGCGAGAAGGTGCAGGGCATCTGGCGGGGCCATACGTGGGCGCAGTACTACCGCGATGCCCGGCGGGTCGCCCACGGGCTCACGAAGCTCGGCCTGGCGCGCGGCGACCGGATCGTCATCGCCAGCGAGGACGTGCCCGAATGGTTCTATGCCGATCTGGGCGCGCAGATGATCGGCGTCCAGGTGGTCGGCATCTACCCGACCAATCCGTGGCCGGAGGTGCAGTATATCGCCGGTCACTGCCAGGCGAAGCTGGCGATCGCCGGGGACCAGGAGCAGACCGACAAGATCCTCGATGCGATCGCCAACGGCAGCGGCAATGGCGGCGGCGACGGCAACGGCCTGCCGCATCTGCAGCATGTGTTCTGCATCGACATGAAGGGCCTGCGTCGCTATCGGCCCGGCCGCCCGTACGCGTTCGCACACCTGCTGGAACTCGGCGACCGGCTGGTCGAGGAGGACCCCGACGCCGATCGGCGCCTCGACGCATCGATCGATTCGCTGAAGCCCGACGACGTCAACATCCTGGTCTATACGTCGGGCACGACCGGCCCGCCGAAGGGCGCGATGCTGACGCACCGCAACTTCGTCTACGGCGCCTATGCCTACATGGTCGCGCGCCGGATGCTCGACAAGCGCTTCGAGTCGGTCTGCTATCTGCCGCTGTGCCACGTGGCCGAACGCAGCTATTCGACGGTGCAGCACCTGCTGTCCGGCGGCTGCGTGAACTTTGCGGAGTCGATCGATACCGTCGCCTCGAACATCCGCGAGATCGCGCCGACCTTCTTCCTCGGCGTGCCGCGGATCTGGGAGAAGCTGCAGCAGGGCTTCGAGTTCCGGATGAAGGACAGCGGGCGGATCCAGCAGTGGCTGTATCGGATCGGAATGAAGCGGGGCCGCGTGCTGTCGGACCGGCGGGCGGAGCATGGCCGCCTGGTCGGCCTGCGCGACCGGCTGGAGTTCTCGCTGTGGTATCTGCTGCTCTTTCGCAACGTGCAGCGCCACATGGGGCTGAACCGCACGCACACCCGGATGTGCGGCGGCGCGTCGGTGTCGCCGGAGACGCTCAGGTTCTTCGACATCATCGGCCTGCCGGTCGGGCAGGGCTACGGGCTGACCGAGGCCGGCGGGCTCGCGTTCGTCCAGGTGCCGGGCCGGCCGTTCATGCCGGGTAGCTGCGGGCCGGCGATGGAAGGCGTCGAGTGGAAGGTGGCCGACGACGGCGAGGTGCTGATGCGCTCGCCGGGCGTGTTCAAGGGGTACCTGTTCGACGACAAGGGAACCCGCGAGATCCTCGCTGAGGACGGCTGGCTGGCGAGCGGCGACATCGTCGAACGGCGCGGCGCCGACGAGATCGCGATCGTCGATCGCAAGAAGGCGATCATCATCACCAGCGGCGGCAAGAACATCGCGCCTTCGGAGATCGAGAACGCACTGAAGGACAGTCCGTACATTCGCGAAGCGATCGTCGTCGGCGAGGGCAGGAAGTTCCTCGGCGGCCTGATCCAGATCGACTTCGAGAGCGTCGGCCGCTGGGCGTCCGAGCAGGGCCTGCAGTACACGACGTTCAAGTCGCTGACCCAGCTTCCCGAGGTGCTCGAGCTGATCCAGGGGGTCGTCGACGAGGTCAACTCGAAGTTCGCGCGGGTCGAGAACATCCGCCGCTTCGTGCTGCTCGAGAAGGAGCTGGACCACGACGACGGCGAGCTGACGGCGACGCAGAAGGTGCGCCGCGGCCTGATCAACAAGAAGTTCGGGCGCGAGCTGGAAATGATCTACGGGGGCGCCTGACCGATGGGCTATTTTCTGGAACTCGTCGTCTCCGGCCTGGCGGTCGGGGCGATCTACGGCCTGGTGGCGATGAGCTTCGCGGTCATCTACAAGGCCACCGGCGTCGTCAATTTCGCCCAGGGCGAGATGGGCATGCTGACCGCCTATACCACCTGGTCGATCGCGACCACCGTCGGCACCGGCGGCATCGTGACGGTGTTCGTCGCGGTGGCGGTGGGCGCGGTGATCGGCCTGGTCTGCGAGCGGCTGATCATGCGTCCGATGCTCGGCGAGCCGGTGCTGTCGGTCGTGCTGGTCACGATCGGCATGGCCGTCGTGCTGCGCTCGATCGTCACGATCATCTGGGGCGCGGCGCCGCACAAGTTCGAGGTGGCCGGCGCCGATGCGATCGTCGATCTGGGCGGCATCGGCGTACGGGTCAGCCAGCTCGGCGTGCTGATCGCGCTGCTGCTGGCGATCGCCGGCTTCTGGCTGTTCCTGCGTCACAGTCGCTTCGGCGTCGCGATGCGCGCGGTGGCCGCGGACGAGAAGACGGCCCGGCTGATGGGCGTGTCCACCGCGCGGGTGCAGGCCGTGGCCTGGGCGTCGGCCTCGGGGCTCGCGGGCCTGGCGGGCGGGCTGTTCGCGGTGATCTATGGGCTGGCTCCGACCGTGTTCGAGATCGGCCTGAAGGCCTTTCCGGCGACGGTGCTCGGCGGCTTCGACTCGGTGCTGGGATCCGGGGCGAGCGGCCTGATCATCGGCGTGCTGGAGAATCTGGTGGGCGGCTACATGCCCAGCACGCTGAAGGAGATCGCCGGCTTCGTGCTGATCCTGGTCGTGCTGATGATCCGGCCTTTCGGGCTGTTCGGCGAAAAGCGGATCGAGAGGGTCTGATGCGCAGCGGCTACTTCAAGGAGCGCTACGGCGACCTGATCGTGCTGACCGACTCCGCGGCGGTCAAGGCATGGACCGCGGCTCTGCTGGTCGCGCTGGCGGCAGCGCCGCTGGTGCTCGGCAGCTTCCTGCTGGCGCATCTGACGATCATCCTGTTCACCCTGGTCGGTGTGCTCGGCCTGACGGTGCTGACCGGCTTCACCGGCCTGATCTCGCTCGGCCACGTCGGCTTCCTGACCCTGGGCGCCTATGCCTACGCGATCGGCGTGACCCGGCTGGGCCTGCCGGCCGAACTGGCGCTGGTGCTGTCGGCGGTGGTGCCGGCGCTGTTCGGTCTGATCGTCGGCATTCCGTCGCTGCGCCTGCATGGCCTGTACCTGGCGATCACGACGCTCGCGTTCAGTCACATCGTCAGCGCGGCGATCCTGGCCGGCGGCAAGTTCACCGGCGGCGGGCGCGGAATCATGATCCAGCGCCCGACGATCGCCGGCTTCGACCTGTCGAGCGACCGCAGCTTCTACTGGTTCTGCCTGCTGGTCTGCGTGCTGGCGATGCTGGTCACGATGAACGTACGGCGCTCCTATGTCGGCCGCGCGCTGGTGGCGATCCGCGACAACGACATCGCCGCGCGCACGATGGGCATCGATCTGGTCAGCTTCAAGCTGCTGGCGTTCCTGATCAGCGCGGCACTGACCGGCATCGCCGGCGCGCTGATGGGGATGTACATGAGCATCGTCAGCGTCGAAGGCTTTCCGTTCCTGCTGTCGATCGAGGCGCTGGCCATCATCATCGTCGGCGGCCTGGGCTCGGTGCTCGGAACGGTGTTCGGCACGGTCTTCATCGTGTCGATGCCGGAGCTGGTCAACGGCTTGATGTCGACCTTCGGCGGCCGGCTGCAGGAGCTGATGACGACCAGCGCCCACGAGATCAAGAGCGTGCTCTACGGGCTGGCGATCATCGGTTTCCTCAGATTCGATCCGCGCGGACTGCAGGGTATCTGGCACGACGTCCGCCATGCATGGAGCTACTGGCCGTTGCGGTATTGAACATTCGTTTCTTCGTCGACCTTTCCACCGATTTCCCACCAGATGGCGCGCGCCATCCACTCGAAGGAGCTATTCATGAACAGGAGACTCACTGCCGTTGCCATGTTCGGGCTGATGGCCGCCGGAGCATTCGCACCGGCCGCTGCCCAGCAGGGCGTCACCGACAGCGAAATCGTCATCGGCGACATCCTGCCGCTGACCGGCCCGCCGGCGCTGCTCGGCGTCGCGCACAATCTCGGCGTGAAGGTGGCGGTCGCCGAGATCAACGCCGCCGGCGGCATCAACGGACGCAAGGTCCGCCTCATCTCGGAGGACGACGGATATGTGCCGTCGCGGACGATCCAGGGCGTGCGCAAGCTGATCAGCAGCGACAAGGTCTTCGCGCTGACGTCGATCTCAGGTACCGCCCAGGCGCAGGCCGCGATGCCGCTGGTCCAGCAGTCGGGGATTCCGGTGATGGCGCCGGTGACGACCTTCGAGGGCCTGTACAAGCCGACGATCAAGAACGTGTTCGCGGTCGGCTATGACATGGCCGATGCGGTGGCCGAGCTGGTCTCGCGGATGGCCACCGTGCATCCGGGCAAGAAATGGGCGCTGATCTCGCAGGACGACGAGTACGGCGAGAACGTGCGCGCCGGCTTCGAGCGCGCCGCCAAGGAGAAGAAGCTGCAGGTCGTGTCCACCCAGATCTACAAGAAGGGCCAGACCGACTTCTCGTCCGAGATCCTGAAGGTCAAGCAGTCCGGCGCCGAGGCGCTGATGGCCGGCGGCGTGCTGGGCGAGAACGTGACGATGGCCAAGGAGCTCGAGCGCGTCGGCCACAAGATCCCGATGGGCGTCACCTACGTGTCCCGGGTGCCGGCCAGCGCCAAGATGATGGGGACGGCCGCCGAGAACGTCTACACCGTCGACTACGTGTACCTGGAGAACTCCCCGCAGGCCAGGCAGTTCATGGACAAGCTGGCGAAGCACCTGTCGCCGGAGGAGCTGGCCCGCACCAACCGCTATTCGTTCACCGGCTATTCGGCGGCGCGAGCGCTGTTCGAGGCGATCGGCCGCTGTGGCAAGAACGTGACCTGGGACTGCACGATCGGCGAGCTGAACAAGCTCAGCAATCTCGAGACGGGTGCGATGACGCCGATCTCGTTCAGCCCGACCAATCACCTGGCGGCGCCGAAGCTGTTCCTGCTGAAGGCCGATCCGGCGGCGGTGACGTACAAAGCGGTGGATTGAAGGACAAGAGCCATGACCGAATTCGAGTTCAACGAGCCGGACATCCTCGACGAGCCGCTGCTGCAGATCCGGGCGCAGCTCAGGCGATTCGTCAGGGAGCGGATCGTTCCGCATGCGGATGCCTGGGAGGCGGCCGGCGAGATCCCCAGGCAGCTCTTCCGGGATCTCGGCGAACTCGGCTTCCTCGGCATGCGCCACCCGGTCGAGTACGGCGGCGCCGGCCTCGGGGCGCTGGCCTCGGTCGTGCTGGGCGAGGAGCTGGCCCGCTCCGGCTACGGCGGCGTGGCCAGTGCGCTGACGGTGCACACCGACATGTCGATCTCGCACATCGCGCACCGCGGCACGCCCGAGCAGAAGACGAAGTATCTGCCCGCCGCCTGCGCGGGCGAGAAGGTGGGTGCGGTCTGCGTGACCGAGCCGCATGCCGGTTCCGACGTGGCCGGCCTGAAGACGCGGGCCGTGCGTACCGGCGACGGCTGGGTCATCAACGGCTCCAAGCTCTTCATCACCAACGGCGTGTATGGCGACATCTACATCGTCGCGGCACGCACCGATCCGCAGGCGCGCGGCAGCCGCGGCCTGTCCCTGTTCATCGTCGACAAGGGCACGCCGGGACTGCAGGTCGCACGGAAGCTGGACAAGCACGGCTGGCGCTCGTCCGACACCGCCGAGCTCTACTTCGACGACGTGAAGGTGCCGCACGACGCGCTGCTGGGCGAGGAGGGCAAGGGCTTCTACTACATCATGAGCACGTTCCAGAACGAACGGCTGGTGATCGGCGCACTGTCGTCCGGAACCTGCGCCCGCGCGATCGAGGTGACGGTGGACTACATGAAGAGCCGGCAGGCGTTCGGCAAGACGCTGTGGGAGCAGCCGGTGGTGCGCAACAAGCTGGCCTCGATGGCGGCCAAGGCGCAGGCGGTGCGCGCGCTCACCTATCAGTGCGCGCAGATGATCGAGAGCGGCAAGGATACGGTGCGCGAGGTGTCGATGCTGAAGGCGTTCGGCGCCGAGACGCTGCAGGAGGTGGTTCACACCTGCCTGCAGTTGCACGGCGGCACCGGCTACATGATCGGCACGCCGATCGAGCGGATGACCCGCGATGCGCGGATCCTCACGATAGGCGGCGGCGCGACCGAGGTGATGCTGGAGGAGGTGGCCAAGCGGATGTAGATGCAGGGGGTCAGATCAGGAACGCCATCGTCGTCAGCGCCGCTTCGTTGTTGACCAGCGATACCTTCTTGAAGGCCATCCGCATCCGCTCGTCGACCTTGCGCAGCAGGTACTCGTTGCGCGCGGCCCAGACGATCTGGCCGCGCCGGTGCGATTCGTACAGCAGCATGTTCGCGGTCACCCGCACGCCGCCCGGCTCGTCGCCGAGGATCTCGATGTTGCCGATCACGCGGCGCAGCCGCGAGGCCGGCATCTGGCTGTAGCGCTTGCCGGTCAGGAACTGCCGGATGCGCAGGCCGATGCGCGAGCGGTTGTCGTAGACGATCGACATCTCGCGCTCCGGGTCGGTGTGCTCGCCGTTGGCGGGCAACCAGTACAGCGCGTCATCGGTCCACAGCGCCTCCCATTCCTCGAACCGGTGCTCGTCCTGCAGACGGGCTTCGCGGTACAGGAACTGGCTGATCTCGTGGTGGCGGACCAGCTCGGCCAGGTGTCCGGCCCGGTCGGCGGGGATCAGTCGGTCGGGTGCGCCCATCACTTCGCCTCCATCAGGGTACGGTAGTGCTGCCACATGCCGCGCGAGCAGAGGTCGTCGGTCGCATGGCCGATCAGATAGCCGTTCTCGTCGCGCCGTTCGCGGTGGTTGCCGCGCGCGAGGTAGACCCACTCGGGCCGCTTCTCCTGGACGCCGCGGTGCGAACGTTCGTACATCTCGGCGTCGTCGGCCAGCAGGAAGCCGGCGGGGCCGACCGAGCCCATCGTCTGCTGGCGCAGCCGGCGGTTGAAGTCCGGTGCGCCCTTGAACTGCAGCGCGGTCACGTGCTGCACCGTCTCGCCCACCGCCAGCGGCTGGATCACGAACATCTGGATCTCGGCGATGAAGAGGTTCGGAAAGATCATGATGTGCGGCGTGCCCTCGATCATGATCCGGCGCGCCTGCTCCTCGCCGTACGCGGCATTCATCTTCCGCACGTAGTCGGGCAACTTCTCCGGCGTGGTGCCGAACCACGACAGCGGCTGGTCGCGCTTGCGGAACTCGGGCCGCAGATCGACCTCGCTGTGGCCGTTGCCGAAGTAGCGGGTGACGGCCGTCGACGTGTCGGCATACAGCGTGCCGATCTGGCTTTCCGCCACCTCGAAGATCGATGCATGAACGAATGCCGGGTGGTAGCCGTCGGTCTCGTTCTCCATCACGAACTTCCAGTTCGCCATCACCTTGTGCTGCAGGAAGCCGGCGGTCACCTCGATCTCCCCTTCGGGAGAGTTGCGGCACAGGCTGTCGATCGCTTCCTTCGCGCCGCCCAGATGCTCCTCCAGCGACGGGCCTTCGTCCGCCATCGAGCCGAACACGAAGCCCTTGTAGATGCCCATCCGGGCGACCTTGGCCAGCCCGAACGACTTGCGCATGTCCGTCTGGTAGCCGGACGGGAACGGATAACCCCTGAGGCTGCCGTCGATCGCGAAGGTCCAGCCGTGGTAGTTGCAGGTCAACGTGCGCGAATTGCCGCGCGGCTTCTCGCAGACCTGGTTGCCGCGGTGCGGGCAGCGGTTGTGCAGCAGATGCACGTGGCCGTCCTTGTCGCGCGTCATCAGCACCGGGTCGGGGCCGATGGCCTTCATCACGAAGTCGTTCGGCTTCGGGATCTCGCTGACGTGCCCGACGTAGACCCAGGTGCGCTGCCAGATCTTGCGCAGCTCCTCTTCGTAGATCGCCTGATCCGCATAGAGCGAGCCGTGCACCTGCTCCGGCTGGATCAGGTGGCTCCAGTCCGTCCGTTCCGCGGGACGTTCGATGATCGCCTCGGTCATGGGTGTCTCTCGTGGTTGGCGCGGGCGGACGTCGCCACGCGCATCGATTCGTTTATTAGTCCGACTAGTCGGTCTGTTAATGATCGATCGCCCCCGGTCGATCGGGTTTGATCTATGTCAAGGAACGGGATTGCGCGCCGAGAGATGCGCGAGTCCGGGCGTTGCGTCTCAGATCATCCGCACCGCGCGCGGCCGCGGTGAGCGGCTGATCTCGTCGAGCACCGGCTCCAGCTTCTCCTCGAGGTGGCGGGCTTCCTCCTGCATGGCGGCGACGATCGCTCCGCGACGGGGCGGATCCATCCGCGAGGTGATGCTGGTGATGTGCAGCGCCGCCACCGGCAATCCGTCCCGCCGGCGGATCGGCACGCCGATGGCCGCCATGCCCGGCACCTGCTCCATGTTCCGGAACAGGTGGACGTTGTTGTAGGAGTATCCGTTGCGACGGGTCTCCGCGATCATCTGCCGCAACTGCAGCTCGTCGAACGGAAACGGAGCCCGTGCGGCTGCCTGCGTACGCAGCACGCGCTCGACCTCCTCGTCAGGCAGCGCGGCGAGGATCGCCAGGCTGCCTGCGCCGATGCCGAGCGGACGGTGATCGCCGATGTTCAAGGTCAGCACCTTGATCGGGTAGGAGCCTTCTCGACAATCCAGGCACACGACCTCGTCACGCACCCGCGCGACCAGGTAGATCGTGTCGTGGGTGCTCTGGTTGATCCGCTCCAGCGCCGGCTCGGCCAGCCTGACGAAGCCGAAGCGGTCCTTCACCGCGGCAGCCCAGGCCAGCATCTTCATGCCGATGAAGAAGCGGCCGGTATCCTCGTCCTGCTCGACCAGGTCGTTCGCCAACAGGCCGGCGAGCAGCCGATGGACCGTGGTCTTGCCCATCTGCGTCCTTTCGACGACGTCGGTCAGTCGCAGGCCGACGTTCGATCCCGGCGCCAGGGCGTCGAGGATCTTGATGATCCGGCCGATGTTCCGGTTCTCCGAAAGCCTCGCGTCTTCCGTTACGTGTTCCATGTCTGCTCCGTATCTGAGGGACCGGCTTTTTGAACGACCGAGTTCCAATTCTCTATTTTCGCAGAACGAGCTCCGCCGGCGAATTTGGAAGGATCCAGTGATACTAGGGTAAATACCTATAATAAAGTTCCGTTTTCGAGTTTAAATTCTCTAAAACTGGAACTTAACGATGCAATCAATCCTTGCCCATCAATCGCCCCGCTCCAGAGGGCTGGAGCCGATCGTCTACGTCGGCGGCGAATACGTCATCCAGTCCGAAGCGAAGGTCTCCGTCCTCGATCATGGTCTGCTGTACGGCGATGGCATCTTCGAAACCGTGTTCGCCTGGCGCGGACGAATCTTCAAGCTCGACGAGCATCTGGATCGCGGCGAGCGGTCGATGGCGGCCATCGGGATGGCACCCCCGCTGCCGCGATCGGAGCTGCGCAAGGTCATCATCGAAACGGTGCGGCGCAACGGCTTTCGGGATGCCTACGTCAAATGGATCGTCACCCGCGGCGTCAACGGCAAGCCGCTGATGGATCCGGCCGGATGCGTTCCGAACCTGATCGTGCTGGTGCAGCCGTATCTGAGCAAGGCCAGCGCCGAACGTGTCGCCGACGGGCTGCGTCTGAAGACCGTCGCGGTGCGGCGCCCGTCGGGCGACGTGATCGATCCGAAGATCAAGAGCCTGAACTACCTGAACCTCGTGCTGGCCAAGATGGAGGCCAAGTCGTCCGGTGCCGACGAGGCGTTGCTGCTCGATACCCGCGGGTGCATCGCCGAGGCGACCGGCTGCAACATCTTCCTGCGGCACGGGCGCCGGTTGTCGACGCCGCGCACCGGCATCCTGATGGGGATCACCCGCGAGACGGTGATGGAGCTGGCCGCCGCACGCGGCTATCAGGTGTCGGAGGCGGACCTGGAGCTCTACGACGCTTATACCGCCGACGAGATCCTGATCTGCAGCACGGCGGGAGGTCTGCTGCCGGTGGTCGGGATCGATGGCCGGACGATCGGTCAGGGGGCACCCGGCCGCGCTTTCGCCGAGCTGCGGAACGACTACGCAGCGCTGATCGAATCGCCGGAGCACGGCACCCCCGTATTCGATTGACATGAACACCAAGGATTTCCGCGTCATCGGCTGCGACGTGGGCGGCACCTTCACCGATCTGATCTGCCTGGATCAGCGTTCGGGCGAGATCCGCCTGGCCAAGGTTCCCACGACGGCGCGCAACCAGGCCGAGGGGGTGCTGGCCGCGATCGAGCAGGCCGGCCAGGATCCGGGGCAACTGAATCTGATCGTCCACGGCACCACTGCGACCACCAACGCGCTGCTCGAGCGCAAGCTGGCGCGCTGCGGGCTGATCACGACCCGGGGCTTCCGGGACGTGCTGGAACTGGGCCGGCGCACACGGCCGAACGCCTACGGCATGATCGGGCGGTTCGAACCGCTCATTCCCCGCGAGCTGCGCATCGAAGTGTCGGAGCGGCTCGACGCCGCCGGCACGGTGCTCAAGCCGCTGGATCCGGACGAAATGCGCGCGGCGGTGCGACGGTTGAGAGAGCAGGACGTCGAGTCGGTCGTGATCCACTTCCTGCACGCCTATATCAACCCGGTCCACGAGCTGCGCGCCGCGGAGCTCGTGCGCGAGCTGTGGCCGAACGGCTACGTGACGATGGGCCATGCGATCACGTCCGAGTTCCGCGAGTACGAGCGCGGCGTGACGGCAGCGGTCAACGCGTCGGTGCAGCCGGTGCTGCAGCGCTACCTGTCGCGGCTGCAGGCCGGGCTTTCCGAGCGAGGCTATCGACGCGATTTTCTCGTGATGCAGGGCAACGGCGGCACGGTGTCGGCGCGCAACGCGGCCAGGGCGGCGGTGCAGACCGTGATGTCCGGCCCCGCGTCCGGCGTCATTGCGTCGGCGTTCACCGCCACCGCCGCGGGTTTCCCGAACGTCGTCACTTACGACATGGGCGGCACGTCGACCGACGTGGCGCTGATCGAGAACGGGCGTCCGCTCGTGACCCCCGAAGTCGAGCTGGAATATGCGATGCCGATCCGTGTGCCGATGGTGGACGTGCACACCGTCGGCGCCGGCGGCGGTTCGATCGCCCGCGTCGATGCGGCCGGTCTGCTGCGCGTGGGCCCGGAAAGTGCCGGAGCGGCGCCGGGCCCGATCTGCTTCGGCCGCGGCGGCACCGAGCCGACGATCACCGATGCCAACCTCGTGCTCGGGCGCCTGAGTCCCGATCGCCTGACCGGCGTGCGGGGCAGTGCGTCGCTCGACCATGTGCGGCAGCGGATCGTGGAGGTCGTGGGCCGGCCACTGGGGCTCGATGCGACCGGCGCGGCCGCTGCGATCCTGAAGGTCGCGAACGACCGGATGGCCGGCGCGCTGCGGCTGGTGTCGCTGGCGCGTGGCCGCGATCCGCGCGACTTCGCGTTCTTCGCATTCGGCGGCGCGGGTCCGCTGCACGCGACCGAACTGGCGCGCATGCTCGGCATCCCGAAGGTGCTGATTCCAGCCCGCCCCGGCATGACGAATGCACTGGGCTGCGTCGTCGCGGATCTGCGGCGCGACTTCGTGCGCACCGTCAACATGCCGCTCGACGAACTGCCGGCCGGTCTCGTCCGCGAGGTGCTGGCCGAGCATGCAGCCAGCGGGCGCGAGGCGATGAAGGAAGAAGAGGCAGACGTCGTCGACGTCGACGAGGTCTTCACGGCCGGTCTGCAGTTCAAGGGGCAAAGCCATGAACTGTCGGTGCCGATCGTCGATCCCGGCATCAGTCCGGCGGCGCTCAGACAGGCGTTCGACGATGCCTACTGGCAGCGCTTCCGGGTGCGGCTGCCCGAGGCGCGTGCGGTGCTCGTCAATCTGCATACCGGCGTGATCGGCCAGCGCAGGCGCATCGACCTGGCGGCGCTGGCGGCCGGCGGCCAACGCGGGCGGAAGGCGGACGATGGCATGGCGGGGCAGGAAGCGATGCGCCAGGTGTGGTTCGAAGGCGGCTGGCGCGAAACCCCGATCCTGCGCCGCGAAGCACTGCCGCCGGGCAGCCGGTTCGCCGGCCCGGCGATCGTCGAGCAGATGGACACCACGGTGGTCGTGGAGCCCGGTCAGCGGGTCGAGGCCGATGCGCTCGGCAATCTGGTGATCGATGTGGAGACAGCGGCATGAGCGGCGCAGCGGTTCTCGACGCGATCACGCTGGGTGTCATCCAGAACGGCTTCCAGCAGATCTGCAACGAAATGGACCTCACCTTCGTGCGGTCCGCATTCAGCCCGGTGATCACCGAAGGCCAGGACCGCGCCGACGGCATCTATCACGCGCAAACCGGCGAACTGATCGCGCAGGGCGACTTCGGGCTGCCGATCTTCGTGGGCACGATGCAGGAAA
>DAISWF010000050.1:19394-24525 GCA_036826495.1 Burkholderiaceae bacterium
GGCCGACGCCATCGTCGTGATCGGCAGCGCCAATTCGTCGAACACCGTCGCCCTCGCCAAGGTGGCCGAGGCGGCGGGATGCCCGATCGTGCTCCGGGTCGACGGACCCGACGAGCTCACCAGCGTCGGGCAGCTCGACGACGCGCTGGGCGACGCGCGCGTCGTCGGCGTCACCGCGGGGGCGAGCGCGCCCGAGGACCTCGTGCAGGCCGTGATCGCGCGCGCCGGCAAGGCCGAGCCCGGCGACATCTATGTTCTGAACGACCCGTATCTGGGCGGAACGCACCTGATGGACGTGAAGTTCGTCAAGCCGTTCTTCCATCGCGGCAGATTGTTCGCCTGGCTCGCCAACACCGGGCATTGGCCCGACATCGGCGGCTCGGTGCCCGGCGGTTACTCGGCGCGCGCCACCGAGATCGAGCAGGAGGGCCTGCGGCTGCCCCCGGTGCGTCTGTTCAAGGGCGGCGAGCTCGACGAGGAGGTGCTGAGCATCATCACGTCCAACATCCGCGTCGCGGGCGAGCGCATCGGCGACATAAAGGCCCAGGCCGCGGCACTGTCGATCGGGGAGCTGCGGCTGTCGGAGATGATCGATCGCTACGGCGAGGGCGTCGTGCAGGCGGCGATCGTGGAGCTGCGTCGCCGCGCCGTCATCCAGATGCGCGCCCGCATCGCGACGATTCCCAATGGCGTGTACACGAGCGAAACCTGCGTCGACTCCGACGGCGTCGTCGACGAGCCGCTGCACGTCAGGCTCGTTCTGACCAAGAGGGGCGAGGATCTGCACTTCGACCTTTCGCGGTCCAGTCCGCCATGCCGCGGCCCGATGAACAGCGTGATCGCCACCACCCGCTCGGCGATCTATCTGGCGGTGAAGCATGTGTTCCCGGACGTGCCGATGAACGCCGGCATCTTCGACGCGCTGCATGTCGATGAGCCCGACGGTACGTTCCTGTTCGCCCGTTATCCGAGGCCGGTGTCGGGCTGTTCGGCCGAAGTGAGCCAGCGGATCGCAGAAGCGGTGTTCGACGCCCTGGTCAAGGCGATTCCCGACCGGCTGTTCGCGGCGTCGGCCGGCACCTGCGGGAACATGGGGATCGGTGGTTTCGATCCCGGAAAGGGCTCTCAGTACGTGATGTACTACTTCACCGGCGGCGGCTACGGCGGCAGCGCCGACATCGACGGGCTGTCGAACGGCTGCTCGATCACCGGCATCTCGAAGATGCAGCCGGTCGAAGTGCTGGAGCAGCTCTTCCCGGTGCTGTTCGAGGAGTTCTCGCTGGCCGAGAACTCGGCGGGAGCGGGCCGGCGTCGCGGCGGTTTCGGCGTGCAGTACGCGATCCGGCTGCGTCGTGGCAGCGCGCGCGCCTCGTTCGTGATGGATCACGGCAGGGTGGGACCGCCGGGTGCGCTCGGCGGCCACGACGGCAAGGTCAACGAGGTGCGCATCACCCGTGGCGGCGAACGCTACGTGCCGCCGCATCTGTCGAAGGATCAGGACATCGAGCTCGCCGCCGGCGATGTGATCGAGGTGCGCACGCCGGGCGGCGGCGGATATGGTGATCCGTTCGAACGGGAGCCGGAGCTGGTCGCTCGAGACGTGCGCCGCGGCTACTTCGATGCGGCGGTGGCGCTGGCCGACTACGGCGTGGTGCTGACGCCCGAGGTGGCCGTAGACCGCGAGGCGACCGCATCGCGGCGTGCCCGGCGCATCCGATGAAAGCGTGTCCGATCAATGGCAGGCGCAGATCCTTGCCGCTCATGAGGAGTGAAGAGATGAACCAGACGAGCCGACGCCGATTCATCCAGCGCGGAGCGGGCGCCGCCGCCTCGGCCGCCTGGCCGCTGCTGCCGAAGTTCGCCCATGCGGCGGAGTTCACCTACAAGTACGGCAACACGCTGCCGCCCACGCATCCGATGAACATCGCGGCGAAGAAGGCCGCCGACAAGATCCGGGAAGAGACCCGCGGGCGGTTCGAGATCCAGGTATTTCCCAGCAGCCAGTTGGGCGCCGACACCGACATGCTCAGTCAGGTCCGCAGCGGCGCTCTCGAGTTCTACTCCCAGTCGGGCCTGGTGCTCGCCAGCATCGTGCCGGCGGCCGGCATCAACGGCATCGGCTTCGCGTTCAAGGACTACGAGGCCGTATGGTCGGCGATGGACGGTGACCTCGGTGCCTTCGTGCGCGGCGAGATCGAGAAGGTCGGGTTGCTGCCGATGCGCCGGATGTGGGACAACGGCTTTCGCCAGGTGACGTCCGGCAGCAAGCCGATCGCGTCGCCCACCGATCTGCGCGGGTTCAAGATCCGGGTGCCGGTGAGCCCGGTCTGGGTATCGCTGTTCAAGGCGTTCGGCGCGGCGCCAGCCTCGATCAATTTCAGCGAGCTGTACACGGCGCTGCAGACCAAGGTGGTGGACGGGCAGGAGAACCCGGTGACGCTGCTGGAGTCGGCCAAGCTGTACGAGGTGCAGCGTTTCTGTTCGCTGACCAACCACATGTGGGACGGGTTCTGGTTCCTGGCCAACAAGCGCGCCTGGGAGCGGCTGCCGGCCGACGTTCGCGAGGTGGCCGAACGCAACATCGACGCCGCCGGCCTCGAGCAGCGGGCGATGCTGGCCGAGCAGGACAAGAGCGCCCGCGCCAAGCTGGAGGGCTTCGGCATGAAGTTCAACCAGCCCGACACCGCGGCGTTCCGCGACGTGCTGAAGCAGTCCAGCTTCTATGCGGAATGGCGTGGCAAGTTCGGAGACCAGGCCTGGGCCGTGCTGGAGAAGTACTCCGGCAAGCTGGGCTGAACCGGGGCGCGTCGATCGATGGCAGCCGCAACCGACGAGTTTCCGACCACCGCGCCTGCGGTGCACTCGACCGGCGGGCGCGCGCTGCGCGCCGTGGATACCGGCCTGGCGCGCATGCTGGAGGTGCTGGCCGCCTCGCTGGTGCTGGTGGAGCTGGTGCTGCTGCTGGTGACGGTGTTCGCACGCTACGTGATGAACAGCCCGCTCACCTGGTCGGACGAGCTGGCGTCGATGCTGTTTCTGTGGCTGGCGACCTTCGGTGCGGTGATCGCGCTGCAGAAGGGTGAGCATCTGCGGCTGACCTTCCTCGTCGCGCGGCTGCCGCTGCCGCTGCGTGCGCGGCTGGAGGCGTTCACGCTGACGCTCACGACGATCTTCGCGGTGTGGATCTTCTTCCCGGCGCTGCAGTATGCGCAGGACGAGATGATCGTCACGATGCCCGGTCTGGGCATCTCGGCGATATGGCGCAACGCTGCCGTGGTGGCCGGCACGGCCATGCTGGCCTTCGCGGCGCTGGTGGCGCTGTTGCGGCAAGGCGGCGGGCGCGAGATCGTGCAGGGCTGCCTGGCCGCTCTGCTGCTCGCCGGGCTGGTCTGGCTCGCGCATCCGCTGCTGCCGCCGCTCGGCAACCTCAACCTGGTGGTGTTCTTCGTGATCGGCGTGGGCCTGGGCATCGCGGCCGGGCTGCCGATCGCCTTCAGCTTCGGCCTGGCCACGCTGGCTTACCTGGCCGGCACGACGCACGTGCCGCTGACCGTTGTGGTCAGCCGGATGGAGGACGGGATGTCCAGCCTGATCCTGCTGTCGGTGCCGATCTTCGTGCTGCTGGGCTGCGTGCTCGATTCGACCGGCATGGGCAAGGCCATCGTCGATTTCCTCGGCTCCCTGCTCGGACACGTCAAGGCCGGCATGTCGTACGTGCTGCTGGGCTCGCTGTTCGTGGTCTCGGGCATCTCCGGCTCCAAGGTGTCAGACATGGCGACCGTGGCGCCGGCGCTGTTCCCGGAGATGCGCAAGCGTGGACACAAGCCGGCGGAGATGGTGGCCCTGCTGGCCACCGGCGCGGCGATGGCCGACACGGTGCCGCCCAGCATCGTGCTGATCGTCATGGGTGCCGTGGCGGGTGTGTCGATCGCCGGCCTGTTCCAGGCCGGCTTCGTCATCGCGGCGGTGCTGCTCGCGGCGCTGCTGGTGCTGGCCCGATGGAAGGCGCGCCGTGAGGACATGCGCGATGCCCGGCGGGCGCCCTGGCGCACCGTCGGCAAGTTGCTGCTGGTGGCGGGTCCGGCGCTGGTCCTGCCGTTCGTGATCCGCAGCGCGGTGGGCGGCGGCGTGGCCACCGCGACGGAAGTCTCCGCGATCGCGGTGCTGTATGCGCTGATCACCGGACAGGTGCTCTACGGCGGCATCGGCCTGAAGCGGTTCTACGGGATGCTGGTGGAAACCGCGGCGCTGAGCGGCGCGATCCTGCTGATACTGGGCACTGCGGCGGCGATGGCCTGGGCCATCACGCAGAGCGGCGTCGTCAATCATCTCGCGCAGTGGCTCACCAGCCTGCCCGGGGGCTGGATCGGCTACATGGTGGCCACCGTGGTGGTGTTCGTCATCCTCGGCTGCATCCTCGAGGGGCTGCCGGCCGTGGTGCTGCTGGTGCCGATCATGTTTCCGATCGCACGCAAGCTCGGCATCCACGACATCCACTACGCGATGGTCATCGTCTGCGCGATGAACGTCGGCCTGATGATGCCGCCGATCGGCGTGGGCTTCTATCTCGCATGCCGGATCGGCGGCGCTTCGCCCGACGACGTGATGCGCGCGATCTGGCCCTATCTGGCGGCGCTGCTGGCCGGGGTGGCAGTGATAGCCGGCGTGCCGTGGTTGTCCACGGTCGCGCTGTAGGCCGGCCGCCGCGAGCCGTTCATCCCGCTCCGGTCGCATGCCGCAAATGGAACCACCTCCCGGGGTCGCGCTGGTCGACAGCATCACCTCCGTTGCGCAGGTCGCCCGGAGCAAGGTGGCGGTTTCCGGGTCGCATGGCGGTGCCTATGCGGCCGCATGTGCGCTGGCGATGGGACTGCCGGCCGCCGTGTTCAACGACGCAGGCCGGGGGCGGGGCGACGCCGGAATCGCCGGGCTCGATCTGCTGCAGCGCCACCGGGTGCCGGCGCTGGCCGTATCGCACGACAGCGCCCGGATCGGCGATGCGCGGGACGGCTGGGTGAACGGCCGCGTGTCCGCCGCCAACGAACCGGCGCTGGCCTGCGGCGTGCGCACCGGCATGGCGGTCCCGCAGGCATGCGCGCTGCTGCCGCGGGGCCGGCGCACACCTGTCCTG
>DAISWF010000050.1:24535-24855 GCA_036826495.1 Burkholderiaceae bacterium
CCTGACGTCCGAGTACGCCGAGGCACGCAGGACGGTCGTTCTGGCCGAAGGTGTCGATGTCGTGGTCGTCGATTCGAATTCGCTGGTCCTCGCGCAGGACGATGGCGCCGTCGTCGTCACCGGCTCGCACGGCGGGCTGCTGGGGGGCGATCCCGCTTCGGCGATCCGCTGCGCGGCGCGGGCAGCGTTCTACAACGACGCAGGGCTGGGCAAGGATTGCGCGGGTATCTCGCGGTTGCCGGTGCTCGACCGGCTGGGCATCGCCGGCGTGGCCGTCGGCGCTGCCACCGCCCGCATCGGCGACGGCATGTCGACGCTGC
>DAISWF010000051.1:0-308 GCA_036826495.1 Burkholderiaceae bacterium
CGCACGTCGAACAGGTTCTTGACCGCGAACGGCACGCCGGCCAGCGGCCCGAGCGGGCCACCGGCCGCCCGCTGCGCATCGACCGCTTCGGCTTCGCGCAGCGCCCGTTCGCGGGTCACCGCGGTGAAGCTGTTGACGACCGGGTCGAGCCGGTCGATGCGTTCCAGCGTACGCGCCAGCACGTCGGTCGCGCGCAGCTCGCCGTCGCGCACGGCGGCCGCGATCCCGAGCGCCGTCGTCATCGCGGTTCCGCCGGCCGGAACTGCGGCGCCGGTTCCTGCAGCGCCGGCAGCTCGAACGCCGCCAGG
>DAISWF010000051.1:318-24845 GCA_036826495.1 Burkholderiaceae bacterium
GGTCGGCGGCCGGCGTGGCCGACAGCCTGAAGAAGCCGAGCACGCCGTCGCGATGCGCGGGCGGCACCGGCACGCCGACGATCGCGGCGGCCACGTCCAGGTACTGCGAGATCTCGTCATCGTCCAGCATCGCGGCGGCTCCTTCAGACCTTGGAGATCTGCCGGAAGTCCGGCTGAAGATGGAACCAGTAGGTATAGCCCTCGATGTTCTTCTGCATCGCGACGTCGGCCATCGGCTGGAACAGCGGCACCCGCGGCACTTCGTCGTACGCCAGCCGGATCATGTCCTTGACGAACCCTTCGTACAGCGGCCTGCTCTCGGAGAACCGGGCATTGGTGATCATCCGGTCCAGGTCGCCGTTCTGGTAGGACATCGTGTTGAACACCGCGTTCTGGCCGTGATAGCACCAGAAGAAGAAGTACTCCGGATAGTTGAGCCAGCCGCCGAAGCGGTTGACGATCATCGGCATGTCCTTCTTCAGCAGCGCGGCCCGCCAGTTCGCGCCGGGCACCTTGTTGATGCTGGTCCTGATGCCGAGCTGGCCGAGCGATTCCTGGATCAGGATCGCCATCGGTTCGGAGATCGTCGCGCTGCCCAGGTCGTATGACAGCGTGGATTCGAAGCCCGAGGCGGCACCCGCCTCGGCCATCAGCGCCTTCGCCTTCGCGATGTCGGTGCGGTAGCCGGTGGGAGCGGGCCAGGCGGTGGTCTTCATCGCATTGCCGGCGCCGCCGTACAGCTTCACGCCGCGGCCGTACATCGCGACGTCGTACATCTTGTCGTAGGGCAGCGCCCAGGCCACCGCCTGGCGGACCTTGACGTTGTTGAACGGCGGCCGGGTAACGTTCATGCCGAGGTAGATCATCGCGTTCTCGATCGGCATCGCCTGGATCTTGATCGCCTTGTCCTCCGACAGCTCGGCGAAGTCCTTGGGCGGCAGATCGTAGGTCATGTCGATGTCGCCCTTGAGCAGCAGCGCCCGCCGGTTGCCGGCCGACGGCACGTCGCGCTGGATCACCCGGCGCATCTTCGGCAGCGGGCCGCTCTTCCATTCGTCGTTGCGGACGTAGATGATCTCCTGGCCGGGCTTCCAGCTCTCGACCTTGTAGGCGCCGCCGCCGGCGGTCTTCAACTGGAGCCAGTTGGCCCCCCACTGGTCGTCGGCGGTCGCATCCTTCTTCGCGGGCGCGGCGTTGTAGATCGCCGCCACCGGCACCGCCATGTCCGGCATCGACAGCTTGTCCTTGCGCGCGAACCTGACCCGGAACACTTTTTCGTCGAGCGCCTCGAACTGTGCCGGATCCTCCAGCGAGCCGGCCTTCATCTGGAACTGCGGGAACCCTCCCATCCCCAGCGCGCGGTCGAACGACCACTTGACGTCCTGCGCGGTGACCGGCGAGCCGTCGTGGAACTTCGCGTCCTTGCGCAGGAAGAAGGTGACGCTGCCGCCGTCCCGGGCGATCTCCCAGCGCTCGGCCAGTTCCGGCTCCAGCTTCGAGTAGTCGTACATCCAGATGCCTTCGGCGGACTTGCGCCGGCCATAGGTCATCAGCCGATCGTAGACGACCCAGGCGACGCCGTAGCTGGGACGGTTCGCGCCGACGCCGTGGATGTCCAGCGAGTTCGGTCCGAACTCGTTGGCGATGACCAGCAGTTCCTTGCGCCGGTCCTGGGCGAGCGCCGTCGGCGTCCACAGGCCGCCGGCGGTGGCGGCGCCGCTGCCGGCCAGCGTCGTCAGCTTGCCGAGAGAATCGCGCCGCGCGTGGTCGAGCAGAGTCTTCTTCATGTTGCACTCCCCTGGGTCGGACGATCGGACCCGCTGGTCCGCGAGATGGATGACAGATAGGCTCGCCAGCCGCCGTATGCGGTGATGTCGGTGGCGTCGACGAGCGCGATCGATTCGCAGATGAAGCCGAGCACCCGGCCGCCATCGATCAGCTCCAGCGTGCCGATGCCCAGCGGCGGCGGGATGGCGGCGACGAAGCTGCCGAAGGCTGCAGCAGGGACGTCCCACAGTTCGACGACGATCGGCGAACCCTCGGGCACCCGCAGCAGACCGGGCTTCGGCGGGACCGAACCCTTCAGCGCGAACAGCCGGTAGGTGGGCGCGGTGCGCGTTTCGCCGACCAGCAGCGCGCCGCGCGACGTGAGCTGATCGTTCAGCGGCATGCCGGTCAGGTGGGCGCCGACCACCGCGAGCCGGATCGTCCCGGGGGCGGTGGGAGCGGATGTCGCAGCCGGTGATGCAGCTCCGGCTGGTGACGTCGCTGTGACGATGGCCGGGGACCTGACCGCGGTCCGTGGCGACTGTGCCGGTTCGTCGTCCGCAGCCGGCAGGCGTCGCGAGTTGCCGATCGGCCAGGGCTCGCGCGACTGCCACAGGCGACCGAAGGTCACCAGCGCATCGTCGTGCCATGCGGGCGCCAGCATCGTGATGCCGGCCGGCAGACCATCGGCACGGCACGCGGCCGGCAGCGCCAGCGCGCACCAGTCGAGCAGGTTGACGAAGTTGGTGTAGCGGCCGAGCCGGCTGTTCAGCGCCACCGGATCGGCCAGCGCCTGCTCGATCGTCGGCGCGCCGGGCGTGGTCGGCACGACGATCAGGTCGAACAGGTCCCAGAGCGGTTCGATCCGGCGCTGCAGCTCGGCCAGGCGGTACTGGCCTTCGAACGCCAGGTCGGCGCTCATCGCGCGGGCTGGTGCGACGACGTCGCGGATCACCGGATGGATTGCATCGGGGTTGCGCCGCAGCAGGTCGCGTACGACCAGGTGCCGTTCCGCGACCCAGGGTCCGTCGTACAGCAGTGCGGTCACCTCGTGCAGCGGATCGGCGTCGAACGGCACCAGCCTGGCGCCCAGGCGCCGCAGCGCCGCGAGCGCCGCCTCGAACGCGGCGCCGGCGTGCCGGTCGTCGTCGAACTCGAGTTCGCGCGGCACGCCGATGCGCAGGTCGTGCGGATCGGCGGGCAACGTGGCGGGCAATGTGGTGGGGCAGGGCGTCGTAGGGCCGCACGCCTCGGGGCCGCGGCGCGAGTACGGATCATCGGCGTCGAAGCATGCGAGCGCCTCGGCGACGAATGCCGCATCGGCCACCGTGGTTGCGAAGACCGATACGCAGTCCAGCGTCCGGCAGGCCGGAACGACGCCGCGCGTGCTGAACCGGCCGCGCGTCGGCTTCAGCCCGACCAGGTTGTTCAGTCCCGCCGGCACGCGGCCGGAGCCGGCGGTGTCGGTGCCCAGCGCGAACGGCACCAGACCCCGTGCGACCACCGAGGCCGAGCCGGAACTCGAACCCCCGCAGATGTAGCGGTCATCGAACGCGTTGGGCACCACGCCGTACGGCGAGCGCGTGCCGACCAGGCCGGTCGCGAACTGGTCCAGATTGGTCTTGCCGATCACGATCGCACCGCGATCCAGCAGCCGTTGCACCGTGGTGGCGGTGCGGCGGGCGACATGGCCGAATGCCGGACAGGCCGCGGTGGTCGGCCAGCCGGCGATGTCGATGTTGTCCTTGACCGCGAACGGCACGCCGTACAGCGGCAGAGCCGTGCGGCCGCCGGCCGCCAGCTTCGGCGTCAGCGCTTCGAACTGAGCGCGCAACTGCGTATCGCTGGCCAGATGGATCCAGGCGGGATCCCGGGCGCCGCGCAGCGTCTCGACGGCGGCCGCGATCATCGACTCTGGCTGCAGCGTTCCGCGCTCGAGCGCCTGCTGCCATTCGCCAAGGGTTCGCGGCGGATTCGGTTCGGACACGGGCGACGGTTCCCCAGAATGATGCATGGAAACTTGTATGCAAGTTAGCCTGCAAGAATCCTGCCAGCGGCGCGCGGCGGTGGGTGATGCGACTCGGCGCGGGCGGCCGTCGCGCAGCGGCGGAGCGGCCGGCGGGGCGGTGCCGGGCTCGCCGGCTTGAGTGGTCTGTCGCTGGAACCGGATCGATTCCGCGATCGATCGTCGCGCCCGATGTGCGGGCCCGGTGCGCCGCGCCCGCGGTCAGTGCGCGGACAGCGTCGCCGACGGCAGCTCGCCGAACATCCGTTTGTAGTCGGCCGAGAAGTGGCCCAGGTGCCAGAAGCCCCAACGCGAAGCGATGTCGGCCACCGTCCGGTGGCCGGCCGCACCGCGCTTGAGGTCGCGGCGCGCCGCGTTCAGCCGCATCGCCCGGATGTAGGCGATCGGATTGATCTGCAGCACGTCCTCGAAGCAGTACTGCAGCGTGCGCCGGCTGACGCCGAGCGCCTTGCAGACATCGGCGACGGTGAACACGTCGCCGAGCTGCGCGTCGATGTGCGCGCGTGCCTGCTGCACGAGCTGATAGCGGCGATGGCTGGTCACCGGCGCATCGGCGTCGCTGCCGCCGGGGCCGCTCAGCGCCAGCAGCAGGTTGCTGATCGCCGCGCTCGACAGCGAGCGCCGGGTCTGCTCGTGTCCCAGCACCTGCGGCGTTTCGCTGCACACCGCCAGCACCTGGTCCATGAAGCCGCGCAGCAGCGGCGCCATCGTCGTCCGCGTGACCTGCGGGCCGTCACCGCTCAGGAGCTGCGGATCGAACACCGCCGCATACTATTCGAGCTGGCTGCACGCGACCTCCATGCCGGCGAGTTCGGCCTGCTCCGGCACGCAGACCAGCAGTTCCTGATCCCCCGGCGTGCCGAGCACCGCGTCGGCCGGCATCCGCTGTTCGTTGAGCCGCACCTCGCCGCCGGCAGACATCACCAGCGCGAAGGTGAAGGTGCCGGCCGGCGGCGCCGTGCGCTGGACCAGCCGGCGGTTCGTCGATTCGCGCAGGAAGCACAGGTCGTCGGACAGCCGCGCCTGGATCGTATGGCCCTCGAAATTGCCGGGCGACATCTGCTGATAGTGCTGCTGCCATCCGGCGAGCGACGCGGCCTGGTCGTCGACGTCGAAGCTGCGCACCGAACGCAGAGTGACTGGATCGGGGCGGGGGGCGGGCGACGCTAACGGAGCGGTCATGGTCGTCTGTGTTTGCCGATTTCGGATAGTGCACCGCAATGTGATCGGCGCGACGCATCCGCACGGGCCGTTGCACCGGCAACGGGCATCGTGGCGCATGCGCGCGACGGGCGGGTCTCCGGCGCCCCCTTTGCTCTTTCGAACCATCGACCGCCAGCGGAAATCTAGCAGCCGCCATGCCAGCGCGACAAGCAGCCGCGCACCGCTTCGGCGCTTTCCGATTTCGGTTCACGCCCGGCACGGTGGAGGTCCTACACTGGCTCCATTGCCGATGCGCGACGGCGAGCTTGCGAGCCCGAGTGCGCGGCCCCCCGGAGAAATTCCATGCGCAGGATCCTGGCGGCGGCGGTGTTGACGCTCGGTGCGGGCGCCGCGCCGGCGCAGTTGCCGGTCGACGTCACCGGCACGCTGGAAATGCCGAAGGCGCGCAACCGCATCTATGTCGGCGACGTGGCGATCAACCACATCGTCGACGGCCGCATCCATCTGGTCGACGGCGATACCGGCAAGTATCTGGGACTGATAGGAGCCGGCCTCGCCGGGCAGTTCACGCAGTCGCCGGACCGCCGCGAACTGTACGTGGCCACCACCTATCTGTCGCGGCTGCAGCGCGGCGATCGCGTCGACGTCGTCGAGGTCTACGATGCCGACCGGCTCGAGTTCAAGCACGAGATTCCGATCGAGTCGCGGCGGGCGCAGGCGCTCGGCTACCGTGGTTATCTGCGCGGTTCGGCCGACGGCCGGCTGCTGTACGTGCTGAACGCGACGCCGGCGGTGTCGGTCAGCGTGGTCGATCTGCAGGCGAGGAAGCAGGTGGCCGAGATCGATGCGGCCGGCTGCTGGGGCATCTATCCCGCGGCCGGCCATCCGCGGCGCTTCAGCACCTTGTGCGGCGAGGGGACGGTGGCCACGTTCACGCTGAACGATGACGGCACGTTGCCGGCGCAGGGCGGCCGCGTCGACAGCGAGCGGCTGTTCGATCCCGACAATGACGCGCTGTTCATCCATGCCGAGCAGGCCGGCGATACCTACTGGTTCGTGTCGTTCAAGGGCAACCTGGTGGCGCTCGACATGGGGCAGGCGCGCGCCAGCGAGCTGCGTCGCTGGCAGGTCGTGCCGAAGGCCGACGCGCCCAGGCGCTGGCGCCCCGGCGGCTATGCGCCGATGGCATTCGATGCGAAGCGCAACCGCCTGTACCTGGCGATGCATTCGGGCGGCAAGGAGGGCAGCCACAAGCTGCCGGCCAACGAGATCTGGGCGATCGATGCGACCACCGGCAAGCGGGTCGCACGCTGGCCGGGCCGCTCGGCGATCGCGCTGCATGCGCCGGCGTCGGGCGATCCGCTGCTCTATGCGATCGACGGCATGCACAACGCGCTGGTCGTGATGGGCGGCTCGAAGATGACGGTGCGTCACCGGATCGCGCCGATCGGCGACGCGTCGGTGCTGCTGGAGTCGCGCTGATGGACGCTGGCGGGCTCCTCGGCGGCATGTTGCGCGACCCGCTGGTATCGGTCACCGCCGCGGTGGTGATCGCACTGGTGTTCGCCCAGTCGCTGCTGCACAAGTTGCAGGACTTCACCCGTTTCAGCAGCGCGCTGGCCGCCTACCGGCTGCTGCCGCCGGCACTGGTGGCGCCGGCTGCCGGGCTGCTGGCGGCCGCCGAGGCCGCGGTGGTCGTGCTGCTGCTGTGGCCGGCCGGCGCCGCCGCGGCCGCCGTGCTGCTCGGCCTGTATGCGGCGGCGATGACGGTGAACCTCGCGCGTGGCCGTACCGACCTCGACTGCGGCTGCGGTGGAGAGCCCCAGCCGCTGCACTGGGGGCTGGTGCTGCGCAACGGGTTGCTGGCGACGGGAGCGCTGCCGGCCGCCTGGCCGCCGGTGGCCCGGCCGCTCGACGGCTTCGATCTGTTCGCGGTCGCCGCTGCCGGCATCGGCCTGTGGGGACTGACCCGGGTCGCCGACGAGCTGATGCGGCAGGGGCGGCGGCTGGCCGCGCTGCGCGCAGCGCATCCGCGTCGAACGGCATGACCTGCAGTGCGAGCCGCCCTCTATCCAACGAACGCCTGACGACGGAACCCTGACATGAACGCGCTGCTGATCTCGAACATCGTGTTGTGGATGCTGGTGCTGGCGCTGATGCTGGCGGTATGGGCGCTGGCCCGCCAGATCGGCGTGCTGTACGAACGGATCGCGCCGATGGGTGCGCTGGTCACCGACGCCGGGCCGCGGTTGGGGGAGGCCGCTCCGCAGGTCACCGCGCCGACCTTGACCGGCGAGCCGCTGACGATAGGCGGGCGCGCGGCCCACGGCACGCTGCTGTTCTTCCTGTCGCCGACCTGCCCGGTCTGCAAGAAGCTGCTGCCGGCGCTGCGCTCGATCGCCGATGCGGAAGCGGGCTGGCTGCGCATCGTGCTGGCCAGCGACGGCAACATGCCCGAGCACCTGGCGTTCCGGCGCGAGGCCGGGCTCGAGCGCTTTCCCTATGTGCTTTCGGGCGAGCTGGGCATGACCTACCGCGTGTCGCGTCTGCCGTACGCGGTGCTGATCGACGAGTCCGGCCAGCTACGCGCCAAGGGCATGGTGAACACCCGCGAGCACCTGGAGTCGCTGTTCACCGCCAAGGAACTGGGCGTGGGCACCGTCCAGCAGTATCTCGACGTGCAACGCCAGCCGGCCTGACCGTGGCACCGCGAGCCGAAACGGAGAACACCCGATGACCGATCCGAGTTCGTGGAGACTGTCGCGCTGGATCGATGCGCGCGTGGAGCGACGCGCCCGGCGCACCGCGCAGATGACCGGCCGGCGCTCCTGGGTCACCCGGCTCGGCACGATGCTGGTCGGCGGCGCGGTGCTGCCGACATTGCCGTTCGACCGCTCCGGCGCGCATGCGGCAGCCCCCAAAGCCGACCCCGACACCACCTGCGAGTACTGGCGCAATTGCGCGATCGACGGCTTCCTCTGTTCGTGCTGCGGCGGCTCGATCAGCCAGTGTCCGCCCGGCACCGAGATGTCCAAGGTCACCTGGGTCGGCACCTGCCGCAATCCGCGGGACAGGATCGATTACCTGATCAGCTATTTCGACTGCTGCGGCAAGACCGCCTGCGCGCGCTGCCTGTGCAACAACAACGAGCGCGAACGGCCCGGCTACCGGATGGGCGTGCACAACGACATCAACTGGTGCATGGCCAATGCCAGCACCTCGTATCACTGCACGGTGTCGGCGATCGTCGGCGTCGCGAAGAAGGGCTGACGATGAGCCGCGGCATCAGCGCGAGCGACGGGCCGACGATGAACGCGCGGCATCCATCGGCATGCCGCGCGGCCACCATCCCATGCGCAGGCTGATGTTCGCCTCGCTGCTCGGCCTGTATGCGGCGGCCGCGCCGCTGTCGCTCGCGCAGTCGACGACGCTGGCGAAGTCGGCGCGCGAGGCCGCGCTGCGCCGGCCCGAGCCGGCGGCGCCGGCCCGTCCGGCGCGCATCGATCCGGACGATCGCGAGGCGGCCCGCTCCGACTACCTGCTGCACTGTTCGGGCTGCCACGGCAGCGACGGCGCCGGCCACCGTCTCGGTCGCATTCCGCAGCTCGCCGATCGGATCGGTCACTTCCTGTCGTTGCCCGATGGCCGCGCGTACCTGGTGGAGGGGCCGGGGGGGGCCGGCTCCGGTCTGGAGGCCGCGAGGATCCCCCGCCTGATGAAGTGGCTGCGGCCGGCAGTCGGGGGGGCCCGCAGGCCGCGGGTGTTGGAGCCGTATCGCGCCGACGAGGTCAACCGCGCGCGCCGGCAGCGGCCGCTCGACATCTCTGCCCGGCGCCGGCTGCTCGCGCGCCAGCTCGCCGAGGCCGGCCGCCCGGTCGACTACTGAACCGCAAGCCGTCCAACCCCAACCCCTCACGCCTGGCGCCAGGAGACCGACATGAAGAATTCGCCTCGTTCAACCGGTCATCGGCTGACCGCCCGACGCCGCGTCGTCAAGACCCTGGCCGGCGCCGCCGCTGCACCGCTGGCCGGCCGTGCGTTCGCGCAGGACAGGAAGCCGATCGTCATCGCGGTGCCGACCGCGCAGAGCGGGCCGGCCGGCGTGGCCGATCATGCCGACTATCTGAACGGCGCGAAGCTGGCGGTCAAGGAGATCAATGACGGGGGCGGCGTGCGCGGCCGGCCGCTCGAGCTGAAGGTGTTCGACATCGACCTGCTGACCCCCGAAGGCACGCAGGCGACGTTCCGCAAGATCGTCGACGCCAAGGTGCAGGCGATCGCGTCGGCGTTCGTGATCATTCCGATCCCGGCGCTCGAGACCGTGGCGAACTTCAAGGTGCCGTACATCAACGGCAACACCGCGATCGCGGCGCTCGAAGCGGTCAAGAAGTCGCCGGCCCGCTTCGGCCACGTGTTCTCGCTGGATCCGCCCGAGACCTACTATGGGGCCGGGCTGCCGAGCTTCCTCGAGCAGCTTTCGGCCAGCGGCGCCTGGAAGCCGGCCAACAACAAGGTGCACATCGTCCAGGAGCAGATCGCCTACACGCAGACGATCTCCAAGGCCACGCAGGAGGCGCTGAAGAAGAGCAGGTTCCAGCTCGGCAGGATCACCGACATCCAGTTCCCGGTGCAGGACTGGGGGCCGGTGCTGCAGGACATCAGGAAGACCGGCGCCGGCGTCGTGATGATCGACCACTGGGTGGCCGCCGAGGAGGCGGCGTTCGCCAAGCAGTTCGCCGCCAATCCGCTGAAGGACGCGCTGGTCTACCTGCAGTACGGTCCGTCGCAGCCGGAGTTCCTGAACCTCGCCGGCCCGGCCGCCGAAGGTTTCGTCTGGGGCACGGTGTACGGCGCCTATGCCGATGCGCAGGGGAAGGCGTTCCGCAGCAAGTACCAGGCTGCCTACCCGGGGGTGATGGGGCTCGCCTACACCGGCGGCGGCTACGACTCGATGATGATCCTCGCGCAGGTCTGGAAGTCCCACGAGCCGGAGAAGTACAAGGAGGTCGTGGATGCGCTGCGCAAGACCACCTATCGCGGCGTCAACGGCTTCTACCAGTTCGACAATCCGTGGCAGGCGCCGCTGCACTATCCGCTGCAGACCCAGGACCTGGAGAAGGGCATGGCGCATCTGTTCTTCCAGGTGCAGGGCGGGCAGCACCGGATCATCGCGCCGGATGCGCTGAAGGAGGTGGCGTTCAAGCCGGCGCCGTGGATGACGAAGAGCTGATCGGGGCCGCCGGCGCCGCACCGATGATGCCGCTGCCTGACCGTTCCGGTGGCCGTCGCCATGCGCCGGGCTGCCCGATGGGCGCCCGATGACCGACGTGCTGTTCCATTGCGAAGACGTGCACGTCGTCCTCGGCGGCCGGCCGATCCTGACCGCGGTGTCGGTCGGCGTGCGCGCCGGCGAGGTGCTCGGCGTGGTCGGCCCGAACGGTGCCGGCAAGACCACGCTGTTCGAGATCCTGTCGGGCCGGATGGCGCCGGCGCGCGGCCGGGTCGGCTTCGATGGCCGCGACGTCACGGCGCTGCCGCTGCATGCACGGGCCCGGCTGGGCATCGCGCGCACCTACCAGTCGCCGGTGGTGCCCGAGCAGCTCACCGTCGGCGACGTGTTCAAGGCCGCCCGCCAGGCATTCGCGCCGATGCTGACCAGCCACCATGCCGAGTGGGCGGCGCGCCAGGTGAACCTGCGGGTGTCGCCCGACGTGCTGGCCGGTGGGCTGGAGACGCTGAACCGCCGCAAGCTGCTGCTCGCCTGTCTGCTGATGCGCCAGCCGAGGGTGCTGCTGATGGACGAGCCGGCCTCGGGCCTGATCAATTCGGAGATCGACGAGCTCGACACGATCGTCCGCTATCTCGCGCGCGAGATGAACGTCGCGGTGATGCTGGTCGAGCATCGGCTGGAGCTGCTGGAGGCGATCGCCGACCGGGTCGTCGTGCTCGACGTCGGCGAGGTGGTCGCCGAAGGATCGCCGCATACGATCTTCGATCACCCGCGGGTGCGCGCCGCCTACTTCGACACCGCGCAGGCGCACTGAGCACGATGGTCGACGAATCCGCCGAGATCCTGCGCGTCGAGGGCCTGTCGGCCGGCTACGGCCCGCTGACGGTGCTGCACGACCTGGACCTGACGGTCCATGCCGGCGAACGGATCGGACTGGTCGGATTGAACGGACACGGCAAGTCGACGCTGTTTCGCGCGATCTCCGGCCTGACCGGCTGGCAGCGCGGCTCGATCCGGCTGAACGGCCGCGAGGTCGGCGGCACCCGCAGCCAGGGGCCGGGACGCCATACGCACCGGATCGTCCGGCTGGGGCTGGCGCACATGCCGCAGGGCGATGCGATCTTCCCCGGCCTCACGGTGGCCCAGCATCTCGATGCCGGCGCGTTCACCCGGCAGGCCTGGCGCGACCGGGCGCGGCGCCGCGAGCAGGTGCTGCAGATCTTCCCGCCGCTGCGCAAGCTGCTCGGCTCGCCGGTGGGCAAGCTGTCGGGCGGCGAACGGCGGATGGTGTCGCTCGGCCGCGGCCTGATGTGCGATGCGCGGCTGTTCCTGGTCGACGAGCCGTCGCTGGGGCTGGCGCCGTCGATCAGCCGCGCCGTCATCGAGGCGCTGACGCGGATCGACCTGGAGCGCGGCGCGATGATCATCGCCGAGCAGAACCTGGCGCTGCTGGAAGGCCGGGTGACCCGGCTGCTGGGCATGCATGCGGGGCGGTTGAAGGGGGGCGGCATCACCGGTGGTCACGGCGGCGGTGGCTACGGCGGCGGCCCGCATGCCGGCTCGCCGACGGTGGCCGGCGCGGCCACGCTGCTCGAATGAGACGGGGTGCCATCCGATGAGCCCGGGCGCGTCGCTGCATCGGCCCTCCGCCGGCCGCCGGCCCCGGCCGCGGCAGGATCGCGAGCGGATCGCCAGATGAGCTTCGATCCGGGCTTCGTGCTGGTGTCGGCGCTGACGCTGGCCTCGATCTACGGGCTGCTGGCGCTCGGCATCTCGATCATCTGGTCCAGCCTCGGCATGCTGAACATGGCGCACGGCTTCACGTTCGCCGCGGCCGGCTACGGTGCCTGGCTGGCGTCGCAGCACCTGAGCGACAGCGGCTGGGTGGTGCTGCTCGCCGGCATCGTCAGCGGCGCCGCGATCGGAGCGCTGATCAGCGCGATCGCCTTCATCCCGCTGCACGACAAGCCGAACTTCGTCGTGCGCAGCCTGATCGCGACACTGGCGATCAGCCTGCTCGGCACCCAGTTGCTGCTGTGGACCTTCGGGCCGCGCGTCAAGAGCCTGCCGCAGGTGTTCGGCCAGGGATCGCTGGCGCTCGGCGACATCGTGCTGACCGCCGACAAGCTCGGCGCGATAGGCACGTCGGTCGCGCTGATGGTGGCGACGCTGTTCTGGATGCGGCACTCGCGCCAGGGCCTGGAGATCCGCGCGATGATGCAGAACCCGGAGGGGGCGGCGCTGGTCGGAAGCGGCGTGCGCGGCACCGCGATGGCGGTCATGGCGGTCACCGGCGCGCTGGCGGGGCTCGCCGCGGTGCTGCTGTCGCAGACCTATTTCGTCAGTCCCCATTCGGGTCTGACGCCGCTGATCAAGGGACTGATCGTCGCGCTGTGCGGCGGGCTGGGCAGCATTCCCGGCGCACTGATCGCGGCGACGCTGGTCGGCATCGTCGAGGCGCTGACCGGTGCGCTGCTCGGCGGCCAGTACGTGCTGATCACGCAGTTCCTGTTCATCATCGGCGTGCTGCTGCTGCGTCCGCGCGGCATCGCCGGCCTGCTGGACCATACCCGCGAATGAACACGCCGCCGCGCTCCGCCGCGCGCAATGCGCCCCGGATGTACCTGGTCGGACGGCGCCGCTGGATGCCGTGGCTCGCCGGACACGGCGAACGCCCGTGGCGCCGCTGGCGCTATCCGCTGACCCGCCGCACCTTGCTGAAGGTGCGCGGCGAATACAACGACAAGACGCTGGAACGGCACAAGCGGCTGCCGGACAAGCGGCCGCTGTGGTGGCTGCTGGCGCTGGCGGCACTGGCGGTGGTGCCGCCGGCGGCCGGCGTGATGCTCGACAGCCAGAGCCTGCTGTCGGCTGCCGCGGTGTTCGAGTATGACGCGGCCATCACCCTGGTCTGGAGGCTGGTGGTCGGCACCGCCGGCATCTTCTCGCTGGCGGCCCTGGCGATCGTCGGAGCGGCCGCCTATGGCGGCGGCTGGCTGTCGATCGAGCACGGCTTGCCGTGGTGGGGCATGATCCCGGTCGGCACCGTGATCGGGCTGGTGTTCGGCATCGTCATCGCGGTCCCGGCGATCCGGCTCGAGGGCTTCTACTATGCGCTGCTGACGCTGGGGCTGGTCGAGCTGTGCCGGGTCTACGTGGTGCAGTCCCGGACCTTCGGTTCGGCCACCGGCAGCTATCTGCCCGACACCTTGGACGAGACCGCCGCGCTGGTGCTGGCCTACTACGCGAGCTTCCTGGTGATGCTGCTGGCGCTCGCGCTGTACCGGGTCGTCAACGGCCAGCGGCTGGGCCGGCTGCTGCGCGCCGCACCGGAGAAGCACGAGGCGTTCGCCGAGGCGGTGGGCATCGACTACCGGCGCGCCCGCATCCAGGTGTTCCTGATCTCGTCGGCGGCGCTGGGCGCGATCGGCGGTTTCTATGCCGCCCACTTCCGCGGCGCCTCGCCGTCGCTGTTCTCGATGGACAACCTGATGCTGATGCTGGCGATGATCGTGATCGGCGGCATCGGCACCGCCGAGGGCGCGGTGCTGGGCACCGCGATCGTCGTGTTCATCGACAAGGCGCTGATCGATCTGGGGCCGATGCGGCTGATCCTGATCGGCGTGGTGATGCTGGCATCGGTGCTGTTCACGCGCGCCGGACTGTTCAGCATCAAGGAACAGTTCCGCGCCTGGCGCAACAAGAAGAAGAGCGAACGGCGCGCCGAACGGACCGAACGTGGAGGTGAAGTGATGCCCGAGGAAGCCACCGAGATTCGCGACAAGCAGTCGATCGCGCTGCGCCGCTTCGACAAGCGCACCCGCGACGCGCTGAAGGCGCTGGTCAGCGACGCGCTGATCGAGGAGCACCGCCGCCGGCCCCAGGGCCAGCACAGTCCGCAGCTCGACCGGCTGCTGAACTACTTCCGGCGCGCGGCGGTCATCGACAAGTACGCGGTGCTGTGCGTGAAGCCGTTCGCCGAGTACCGGCTGGTGGCGCTGTCCGGCAAGCGGGGCGTGCCGCCGCGGCTGGTCGATGACCGCACCTATCCGAACGTCGACGAGGCCTATCACGCGGTGTTCGTCAAGCGCGTGCAGGACCTGCTGGCTTCCTGAGAGGGTTCATGGCTCGAATCACGATCCACGGCTATACCGACCGGCTGAGCGTCAAGGCCGGCGACGAGCTGGCCTGCATGGTCAGCGTAGAGGGCATCGACCGGGTGCGGGCGCAGCTCGTCAGGCTGATCCACGGCGACGAGAATCCGCTGGGGCCGGGCTTCGTCGAACAGGAGATCGCCGAAAGCTGGGCGGCGTCGCTGAACCGCGAATGGGCGGTCACGCGTCAGTACGCGCAGAAGGGCAGCTTCCTCGAGGTCGCCGATCCGCAGCACCGGCTGGCGCCGGGCGGCAGCTTCACGCTGTTCGGTTTCGTCCATCCGACGATGCCGGCGGCCGGCCGCCAGACGCTGCTCGGCCGCTGGGACGTCGACGGCATCGCCGGCTATGCGCTGGGCATCAACGACCGCGGCCTGCTGGAGTTCTGGGTCGGCGATGGCCAGCGGGTCGATGCGGTGGCGGCCGAGGTGCCGCTGCTGGCGCGGATCTGGTATTTCGTCGCGGCGAGCTGGGATGCGGCGGGCCGGCGGGCCACCGTTCACCAGTGGGCGGTGATCAACCGCTACAACTCGCTGTTGTCGAAGATCGTGCCGATCGACTATCACTCGCATGTCAGCCAGTCGCTGCGGGTGGCGCCGCTGCATCGTGAAGGCATTCCGTTCCTGATCGCCGGTGCGTCGGACAGCAATCCGGCCCGCGGCCGGCACGTGGTGCAGTGTTACTGCGGCAAGATCGACCGGCCGGGCGTGGTCGGGCGCGTGCTCGAGCGCGGCGAGCTGGATGCGATCGCCGGCGCGTTCGTCGTGCACGGCCGTGAGCCGTCGGCGATGTCATCCGCCTCGCCGCCGCTGCCGGCCGATCTGCTCGCCTGGTGGGACACCAGCGACGGCTACGGCGCCGACGGCATCGGCGACCGCGTCACCGACATCGGCCCGCACGGCCTGCATGCGCTCGGCGTCAACCGGCCGGTGCGCGGGCAGACCGGCCACAACTGGGCGGGCCGCGACGAGTGCTTCCGGCTCGCGCCGGCGCAGTACGGCGGCATCGAGTTCCACGACGACGCGCTGATCGACTGCCGGTGGACGCCGACGATGCGCTTCACGGTGCCGGAGCCGATGAAGAGCGGTGTCTACGCGGTACGGCTGACCGCCGACGACGGCCCCCGGCATGCCGAGGAGTATCTGCCGTTCTTCGTCCGCGCCGCGCGGCCGCGCGCGCCGATCTGCATGCTGATGCCGACCGCCAGCTACCTCGCGTATGCGAATGCGCTGCTGTCGATGGAGGCCGACGTCGGCCAGGCGATCACCGCGTCGGTGGCGGTGCTGCAGCCCGAGGACATCGACATCTACCGCAACGGCGTGGAGTTCGGGCTGTCGACCTACGATCATCATGCCGACGGCGAGGGCGTCTGCTACAGCTCGTATCGCCGGCCGATCTTCAACATGCGGCCCAAGTACCGGATGCCCGGTGTCGCGTGGCCGTGGCAGTTCCCGGCCGACCTGTCGATCATCGCCTGGCTCGAGCATCTCGGCTACGACTACGAGGTGCTGACCGACGAGGACCTGCACCGCGACGGCGTCGCGGCGCTGGCGCCGTACAAGGTGGTCATCAACGGCACCCATGCCGAGTACTACTCCGAGCGGATGCTCGATGCCACCGAGGACTACCTGGCCGGCGGCGGCCGGGTGCTGTACCTGTCGGGCAACGGCTACTACTGGATCTCCGGCTTTCGCGACGACGAGCCGTGGGTGATGGAGGTCCGCAAGCTCGAGGCCGGCTCGCGGGCCTGGCAGGCGCGGCCCGGCGAGCACTACCTGGCCAGCACCGGCGAGCGCAGCGGCCTGTGGCGGCACCGCAACCGCGCGCCGCAGAAGATCGTCGGCACCGGCTTCGCGTCGGAAGGGATGGACGAATCGGTGCCGTACCGGCGGATGCCCGACAGCTACCACCGGTCGGTGGCCTGGATCTTCGACGGCGTCGAGGGCGACGTGATCGGCGACTTCGGGCTGGCCGGCAACGGCGCGGCCGGCGTCGAGATCGACCGTTACGACCTGACCTTGGGCACGCCGCCGCATGCGCGGATCCTCGCGACCAGCGAGATGTACTCGGACAACTATCCGCTGGTGCAGGAGGAGATCCTGTACAACCACCCCGGCATGGGCGGCACCCAGCATCCGATGGTCCGCTGCGACATGGTGTACTTCACGACCAGGAACCACGGCGCGGTGTTCGCGCCGTCGTCGATCGCCTGGGGCCAGGCGCTGCCCAGCCACGGTTTCGACAACAACGTATCGCGGATCATGAAGAACGTCGTCGACGCGTTCTCGCGCGAAGGGCCGCTGCCGGGCGTGCAGTACGACGGCGACGAGAAGCACTGGCGCTGAACGCGCAGGCCGGCCAGGGACCCTCCCCAGGCCGCCGCCTCGGGAAGGGCAGGGCCGGAGCGCGGCGGCAGCCGGTCAGCGCCCGGCGATCTCCCCGACGATCTGCTTGGACACGGCCTCGACCTGCTTGGGCGACATCGCGGAGAAAATGCCCTGTCCGCCACTGGACGTCGTCGAATACTGCCGCTTGCCGAGCACACGGCCGCCCGGCTGTTCGACGAACTCCACCTCGATGTCCATGTGTGCGTTGCCGGTGAACACTCCGAGGCCGTAACGCTTGGCCTGCGACACGTAACGGAAGTCGTTGACTTTCGTCTTCAGCAGCACTCCCGGTCCGGCGAAGGTCGAACTGCCATCGGGCAGCAGGCTGAATCGGGCACCGGCCGCCGACGAGGCCGCGGTCATCGACGTCTGCCATTCCTCCTTGAAGGCAGCCCAGTCCTCGGCCGGCTGCGCGGATTCGCCGCGGGTCAGCGACATGGCCACATTGCGCCCGGCCTCGCCGGCGGGCCTGGGCAACGGCGGCGCGTCGATGCTGCGGGTGACGTTGGCCGCGCAGCCCCCGAGGGAGGCAGCGGCCAGCAGGACGATCAGACTACGACGGGCGAGCAGCATCATCGAAGGCTCCATCCGGATCGAATCGCGCGGGTTCTCCATCTTCTCCATCGTCTCTCTACTCGAAGTGCACCGAGATGCTGCCGAGCGGCCCGTAGTCGACGTGGAAGGTGTCGCCCTTCGCGCACGGGATCGCGCGGGTGAACGAGCCGGCCAGCACGACGTGGCCGGCCTCCATGCCGACGTCGTATTCGGCGAGCTTGTTGGCCAGCCAGACGATGCCGCGGGCCGGATGCCCGAGCACCGCCGCCGATACGCCGGTCTCCTCGACGACGCCGTTCTTCAGCAGCAGCGCGCCGACCCAGCGCAGGTCGACGTCGGCCGGCTTGACCGGGCGGCCGCCGATGATGATGCCGGCATAGGCGGCGTTGTCGGCGATGTTGTCGCCGATCTTGCGCGGGTACTTGCTGCGGCCGTCGATGATCTCCAGCGCCGGCACCACGTAGCGGGTCGCGTCGAGCACGTCGAACAGCGTGACTCCCGGCCCGCGCAGCGGCGTGCCCAGCACGAACGCCAGCTCGACCTCGATCCGCGGGAAGATGAACTGGTCGACCGCGATGGTGTCGCCGTCGTTGAAGAACTTGTCGTCGAACAGCACGCCGTAGTCCGGCTCGTCGATGCCGACGCTGGTCTGCATCGCCCGCGACGTCAGCCCGATCTTGTGGCCGCGGATCTTCGCGCCGGCCGCCACCTTGGCCGCCACCACCTTCGCCTGGATCGCATAGGCGTCCGCTACCGTCATCGACGGATAGGTGGCGGTGAGCTGAGTGATCGCGGTGCGGTTGCGTTCGGCATCGAGCATCGCCTGCGCGGCGGCCTGAAGCTGTTCTTCGGTCATCATTCCGTTTGCTCTCCTGTATCGCAGGGCGTAACGGTACACGATGACGCTGCACCGATGCGCAGGCCTGGATCGACGGAAGCTCGAACGTTCAGATGTCCGGGGAGGCCGGATGAGCGCGGCGCGGGACGTCCGCACCGACCGTGGCGCCGGCATCCGGCCCGTGGTTCCACCTGCGCTTCCTCATCCAGCTTTCGAAGACCGGCGCCCGCATCGGCCTGGCGATCAGATAGCCCTGGGCTTCGTCGACGCCGAACGTACGGCAGAGGTCCAGAATTCTCTGGACCTCGACGCCTTCGGCCAGGACCCGGAAGCCCATTTCATGACCCATCCGGACGATCGAGGGGACGACCCGCAGATCCGCGTGCTCGTCGGCCAGAGGCCGGATGAACGACTGGTCGATCTTCAGCGTCCGGGCGGGGATTCGGCTCAGATAGGACAGGTTGCTGTAGCCGGCGCCGAAGTCGTCGATCGAGAAGACGACGCCCCGGTCGGCCAGGCGGCGCATGTTCGCTTCGAGCACGGGCAGATCCGGCAGCAGCGAACTCTCGGTGATCTCGATCTCCAGGATCTCCGGCTGCAGGTCGTGCTGGTCCAGGAGCCTCGAGATCAGGTCGGAGACGCCGGCATCCGCGACGTCGAGCGCGGACAGGTTGACGCTGATCGCGAACGGCTGCGCGTTGTCGCGCCAGCGCGCCGCCTGGGTCATGGCCTCATGCAGCACCCACCGGGTGATTCCGCCGATCGAGCGCGTGCGTTCCGCCAGCGCGATGAACTCGCCGGGCGAGACGTTCCCCAGCGACGGATGCGTCCAGCGAAGCAGCGCTTCGGCCCCGATGCAGGCGCCCGAGGACACGTCGATCTTGGGCTGATAACACAGGTGGAACTGGTCGCCGTTCTCGACCGCCTTCCCTATGCTGGACAGGATCTGGAACGCGCGGACCTGGCTGCTGTCGTCCGTCTTGGCGAAGACCGCGTGCGGGCGGTGGTCGCGACGGGCGACGTCGGCCGCGGTGAGAATCGATCGCAGCACGTCCTTCGGCGTGAAGTCCGAACGAATCGGCATGCTGCCTATGGCGACCTGGGTCTGGTTGCCGGCCCCCTGAAGGCCGATCGGCTGGTCGAACGCCCGGGTGATCGCGTCGACCGCGTCGGCTGCGGACCCGCGAGCGGTGTCGACGATGCAGGCCAGGTAGTGCGAGCCCAGCGAATACATCTGAGGCAGCCCGACTTCCTCCAGGCGGGTCCTGACGGCGCGCAGGAAGTTGTCCGCCACCGACCAGCCGAGCGCCCGGACCAGGTCGCCGTAGAACTGCGGCCCGCAGGGATCGATCGCCAGCGCCACCGCCTGGCCGCCGGCGGACCCGGTCATGGTCGACTCGACGTCCTCGAGGAAGCGGGATCGGTTGGGCAGCCGCGTGATCGGATCGACATACCCGATGGTGTTCAGCGCCTCGATTCGGGCGACGACCATCGCGGCGAGCTTCGCCAGCGTGAGCCGTTCCTCTTCCGAGAACTGCTCGCGCGCGTGCCTGTCGATGATGCACAACGTCCCGATCCGGCGGCCGGCGTACTCCAGCGGTGCGCCCGCATAGAACCGGATATGGGGCGCGCCCACCACCAGCGGGTTGCGCTCGAACCGCGGGTCGCGGGTCGCGTCGCCGACCACCATGACCTCGGACTGCATGATTGCGTGAGCGCAGAACGCCTGTGATCGCGGCGTCTCGGAAGCGTCCAGGCCCACGTTCGACTTGAACCATTGCCGGTTTTCGTCCACCAGCGAGACGACCGCGATCGGAACGCGGAACAGATGGGACGCCAGATCCGTGATCAGGTCGAAGCCCCGGTCAGCCGGCGTGTCCAGCAGGCACAGTTCGCGCAGCACCGACAGTCGCGCGGATTCATCGAATGGAAGGGGAATCTCGTCCACGAAGCGGCCTCGTGTTTCGTAGTCGCCAACCGTTGCATGCCGGGGATGGCCGTGACACGTCCGTCCGGTCAGACGGACGACAGCGCCGGTCGACTGGCCGCCCGGGCTCCGGGATCGGGTCACTCGCGATCCTTTGCGGCCGGTATCGGGGCGCGAGCAGGGCGTTTGGAACGCCCGTACCCACGGGTGCACGAGGGCGCCGGTCCCGAGGCGCAGGCGTCCTTATAATCGCCGCTTCGCCGCCGCCACCGAAGAGTCCGCCATGTCCCTCGTGGAAATCCGTCCGCTCGCCGCCGCCGACCGCGCCGCCTGGGAGCCGTTGTGGAAGGGCTATCAGGCGTTCTACCAGATGGATCTGAGCGGGGTCACCGATCTCACCTGGCAGCGTTTCCTCGATCCGGCCGAGCCGATCCATGCGTTCGGCGCGTTCGACGATGGCCGGCTGGTGGGCATCGTGCACTACGTGTTCCACCGCTCGAGCTGGCTGGCCGAGCCGACGACCTATCTGCAGGATCTGTTCACCGATGCCGCCTGCCGCGGCAAGGGCGTGGGGCGGGCGCTGATCGAGGCGGTCTACCAGGCGGCGCAGGCACGCGGCTCCAGGCGGGTCTACTGGCTGACGCACGAATCGAACACGCCCGGGCGTCTGCTGTACGACAAGGTCGCCACCAATGCCGGCTTCATCCAGTACCGCAAGAACATCGATTGAAGCCTGGTTCACTGATCGTCTTCTGCGGGGTGCTGCTGAGCACCTCGGCGTTCTCGGTCGACATCGTGCTGCCGTTCTTCCCGTCGATCCGCGATGATCTGGCGGCGCCGCAGACGGCGGTGCAGGCGACCGTGACCCTCTATCTGTTGTGCCTGGGTGCGGGCCAGTTGCTGTTCGGCTCGCTGTCGGACCGCATCGGCCGGCGCGGCGCGATCGCCGGCGGCCTCGGTCTGTATCTGGCCGGCGCGCTGATCGCGTTGACGTCCTCGTCGATCACCGGCCTGCTGGCCGGCCGCGCGCTGCAGGGCTTCGGCGCGGCCGCCGGCCCGGTCGTGGGGCGCGCGATCATCCGCGACCTCTTCACCGGCCAGGCGCTGGCGCAGAACATGGCGATCGCCACCGGCATCTTCTCGGTCGGGCCGATCTTCGCGCCGCTGCTGGGCGCGGCGATCGCCGCCGGCGGCGCCGGCTGGCGCGCGGTGTTCGTCGTCATGGGGCTGTTCGCGGCCGGCCTGCTGGTGACGCTGGCGCGGGTGCCCGAGACGAACCGGCACCGCCGGCCCGATGCGCTGGCGCCGACGGTGATGGCGCGCAACGCGCTGACGGTGTTGCGCCATCCGCAGTCGCGCTACTTCCTCGTCCTCGGCGGGGTGACCAGCAGCGCGATGGTCTGCATCGTCGCCGGTTCGCCGGTGGTGTTCGAGCACGCGTTCGGTGTCCGCGGCGCCGCGTTCGCGCTGTTGTTCGCGACCCATGGCCTGGGCATCATCATCGGCCAGTTCGCCAACCACCGGATGATCGCGCGCATCGGGCCGGTGGCCAGCGCGATGGTCGCCGCATCGGTGATGACGGCGGCTTTCGCGCTGTCGACGGCCGCCGCATTGGCCGGCTGGCAGTCGGCACCGCTGCAGACCTTCCTGATCTTCGTATTCGCGCTCGGTTACCTGATCGTGGTCGCCAATGCCACGTCGCTGACCTTGGAGCCGCATGGCCCGATCGCCGGCTTCGTGTCGGCGTTCTTCGGCTTCGCATCGACCGGCGCGGCCAGCCTGATCGCCACCGCGGTGCTGGCGGTGACCGCCGGCGATCTGCTGGCCTGGAGCACGGCACTGGCGCTGATCTCGTTCGTCGTGCTGATTGCGCTGCGGGTCTGGCACCGGCGCGGCGGCCCGGCCGCGCGGCCCGGTGCCGCCGGCCGTTGAGGGGAACCATCGACGGGGCCGCCCGGGCCGCCCGGGCCGCCGGGGCCGGTACCAGGATCATGTCCGGAAACGGCGAGTCCATCTCGGGAGGCCGCTCCATAATTGCGGCATGACGCTCGATCCGGACTTCGGCTACAGGGTGCTGCAGGCACGCGACGGGCGCTTCGACGGCCGTTTCTTCGTGGCCGTGCGCACCACCAGCGTCTATTGCCGCCCGGTATGCCGGGTGCGGATCCCGCGGCGCGAGAACTGCCGTTATTTCGCCAGCGCGGCGGCGGCCGAGCAGGGCGGTTTCCGGCCGTGCCTGCGCTGCCGGCCGGAACTCGCGCCCGGCTTCGCGGCGGTCGATGCCGGCAACCGGCTCGCGCAGCGCGCGGCCGCCGCGATCGATGCCGGCGACCTCGATGACGGTTCGCTCGCCGACATCGCGCTCAGGCTCGGCACGACCGATCGCCATCTGCGCCGGGTGTTCGGCGAGCAGTTCGGCGTATCGCCGGTCGAGTATGCGCAGACCCGCCGCCGGTTGCTGGCCAAGCAGCTTCTGACCGATACCACGATGCCGGTCACCGATGTCGCGTTCGCTTCCGGTTTCGGCAGCCTGCGGCGCTTCAATGCGGTGTTCGCGTCGCGCTACCGGCTGACCCCCGGGCAGTTGCGCCGCCGTTCGCAAGGCAGCGGCAGCGATCATCTGGAGTTCCGGCTCGCCTATCGCGAACCGTACGACTGGCCGCGGCTGCTGGCCTTCCTCGACCGGCGCAGCATCGATGGCGTCGAGGCCGTCGACGGCGGCGTGTACCGCCGCACGATCCGCATCGACGCGCATCACGGCTGGCTGTCGGTGCAGCCGCTGTCCGACCGGCCGGCGCTGCGCGTCGATCTGTCGCCCAGCCTCGGTGCCGCGGTGTCGCGGGTGCTGGCGCGGGTGCGCCGCATCGGCGACCTGGACGGCAGCCCGTCCGAAGTCGCGGCGGTGCTGGGCGAGCTGGCGGCCGGCCGCGAGGGGCTGCGGGTGCCGGGCGCGGTCGACGGCTTCGAGGTGGCGGTGCGCGCGGTGCTCGGTCAGCAGATCACCGTGAAGGCGGCGCGCACGTTGGCCGGGCGCTTCGCGCGTGCGTTCGGCGACGTCATCGAGACGCCGTTCGCGCGGGTCGATACGCTGTTTCCGAGCGCCGCGCGGATCGCCGCGCTGGAGGTGCCCGACATCGCGTCGCTGGGCATCATCGGCAGCCGCGCGCGGACGATCCTGGCGCTGGCGCGCGCGATCGCCGACGGCCGGCTGCGGCTCGATCCGTCACAGCCGGCCGACGAAACGATCGCGGTGCTGACCGCGCTGCCCGGCATCGGCGACTGGACCGCGCAGTACATCGCGATGCGCGCGCTGTCGTGGCCCGATGCATTCCCGGCCGCCGATTACGGCGTGATGAAGGCGCTGGGGGTGACGCGGCCGGCCGAGGCGATCGCCCGCGCCGAACGCTGGCGCCCCTGGCGGGCCTACGCGGTGGTGCACCTGTGGGCGAGCCTGGAATGAGCTGTCGCGTGGCGGCCGGCGGGCCTGGAACCGGCCGGCGGATGCCGCGGCGAGATCTGCAACGAAGCCTGCAAGTGAGCCTGTAGTGAGCCCTGTTAGTGAGCCCTGTTAGTGAGCCCTGTAGTGAGCCTGTGATGACGACCCTCTACCTGAGATTCCCGAGCCGGCTCGGCGAAGTGACGCTGACCGGCGACGGCCGTGCGCTGACCGGCTTCTTCTACGGCGGCCAGAAATACCATCCGCCGACCGGCAGCGACTGGCGGCAGGCCGACGACGATCCGTTGCTCGGCGAGGTCCGCGAGCAGTACCTGGCCTACGAGCAGGGGCGGCTGCGCCGGTTCGAGGTCGCGCTGGACCTGCACGGCACGCCGTTCCAGCGGCGGGTCTGGCAGGCACTGCTCGAGGTCGATTACGGGCGGACCATCAGCTATGGCGAGCTGTCGCGGCGGATCGCCACGCCGAGCGCGGTGCGCGCGGTCGGTGCCGCGGTGGGCCGCAATCCGGTGTCGGTGATCGTGCCGTGCCACCGCATCGTCGGCAGCAACGGCTCGCTGACCGGCTATGCCGGCGGCCTGGACCGCAAGCGCGAGCTGCTGATGCTGGAAGGCGCGCTGCTGGTCTGAGACCTCATTCCTTGACTGCGCCGGTCATCCCCGCCACGTAGTACTCGACGAAGAACGAGTAGAACACCGCCACCGGCAGCGACCCGAGCAGCGCGCCCGCCATCAGCGAGCCCCAGTGGTAGATGTCGCCCTCGACCAGCTCGGTGACGACCGCCACCGGCACCGTCTTGATCTCGGAATCGGCGACGAAGGTCAGCGCGTAGATGAACTCGTTCCACGACAGCGTGAACGCGAAGATGCCGGCCGAGATCAGTCCGGGCACCGCCAGCGGCAGGATGATCTTGACCAGGATCTCCCAGCGGGTGGCGCCGTCGATCAGCGCGCATTCCTCCAGCTCGAACGGGATCGAGCGGAAGTAGCCCATCAGCAGCCAGGTGCAGAAGGGGATCAGGAAGG
>DAISWF010000052.1:0-4443 GCA_036826495.1 Burkholderiaceae bacterium
CGTCGAACACGCCGCTGCGCCGCTACAAGCAGAACACCCATGGCGGCGGCATCCGGGATCCGCTGATCGTGAGCTGGCCGGCACGGATCGCCGCGCGCGGCGAGCTGCGACATCAGTTCTGCCACGCATCCGACATGCTGCCGACCTTGCTCGAGGCGATCGGCATCGCGCCGCCGGCGGCGATCGCCGGCGTTCCGCAGCAGCCGATCGAAGGCGAGAGCTTCGCCGCGACGTTCGCCGACGCGGCGGCGCCGGCGCGCGCCAAGCCCCAGTACTTCGAGATGTTCGGGCATCGCGGCATCTGGCACGAAGGCTGGAAGGCGGTGGCGTTCCACGCACCGGGAACGCCGTTCGACGACGACCGGTGGGAGCTCTATCACCTCGATCGCGATTTCGCCGAGACCCGCGACCTCGCGGCCGCCGAACCGCAGCGGCTGGAACGACTGGTCAGGAGCTGGTGGGAACTGGCGGCGGCGCATCAGGTGCTGCCGCTCGACGACCGCTTCGGCCCGCGCTTCGCCGACAATGCGGCCCGCTACCAGGGAGCGCGCAAGCGCTTCGTGTTCCACAAGGGCATGGGCCACGTGCCGACCGACGTGGCGCCCGACGTGCGCAGCCGCAGCTACCGGATCGAGGCCGACGTGACGATCACCGGCCGCGACACCGGGGGCGTGCTGATCGCCCACGGCGATGCGACCTCCGGCTACAGTCTCTACGTCCGCGACGGCCGCCTCGTGCACGATCTGAACATCGGTGGCCGCCATCATCTGCTGGAGTCCGATCGCGAGGTGCCGCACGGCGACTGCCTGCTGGGTTTCCAGATGCGCCGGGACGGCACCCGGCGCATCGGCACCCTGCTGATCGACGGCCGGCCGGCCGGCACGCTGAGCACCGAGATCGGCTTCAACAACCTGATCTCCTGGTCCGGCCTGGACATCGGCCTGGATCGCGGCAGTCCGGTTTCGCTATACGATGCGCCCTTTGTCTTCACCGGGCTGCTGCGCAAGGTCACCGTGACGATGGACGACGATCAGGCGTTGGACCACGATGGCGAGGCCCGGGCACAACAGGCCAGGCAATAACGGATGCGACTTTCAGAGATTCTGTTCGGGCCGGCGCGCGACAGCGCCCCTCAGCTATTCGAACGCTACCCGCCACGGCCGCTGGCGCCCGGCGCGATGGTCACGCGCTTCGCGCCCAGCCCCACCGGCTTCATGCATATCGGCGGGCTGTACGCGGCGCTGATCTCGTTCATGCTGGCCCGCCACAGCGGCGGCGTGTTCTTCCTGCGCATCGAGGACACCGACAAGGTGCGCGAGCTGGAGGGCGCGGTCGAGCTGATCGTCGACTCGATGCGCGAATTCGGGGTGCCACCGGGCGAAGGCGAGATCGAACCGGGCCGCGAGATCGGCCACTACGGTCCGTACCGGCAGAGCGCCCGGGCGGCGCTGTACCAGGTGTTCGCCCGCGAGCTGCTGGACAGCGGCCGCGCCTATCCGTGCTTCGCGACGCCCGAGGAGCTGGACGCGCTGGTCGCGGCGCAGCGCGAACGCAATCAGACCACCGGCTACTACGGCGAATCGGCAATCTGGCGCGACCGGCCGCTGGCCGACGTGCAGCAGGCGCTCGCCGAGGGCCGCCGCTTCGTGATCCGGCTGCGCTCGGAAGGCGCGCCGGGCGCCGGCACCGTGACCTGCGACGACCTGATCCGCGGCAGCCTGCAGCTTCCGGCCAACCATCTGGATTCGGTGGTGCTGAAGTCCGACGGCCTGCCGACCTACCACTTCGCGCACGTCGTCGACGACACGCTGATGCGCACCACCCACGTGGTGCGCGGCGACGAATGGATCTCGTCGATCCCGCTGCACCTGGAACTGTTCGACGCGCTGGGCTGGACCCCGCCGCGCTATGCCCACATCGCGCCGATCCAGACGATGGACGGCGAATCGCGGCGCAAGCTCAGCAAGCGCAAGGACCCGGAGGCCAACGTCCGGTTCTACCTGGACCGCGGCTATCCGCGCGGCGCCGTCATCGAGTATCTGCTGAACCTGGCCGATTCGTCGTTCGAGGGCTGGCGCGCGCAGCATCCGCAGGCCGACGCGCTCGACTTCGAGCTGGCGCTGTCGAACCTGAACGTCAGCGGCGCGCTGCTCGATCTGGCCAAGCTGGACAGCATCGCCCGCGATCATGTCGCCCGCCAGCCGGTCGATACGGTGATCGCCGAGGCCACCGGCTGGGCCGCCCGGCATGCGCCGCAGCTTCATGCCTGCCTGACCGGATCGCCGGCCTACACCCGCGCCGTGTTCGAGCTGCCCCGGCGCGACCCGGCGCGGATCCGCAAGGACATCGCGACCTGGCCCGACGTGGAGCGTGCGCTCGGCTTCCTGTTCGACGAGCTGTATGCCCGGCAGTCCGAGCCGGCGGCGGCCGCCTGGCTGGCCGCCGCGAGCGCGCCGTTACGCGCCGCGGTGGCCGACGTCGCGAAGCTCGCCGCGGTGCGCACCCGCGCCGACTGGCAGGCGCATGTGCAGGCGGCCGCGTCCGCCCACGGCTTCGCCCGCAACAAGAAGGAACTGCAGGCCGCGCCCGACCGCTTCCACGGCATGATGTCGGATCTCTATCACGCGTTGCGGATGATCGTCACCGGCACGCTGGAGTCGCCGGACCTGTGGGACATCATCGAGACGATGTCGGCCGAACGGGTGCAGCGCCGGATCGAGACGATGCTGGCGCGGGCGGGCTGACCGGCAGGTGCGTCGCGACGTCGGCCGACGAGCGCCGGTGCGGGCGTCAGAGCGGCAGCCGCGACGGCTGCGGCGCGCCGCGGTGGTGACGGAACAGCACCTCGCGCAACGCCTCGTCGGTCTTTCCTTCGATCGCTGCGCCGAGCGCCAGGCAGGCGATCTCGAGCTCGGCGCGGCTGTGGCTCAACACGAACCGGACCAGATCGCGCTCGCGCCGCTCACGCTGCGCGGCCGGATTCATGAACGCTTCGTTGACGACGGCCGCGCCGGATCCGGCGGCCACCGGTTGCGTGGGCGCGAGCTGCGTCGCCACGCTGTCCGCCGACACGCCGCCGGCTGCCGCTTCCTTGACGCCGGCTCCTTGGCCGAACACGCTCTGATCGAGGATGAAGCCCATCTGTTACCCGCTCCGTCTACCCCGGAAAGCGTAGCCTTCACCGACAATCGGGGAACGGAACTTTTTCCGGTTCCGGTGCAATCGGCAGCCCCGGAGTCAACATTCCCGACTTCCCGGGAGCCCAGGAGAACCTGAGACGATGGACGCAACGGAAGAGTTCGACAGCCGGCTCGATGCCGCCGAGCGGGAGCTGATCGGCCGCGCACGTGATTTCGCGGCCGAGTCGGTGGCGCCGGATGCGGCCGGCTGGGACGCCGCGCGCCAGTACCCGCTGGCGGCGATCCGTGAAGCCTGCAGCCGCGGGCTGGCCGGCGTGGAGCTGTCGCCGGCGTTCGGCGGACTGGGGCTGCGGTTCTCGGCCAAGATGCGGATGTGCGAGGAGATCGCCCGGCACGACTTCGCGTTCGCCTTCGCGCTGGTCAACCATCACAACGCGATCGTGCGGATCGCCGACGGGCTGTCGGCGCAGGCGGCCGGCGAGCTGGTGCCGGCGATGCTGCGCGGCGAGCGGATCGGCGCCACCGCGCTGTCGGAGCCGGGTGCCGGCAGCGATTTCGCCGAGATCGTCACGCAGGCGCGCCGCGCCGACGGGCACTGGCTGCTCGACGGCCACAAGCGCTGGATCACCGGCGCCGCGGTGGCCGAGGTGTTCGTCACCTATGCGCAGACCGCGCCGGGATCGCGCGGCAACGGCGTCGCCGGCTTCATCGTCGATGCCGCCCGGCCGGGGTTCGTCCGCGAGGTGCCGCAGGCGCTGCCGGGCATCTGGGCGGCCGGCATCGGCGGCTTCCGGCTGGAGCAGCATCCGGTCGCCGACGACCGGCTGCTGCAGGCGGCGGGCGAAGCCTTCAAGGGCGCGATGCGCAGCGTCAACAAGGCACGCATCTACGTCGCCGCGATGGCCGCCGGGCTGATCGAGTCCAGCCTGCGGCATGCGCTCGCCTGGGGCGGCGAACGGCAGGCGTTCGGCCGGCCGCTGCACGGCCACCAGGGCTGGCGCTGGGCGCTGGCCGACGTCGCCACCACGCTGGAGGCGCTGCGGCTGCTGGTCTACCGCGCCACCGCGCAGGTCGAACGGGGCGAGGACGCGCAGTTGTCGGCGGCGCTGGCCAAGAAGTTCGCCGGCGACCACTGCGCCGCGGCGGTCAACCGCTGCGTGCAGGCGCTCGGCGCCCGCGGCCTCAGCGCCGACGACGGCCTGCCGCGCCACCTGAGCGCGGCCCGCGCGCTCGCCTATGCCGACGGCACGACCGAGATGATGAACGAACGGATCGGGGTGTTCCTGACGCGCTGACGCGGCCC
>DAISWF010000052.1:4453-24338 GCA_036826495.1 Burkholderiaceae bacterium
GCACGTCGCGGCCCGTCAGCGCCGCGCAGCGGCCGGGCAGTCGCGGGATCCGGCGCGGCTCTACGCCGCTGCGTATCCCCCGCCCTCCTCAGCCCAGACCGGCAGCCGAGTTCGTCCGCGCCGCCGGCAGGCCGACCTTCTCGCCGGCCTCGACGATCTGCGCCCAGGTGGTCGCATCGACCGGAATGCCGTCGCGCAGCCGCTGCTCGCGCGACTCGCGCTCCGGCTCGCCGGCGGTCCGCACCCGGTCGAAGCCCGGTGCGACCGGCGTCTGCCGCAGCCAGTCGAGGAATGCCCGCGTCTCGCCGAAGAACGCGTCCGCGGTGCCCAGCCGCGCCGGATCGATGACGATCGTCAGCATGCCGTTCCTGCCCTGCGTTTCGCCCCGCCATTGCCGGTGCCAGGTACCGCCGCCAGTCAGCGCGCCGCCCAGCAGCTCGCAGACCAGCGACAGGCCGTAGCCCTTGTGCTCGCCGAACGGCATCAGCGCGCCGAGCGGTTCGACGACGACGTAGCGCGGATCGGTGGTCGGCCGCCCCTGATCGTCGATCAGCCGCCCCGGCGGCACCTGCTCGCCCTTGTTGTAGGCGACCCGCATCTTGCCCTGGGCCACGACGCTGGTCGCGAAGTCCAGCACGAACGGCGGTTCGCCCCCCACCGGGATGCCGATGCAGCACGGGTTCGTGCCCATGCGGCCGTCACCGCCGCCCCAGGCCGCCACCGTCGGGCGCGACAGCACGTTGACGAAGTGCAGCGACACCAGCCCCTCGGCGACCGCCTGCTCCGCCCATTGGCCGATCCGGCCGAGATGATGGGCATTGGCCAGCGCCATGATGCAGCAGCCGTGGGTGCGCGCGCGTTCGATCGCGATCGCCATCGACTCCCGGCCGATGACCTGGCCATACCCCCGGCCGCCGTCGATCGCGACCATGGCCCCGCCGTCGAAGCGGATCACCGGATGCTGGTTGATCGTCAGCCCGCCCTCCTGCATCGACGACACGTAGCGCGGCATCATGCCGACGCCGTGCGAATCGTGGCCGCGCAGATTGGCCTCGACCAGACTCTGCGCCACCTGCCCGGCCTCGTACGGCGTGCTGCCGCCGGCCAGCGCGATGTCCTCGATGGCCCGCGTCAGCGCGTCGGCCCGGATGGTGAACGAATCGGCCATGGTCTCCTCTCGATCGGGAAGCGCTGAACGGCTGCGGCGCAAGCGGCCACCCGCGTCCGCCCACTGCTTCGGAGGCCGCCATGATAAGTTAAGCAGGGTTGCACGTACTCTCGTCAGGCGCGCCGCGACCTCGACGGCCCGCGGTTCCCCGCTCCCGAGAGCCGACGCCGCCCGCGATCGGCTGCTGTCCACGACCGAGACCCACACCGATGATCCGCAAAGCCCACCGAACCGTCCGACTCACGCTGCCGGGGCTGATGCTCGCCGCTCTGGTCGGTTGCCAGACGGCCGCAGGGCCGGGCACCCAGCCCCCCGGCACGACGCCGCCGTCGGCCGGCGGGCCGGCGGCGCCTGCCGACGGCGCCGACCCGGCAGTCGTCGAACGGCAGCGCACTTCGGCGCGCCCCGCGCCGCCATGGATGATCGGCAAGTACACCGGGCGGCACCTGACGATGCCGATCCAGGACATCACGCTGGAGGTCGATGCCACCGGTCGGCTGACCGGCAAGGTGTCGGGCATCCTCGCCACCGGCCAGTACATCGGCAACGACCGGGTGCTGTGGTCGCACGGCAGCGAGGTGATGGTGCAGCGTCAGCCCGATGGCTTCCGGCTGGTGCAGACCCGCAATCCGAGCAACGCGACCGAATACACCCGGCTGCTGCCCTGAGCGGCGGGCGCGGAAGCTGCGACGATCTGCCGGCCCCGGCCCTCGATGGTCACGCCTTCGCCTTGTCTATCCACGCGCGCGCCCGCATCTCGGCGGTCAGCGCCCGCTCGAGCGGCCGCAGGCACAGCCCCGCATGGGCATACTGCAGGTTCTCGTAGAGCTCGGCCGCCGCGGGACTGGCCGCCAGCACCGCCCGCACCGCATCGTCGACGGCCACCGCGTTCAGTTGCTCGCCGAGCCGGGTGACGATCGCCCGGTACTGGTCCGGGTCGACCGGCGTACGGCTGTTCTCCAGCTTGTCGAGCAGGCTGGCGAGCGTCGCGATGACGCTCAACTGGTAACGATCAACGGTGGGCCGGGTAGCGGTCGACATCATGCTCTCCTTTCGAGACAGCAGATGGCGATGGCCCCCGGTGTTTCAAGGGCGGCCGGGGTGCGCGGTCACACCCGCTCGAAGATCGCCGCGATGCCCTGCCCGCCGCCGATGCACATCGTCACCAGCGCATGGCGCTTCTGCGTGCGCTGCAACTCGTAGAGCGCCTTGACGGTGATGACCGCACCGGTGGCGCCGATCGGGTGGCCGATCGAGATGCCGCTGCCGTTCGGATTGACCCTGGCCGGATCGAGGTCGAGCTGGCGGGTCACCGCGCAGGCCTGGGCGGCGAAGGCCTCGTTGGCCTCGACGAGGTCGATGTCGGCGGCCTTCAGGCCGGCCCTGGCCAGCGCCTTCTGCGACGACGGCACCGGGCCGATGCCCATGTAGTCGGGGTCCACGCCGGCGTGCGCATAGGTGACCAGCCGCGCCAGCGGCGTGAGGCCGCGCGCCTTCGCGACCTTGGCCTCCATCAGCAGCACCGCGGCGGCGCCGTCGTTCAGGCCCGACGCGTTGCCGGCGGTGACGGTGCCGTTCTCCTTCTTGAACACCGGCCGCAGCCTGGCCATGTCCTCGAGCTTGACGTCGCGCCGCACATGCTCGTCGGTGTCGAAGGCGACGTCGCCCTTCTTGCCCTTGACGGTCACCGGGACGATCTGGCTCTTGAAGTAGCCGGCATCGATCGCCGCGGCGGCACGCCGGTGCGATTCGTAGGCCAGCCGGTCCTGGTCCTCGCGGGTGATGCCGTATTTCGCCGCGACGTTCTCGGCGGTCACGCCCATGTGGATCGTCTTGAACGGATCGTGCAGCGCGCCGAGCATCATGTCGAGCACCTTGCCGTCGCCCATCCGCTGTCCCCAGCGCGCCATCGGCAGCAGGTACGGCGCCCGGCTCATGCTCTCGGCGCCGCCGCCGATCGCAATGTCGGCATCGCCCAGCAGGATCGTCTGCGCCGCCGACACGATCGCCTGCAGCCCGGAGCCGCACAGCCGGTTCACGTTGAAGGCCGGGGTTTCCTTCGACACGCCGCCGTTGACCGCGGCGACCCGCGACAGGTACATGTCGGTCGGCTCGGTGTTGATCACATGGCCGAACGCCACGTGGCCGACATCGTTGCCGTCGACGCCGGCACGCGCCAGCACCTCGCGAACCACCAGCGCACCGGTGGCGGTCGGCGCCATGTCCTTCAGCGACCCGCCGAAGGTACCCACGGCGGTACGCGCCGCGCTGACGATCACGACTTCTCTGCTCATCTTCGATTGCTCCGGAAAGTGTTCAGCAATTGTGCATCACCGCGAGCCGCGGCCGCGATCGTCGGGGTAGCGGTGGCTGCCGCTGGAACGCGGGTCGTAGGGCCGCACCATCGGTTCGCGCGAATCGAACCCCGGCGGCAGCGGCCGCGACAGCGAACCGGCCATCGCCTCGCTGGAACGGTTCTGCTCGTTCAGGCACAGCAGGTAGACGCGGACGGCCGCATGGCGCTCGTCGTCGCTGGCCAGCTTCGACAGGTCAGGCGACTGGCAGCCGCCCGGCACCGGCCCGAGGCCGTGCGCCGGCGCTTGCGTTGCGCCCTGGCCCTGGCCCGAGCCCGGTGCCTGGCCGGAGGTCTGCGCCTGCGCGGACACGGCCATCACCGCCAGCATCACCGCCGGCACCAGCGCTGCGATCGATCCGACCGGAATTCCCATGTTCATCAGCCCAGCCCACCAACCCAGATCTTGAATCCGACTCATCAACCCAAAAGCACGCCGACCCAGGCGGCGGTCATGCAGGCGGCCAGCGTGCCCGATATCAGCGAGCGGCTGCCCAGCTCGACGATCTCGGCGCGCCGCTGCGGACACATCGCATTCAGGCCGCCGACCATGATGCCCAGGCTGCCCAGGTTCGCGAACCCGCACAGCGCATACGTCATCATGATACGACTGCGCTCGCTCAGGACGCCGGAAGGCATCCTCGACAGGTCGAGATAGGCGAGGAATTCGTTCAGCACGGTCTTGGTGCCGAGCAGCGCGCCGGCGGCCGGCGCCTCCGCCCACGGAATGCCGATCAGCCAGGCGGGCGGCGCCATCCCCCAGCCCAGCAGCCGCTGCAGGGTCAGCGGCGCGCCGGCCACCGCCGGCAGCCAGGCCTCGACGATCAGGTTGAGCAGGCTGACCAGCGCCACCAGCACCAGCAGCATCGCGACGATGTTGATCAGCAGGTTCACCGCGTCAGCGGTGCCCTGCACCAGCGCATCCATGCTGCTGCTGGCGCCGGAGATCAGCGGCGTGTCGCCGGCGCCCGGACCGCCGGCATCGGCACCGCGCAACCCGGCCGGCACCATCAGCGCCGACACCGTGATCGCCGCCGGCGCGCTGATGATCGATGCGACCAGCAGGTGGCCGGCCGCATCGGGCACCACCGGGCCGAGAAACACCGCATAGAGCGCGAACACGGTGCCGGCGATGGACGCCATGCCGGCGGTCATCACGATGAACAGCTCGCCGCGCGCCATCGTCGCCAGGTAGGGCCGCACGACCATCGGCGCCTCGACCATGCCGACGAACACGTTGGCGGCGCTGGACAGGCCGACGGCGCCACCGACGCCCATGGTCCGGCGCAGCAGCCACGAGAAGCCCTGCACGACCACCGGCAGCACCCGCCAGTGATACAGCAGCGCCGTCAGCGCGCCCACCACCAGCACCAGCGGCAGCGCCTGGAACGCCAGCACGTAGCTCGCGCCCGGCTGGGTCTCGGCGAACGGCGGCGGCCCGCCGCCGAGAAAGCCGAACACGAAGCGGGTGCCCGAACGGGTCGCCGTGTCGAGCACGCCGACCGCATCGTTGACCGATGCGAACACCGCCTTCATGCCCGGCAGCTTCAGCAGCAGCACCGCCAGCGCGGCCTGCAGCAGCAGCCCGCCGGCCACCGTGCGCCAGGGCACCGCCCGCCGCTGCTCCGACAGCAGCCAGGCCAGCAGACAGATCGCCGCCACGCCGAGGAAACTGTGGAGCTGGTCCATCGACCGAAATTACCACGACGGCATCGGGGGCGGACGGCGGGAGGGTGCTGGGACGACGCTGCTGATGACCTGAAAGGTAATCGCCGGCGCCGCGGCCGGCCGATATAGTCATGGCGATGGATCATCCGCCCGCCCCCGGCCGACCTGCCCGGCACGGCAGCCGCGCCGCCGCCCGGGCCGGCGGTGACGGCGCCACCGGCCGGCCGCCGACGCTGGTGCCGCCGCCCGACTTCGGCTCGTCGCTGCGCTACTGGCGTCACAAGCGCGGCCTGAGCCAGCTCGAGCTGTCGATCGACGGCGGCCTGTCGCAGCGCCATCTGAGCTTCCTGGAGTCCGGCCGCGCCCAGCCCAGCCGCGAGATGGTGCTGCGGCTGGGATCGGTGCTGCAGGTGCCGCTGCGCCAGCGCAACCTGCTGCTGACCGCCGCCGGCTTCGCGCCGCTGTACCGCGAGCGCACGCTGGTCGACCCCGACCTGCAGCCGGTGCAGCGGGCGCTGGAGCTGATGCTGCGGCAGCAGCAGCCCTATCCGGCGGTCGTCGTCGACCGGCTGTGGAACGTCGCGTCGATGAACGAACCGGCGCACGCGCTGATCGGCTGGCTGCTCGGCCCGCCCGACAGCCGGCCGCCGCACCTCGCGCACGAACGCAACCTGATCCGCCTGATGCTCGAGCCCGACGGGGCCAAGCCGTTCGTCGCGAACTGGCGCGACGTCGCCGCCGACGTGATGCACTGGATCCATCGCGAGGCGATGAACGAAGGCGCCGGCGGCGCGGCGCGCGAGCTGCTGGAGCGGCTGCTGGCGATCGACGGCGTGCCGGGCGACTGGCAGGTGCCGGCCGGCGATCCCCGGCATGCGCCGTTCCTCGCGCTGCGGCTCGTGCGCGAGGAGGTATCGCTGGACCTGTTCACGACGATCACGACGCTGGGCACCCCGCACGACGTGACCCTGCAGGAACTGCGGGTCGAATGCTTCTTTCCGGTCGACGAGGCCACCGACCGCTGGTTCCGGTCGCGCGGCTGAGGTGCACGAGGCGCGCGCGAATCGCGCCGCCTGCCGGCCCGCCGGCCTCTCGGTCGGCCCGCTCGGTCCGCCCTCGCTCCGTTCATCGGTCGCGGCCCGCCGCTCACGCTCGGCGGATTGCCCGGTATGCGATCGGCGCTTGCAATGGTTGCATCGTCACGGGACACGCGGAATCCAGTGGGTATCAGCGCATCAGCGGCTTCGTCGGCAGCGGCTTCGTCGGTAGCGCCTTGCGATCGGGGGGATCGGCGGGACCGGCCGCTCGGACGCGGACGGGTGGAAGCTGGCCGCCCCCGGCCGGCGCCGGGCGCCTGGCTCGCCGGCGCCGCGTTCTCGGTGCTGCTGGCCGCCTGCTCCACGCCGGCGCCGATCGTGCAGTCGCCGCCGGTCGTGCTGCCGCCTCCGCCGGCCGCCGAGCCGCCGCCACCGCCGCCGCCGAAGGCCGAGGCACCGGCGCCCAAACCCCCGCCGATCAGACCGCTGAACCGCCGCGGGTCGGGCAAGTTCTTCCGCGACGACGGACCGGGCGACCGGCCGGCCGCGCAGCTCGTCGGCGTGCCCGACGCGGTGCCGCGCCGCGAGGCGGTGTCGGTCAGCGCGAACCAGCCGTACAACGTGTTCGGCCGGCGCTACGTGCCGATGACGCGGCTCGCGCCGTTCCGTCAGCGCGGCGTCGCGTCGTGGTACGGCCGCAAGTTCCACGGCCGCCCGACGGCGACCGGCGAAACCTACGACATGTATGCGATGACGGCGGCCCATCCGACGTTGCCGCTGCCCTGCTTCGTACGAGTGACCCACGTGGCCAACGGCCGCAGCGTGATCGTGCGGGTCAACGACCGCGGGCCGTTCCTGAACGGCCGCGCGATCGATCTGTCGTACACAGCGGCGGTGAAGCTCGGCTACTCGCATTCGGGCTCGGCCGAGGTCGACCTGGAGGTGGTGATGGTCGGCGACTTCCAGGACAGCGCGCCGACCCTGGCCGACAGCCAGCCCACCCTGCGCAGCACCGCCGTGAAGGGACTGATGCTGACCTCGGACCTGTCGAAGGCGCGCTGGCTGCCGGTGGCGAGCTTCGATTCGTCGGTAAGCGCCGCCGCCGCGGTCCCGCATCTCGAACGGGAGCTGGAGCTGCCGCGCGGCAGCCTGGCCCTGGGGTTCGACGGCCGCCACTTCCAGTTGCAGCTCGGGCCCTATGCGAACGCCGGGCAGGTCGAGGCCGCGCGGCGGGCGCTGCAGAGCCGCATCGACGACGAGGACGGTACCGGTTCCGAGTGATGGCCGCGCGGCGCCGGGGCCGCACGGGAGCAAACCCGGCGCGGACCCTGCGCAAACCGGCGAACCCGCCCTACTGGAACGCCACCTCGGCGAAGCTGCGCAGCTTGCGGCTGTGCAGCCGGTCCACGCCGTTCTCACGCAGCAGCTCCAGCGCATGGATGCCGATCTTCAGGTGCTGGTTGACCCGCTCGCGATAGAAGTGGTTCGCCATGCCCGGCAGCTTGATGTCGCCATGCATCGGCTTGTCGGACACGCACAGCAAGGTGCCGTAGGGCACGCGGAAGCGAAAGCCGTTGGCGGCGATCGTCGCGCTTTCCATGTCCACCGCCACCGCGCGGCTCTGGCTGAAGCGCCGCTCCGGCTCGGTGTGCGGCCGCAGCTCCCAGTTGCGATCGTCGACGGTGGCCACGGTGCCGGTGCGCATGATGCGCTTCAGGTCATAGCCGGTCAGCCGGGTGATCGCGGCCACCGCCCGCTCCAGCGCCTGCTGCACCTCGGCCAGCGCCGGCACCGGCACCCACAGCGGCAGGTCGGCATCGAGCACATGGTCGTCGCGCACGTAGCCGTGGGCCAGCACGTAGTCGCCCAGCCGCTGGGTGTTGCGCAGCCCCGCGCAGTGGCCCAGCATCAGCCACGCATGCGGCCGCAGCACCGCGATGTGGTCGGTGATGGTCTTGGCGTTAGACGGCCCGACGCCGATGTTGACCATCGTGATGCCGCGATGGCCGTCGCATTTGAGATGGTAGGCGGGCATCTGCGGCAGCCGCCCGATCTCGCTGGCCGGCGGCGGATGGCTGCCGAGATTCTCGTTGCCGGTGACCCGGTCGCCGGGTTCGACGAACGCGGTGTACTGGCTGCGATAGCGGACCACCTCCGGATCGTCGGAGCGCGACATCAGCTCGCGCCCGAGCTGCACGAACTGATCGATGTAGAACTGATAATTCGTGAACAGCACGTAGTTCTGGAAGTGATCCGACGACGTGCCGGTGTAGTGCCGCAGCCGGTGCAGCGAGTAGTCGATCCGCGGCGCGGTGAACAGCGACAGCGGCAGCGGCGCACCCGCCGGCGGTTCCCAGGTGCCGTTGACGATGCTGTCGTCCATCAGGCGCAGGTCGGGCAGGTCGAACCAGTCGCCCAGCCGCGCGATGCGCGCCTCGTCGAGATCGGCCTCGACGTGGATCGTGTCGGCAAACGAGAAGTGCACCGGCAGCGGCTGGTCGCTCTCGTCGATCTCCAGCGGCACATCGTGGTTGCGCACCAGCCGCTCGAACTGGGTCAGCAGATAGTTGCCGAACAGGTCCGGCCGGGTCACCGTCGTCTCGTAGACGCCCGGGCCGGCGACGAAACCGAACGACAGCCGCGCATCGGTCTGCGTCGCGTTGCTGGTGCGCACCCGCACCCGCGGATAGTGCGCATGCACCCGGCCGGGCGGATCGCCGCCGGCCGCATAGCGGCGGAATGCGTCGCGCAGGTTGCCGGTGGCGTCGTCGTAGATCCTGCGGATCTCGGCCAGCGCCTCGGCCGGCGAGCGGGTGATCAGCGGGCCTTCCCGGGTCATGGACTGCGATGCTCGTATTCGCGCAGGCGGTTGTACAAGGTCTTCAGGCTGATGCCGAGCACGTCGGCCGTGCGCTCCTTGACGCCGCCGCAGTGCTTCAACGTCGCATAGATCAGCTCGCGTTCGGCCTGCGCGATCGAGGTGCCGACCGGAATCGTCACCATCATGCCGTTCTCGGCGGCCGGGGCCATCGCGCGGCCGGCCGGTGCCTGCGACGGCCCGGGAGTGACCGGCTCCCCGCGCGCCGGGCCGGCCGGCGGCAGCGGCCGATCGTCCTCGTCGGGCAGCGCCACCTGATCGATCGTGCCGCCGTCGGCCAGGATCGCCGCCCGCTGCACGACGTTGCGCAGCTCGCGCACGTTGCCCGGCCAGTGATACTGCTGGAGCTGCCTGAGCGCCCGTGTCGTGAACCGCTTGGGCGTCTCGCCGGGCCCCGCCAGGCACTGCAGGAAATACGGCGCCAGCAGCTCGATGTCCTCGAGCCGCTCGCGCAGCGGCGGCAGCGGGATGCGGAACACGTTGAGCCGGTAGTACAGATCGGCGCGCAGCTTGCCGTTCGAGACCGCCTCGGCCGGATTCCGATTGGTCGCGGCGAGGATGCGCACGTCGGTGGCATTGAGCTCGTCGGAGCCGATGCGCATGAACGCGCCGGTCTCCAGCACCCGCAGCAGCTTCACCTGCGACTCGGCCGGCATCTCGGTGATCTCGTCGAGGAACAGCGTGCCGCCCTGCGCCCGCTCGAAGTAGCCGCGATGCTGGCGCATCGCGCCGGTGAAGCTGCCCTTCTCGTGACCGAACAGCTCGCTCTCGATCAACTGCGGCGAGATCGCGCCGCAGTTGACCGCCAGGAACGGCTGGCCGCGCCGACGGCTCAGATCGTGCACCGTATGCGCGACCAGCTCCTTGCCGGTGCCGCTCTCGCCGACGATCAGCACGCTGACCGCGGTGGGCGCGACCCGCGAGATCCAGTCGTACACCGAACGCATCGGCTGCGAGCGGCCCCACAGATGGCCGAACCGTCCGGTCTGCTCGATGTCGCGCCGCAGCTCGCCGATCTCGCCGCGCGGATCGTCGACCTGCACCGCGCGCGACAGCACCCGCCGCAACTGCGGCACGTTCAGCGGCTTGGTCAGGTAGTCGGCGGCGCCCACGCGCAGCGCCTGCACCGAGGTCTCGACCGATGCATGACCGGTGATCAGCACGACCGCGATGTCGCCGCCCTCGCCGATCTGCGGAAACAGATCGAGGCCATTGCCATCGGGCAGATGCAGATCGAGCAGCACCACCTGCGGCCGCTGGCGGGCGAGCTGCAGTCGCGCTTCGCGCAGCGTACGAGCCGTCGCATGGCTGAGCCCCTCAGCCGCGACGATCGTCGCCAGCATCTCCGCGGAGTTGGCGTCGTCCTCGACGATCAGCACGTGAGCCATGGCCGATTATAACGACGGCACCGCCGGCCCCCGGCCCAGGCCGTATAGTGGCACGCCCGCCGCCCGCCCTTCGCGTACCCCATGTCCGAGCCACCCGCACCGGTCCACACCGCCGATCCGACGTCATGGCAGGCATCGCTGCGGCTGGCCTACGCGCGCCACGGTGAGCGCACGGTGCCGGTCGAACGGCGCCACCATGGGCCGCTCAGGATCCTGAAGGGCCTGCTGCCCGAAGGCCCGGCGCTGTGGCATCAGACGATCGTGCATCCGCCGGGCGGCATCGCGTCCGGCGATCGGCTGAGCCTGGACATCGAGCTCGGCGAGGGCGCGCAGGCGCTGCTGACGTCGCCGGGCGCCGCCAAGTGGTATCGCTGCGAGAACGGATCCGCCAGCCAGACCTTGCGCGCCCGCATCGCGCCCGGTGCCTCGCTCGAGTGGCTGCCGCTGGAGACCATCCTGTTCCGCGGCACCGATGCGCGTCTCGACAGCCGCTTCGACGTCGAGGGCGACGGCCGGCTGATCGTCGCCGATCTGTGCTGCCTGGGCCGGCCGGCGAGCGGCGAACCGTTCGATGCCGGCCGGCTGCACAACCGGCTGCAGATCCGCCACGACGGACGCCTGTGTTTCCACGAACAGACGCGGATCGAGGGCGCCCGCCACGATCCTGCCGCCCGCGCCGGTTTCGGCGGTCATCCGCTGGTCGGCATGCTGCTTGCATTGGCGCCCGAGGTCGACGACGGCGTGGTGGCGGCGTGCCGTGAGGCGGTCGCACGGGGCGAGTTCGGCGCGACCCGGATCGACCGGCTGCTGATCGCGCGCTGGCGCGGCGATGCGGCCGGCGACGGCTGGGCCGCGCTGCGGGCTGCCTGGGCGGCGATCCGGCCGATGCTGTTGAAGCGGCCGGCCTGCGCACCGAGGATATGGGCGACTTGAGCGGAGACGAGCGCAGATGAGCGGGAACGAGAGCAACGGATGGAACTGACCCCACGCGAGAAGGACAAGCTGCTGCTGTTCACCGCCGCGCTGCTGGCCGAGCGGCGGCGTGCGCGCGGCCTGAAGCTGAACTACCCCGAGGCGGTGGCGCTGCTGTCGGCCGGCATCCTCGAAGGCGCGCGCGACGGCCGCTCGGTCGCCGAGCTGATGCACCATGGCACGACGTTGCTGCGCCGTGACGAGGTGATGGACGGCGTGCCGGAGATGATCCCCGAGATCCAGGTCGAAGCGACGTTCCCCGACGGCACGAAGCTCGTGACGGTCCATCAGCCGATCCCCTGAGCGGCACGGCCTCCGAGACCAGACACCGAAAGGACTTTCCCGATGACCCAGCCCACGCCGACCGGCGCCCGCCTGGTGCCCGGTGAACTCGACACGCTGCCCGGCGACATCGAGCTGAACGCCGGACGACCGACGGTCCGCCTGACGGTGGCCAACACCGGCGACCGGCCGATCCAGGTCGGTTCGCACTACCACTTCTTCGAGACCAACGACGCGCTGTCGTTCGACCGCCAGGCCGCCTACGGTTTCCGGCTCGACATCCCGGCCGGCACCGCGGTGCGCTTCGAACCCGGCCAGACCCGCGCGGTCGAGCTGGTCGCGCTGGGCGGCGCCCGCGTCGTCTATGGCTTCGCCGGCCGGGTCATGGGGCCGCTGGATGGCGCCAAGCCGGCACGCAACGCACCGATCTCGGGATCTAAACGCACCACAAAAGCCCATCCCGCCGCCACCGCGCGCAAATCCGGTGCATCCACGCCCGCCAAAGGGACCGCCAAAGGGGCTGCAAAGGGGGGCGCCAGCAGGACGACCAAGAGGACCGCCCGATGAGCCGTACGATCAGCCGCCGCGCCTATGGCGAGATGTTCGGGCCGACCACCGGCGACCGGGTCCGGCTGGCCGACTCCGATCTGTGGATCGAGGTCGAGCGCGACTTCACCGTCTACGGCGAGGAGGTCAAGTTCGGCGGCGGCAAGGTGATCCGCGACGGCATGGGCCAGAGCCAGCGCAACGCGGCCGACGTGCCCGACACGCTGATCACCAATGCGCTGATCGTCGATCACTGGGGCATCGTCAAGGCGGACATCGCGATCAAGAACGGCCGCATCCAGCGGATCGGCAAGGCCGGCAATCCCGACATCCAGCCGGGCGTCGACATCGTCATCGGCGCGGCCACCGAGGTCATTGCCGGCGAAGGCGCGATCGTCACCGCCGGCGCCATCGACAGCCACATCCACTTCATCTGCCCGCAGCAGATCGACGACGCGCTGGCCTCGGGCATCACGACGATGATAGGCGGCGGCACCGGCCCCGCCACCGGCACCAACGCGACGACCTGCACGCCCGGCCCCTGGCATCTGGCCAACATGCTGAAGGCGGCCGATGCGTTCCCGATGAACCTGGGCTTCACCGGCAAGGGCAACGTGTCGCTGCCGCAGCCGCTGATCGAGCAGGTGCGGGCCGGCGCGATCGGCCTGAAGCTGCACGAGGACTGGGGCACCACGCCGGCGGCGATCGACAACTGCCTGAAGGTGGCCGACCAGCACGACGTGGCGGTGACGATCCACACCGACACGTTGAACGAATCGGGCTTCGTCGAGACCACGATCGCGGCGATCGCCGGCCGGGCGATCTGCACCTATCACACCGAAGGCGCCGGCGGCGGCCATGCGCCGGACATCATCCGCGCCTGCGGGCTGCCGAACGTGATGCCGTCGTCGACCAATCCGACGATGCCGTACACCGTCAACACCGTCGACGAGCATCTCGACATGCTGATGGTGTGCCACCACCTCGACGCGTCGATCGCCGAGGACGTGGCGTTCGCCGAATCGCGGATCCGCCGCGAGACGATCGCCGCCGAGGACATCCTGCACGACCTGGGCGCGTTCGCGATGATGTCGTCGGACAGCCAGGCGATGGGCCGGGTCGGCGAGGTCATCACCCGCACCTGGCAGGCCGCGCACAAGATGAAGCAGCAGCGCGGCAGGCTGGCCGACGCCGGCGGCGCCGACGGCGAGCGCAACGACAACTACCGGGTCAAGCGCTACATCGCCAAGTACACGATCAATCCGGCGATCAGCCATGGCATCGCCCACGAAGTCGGCTCGATCGAGCCCGGCAAGCTGGCCGACCTGGTGCTGTGGAAGCCGGCATTCTTCGGCGCCAAGCCGGCGCTGGTGCTCAAGGGCGGCCAGATCGCGCTGGCGGCGATGGGCGACCCGAACGCGTCGATTCCGACGCCGCAGCCGGTGCACTACCGGCCGATGTTCGGCGCATTCGCCGGCGCGGTCGCCGACGCCTGCGTGACCTTCGTGTCGGCCGCCGCGCTCGATGCCGGGCTGCCGCACAAGCTCGGCCTGCGCAAGCGCACCGTCGCGGTCAGCGGCACCCGTAAGGTCGGCAAGCGCGACCTGATCCACAACACGCTGCTGCCGCATATCGACGTCGATGCCCAGACCTACGAGGTGCGGGCCGATGGCGTGCTGCTGCGCTGCGAGCCGGCCAGCGTGCTGCCGATGGCGCAGCGCTACTTCCTGTTCTGAACGACGCCGGTCCGAACGATGCTGATGCTGACCCGACTGGCCGGGCGCGCCGACGAGCGATGCGCCGGCGAACTGCGGCTCGCCTATGAGTGGCGGCAGAAGAGCCGCGCCCGCGTGACGGTGGCGGGCGGCGAGCTGGCCGGCAGCGACGTCGGGCTCGCGCTGCCCCGCGGCACCGTGCTGCGCGACGGCGACGTGCTGGCCACCGACGATGGCAAGACGATGCTGAGGGTGCGGGCAGCCACCGAACAGTTGCTGCACGTGACGGCCGGCGACGCGCTGACCTTGCTGCGCATCGCGTACCACCTGGGCAACCGCCACGTGCCGGTCCAGGTCGGCCGCGGCGGCGAGGCGGACCCCGGTGCGGGCCCTGATGGAAGCGATGACAGGGACGACGCTGACCACGATGGCCCGTGGCTGCGGCTTGCGCTCGACCATGTGCTGGAGAACATGGTGCAGGGACTGGGCGGCGTCATCTCCGTCGTCGGCGCGCCGTTCGATCCCGAACAGGGCGCGTACGGCGCCCATGCCGGGCATCATCACGATGACGAAGGGCCGCACGGCGATCGCGACCAGCACGTCCACGCGGCCACCGGCGCGCGCCACGACGACCGGCGCCATGCGCCGAGGATCCACGACTTCACCGGCGATGACCGCTGACCGGCAGGCCTCGTCCGACCGGTCGGCGCGCAGCAGACGATGCGGCACTGCCGACGCAGCGGCCGACCGGCCGACGGTGGAACTGCTGGCGGCGATGCGGCTGGCGAGCCAGGCACTGCCGATCGGCGGCTTCAGCTATTCGCAAGGGCTGGAGACCGCGATCGACCGTGGCTGGGTGGCCGGCGAACCGGATGCGCTGCGCTGGCTGGAGGAGCTGCTGGCACTGAACGTCGGCCGCTTCGATGCGCCGCTGCTGTACGCGCTGGCGCAGGCGATGCACGAGGACGACTGGAGCACCGCGATCGAGCTGCACGAGCTGCACCTGGCCAGCCGCGAGAGCGGCGAGCAGCATGCCGAGTCGCTGCAGATGGGATACTCGCTGATGAAGCTGCTGCAGGGCTTGCACGAGGCGCCGCCGCCCGCTGCCGGCGATCGCAGCGACCGCTCGATGTCGGCCGGCACGCCTCTGCTGGAAGCCTCGGCCTCCGTCGCCGGCCTGCCGTCGTTCGCCGCGAGCCTGCCGTGGGCCTGGGCGCTGGCCGGCCTTGTGTTCGGCCTGTCGCCGGCGCAGACACTGACGGCCTGGCTGTGGAGCTGGCTGGAAAACCAGGTGATGGGGACGTTGAAGGCGGTGCCGCTCGGCCAGCAGGCCGGCCAGCGGCTGATGTCGCGGCTGCTGCCGCGATTGTCCGGTATCGTCGCACAGGCGCAGCATCTGCCTCGCGAGCGGTGGAGCAATCATGCGCCCGGCTTCGCGCTCGCCGCCTGCTGGCACGAAACGCAATACTCGAGGATGTTCCGCTCATGAACACCATCGCTTCGGCGCTGCGGGTCGGCATCGGCGGGCCGGTCGGCTCCGGCAAGACCGCGCTGACCCTGGCGCTGTGTCGCGCGCTGCGCGACCGCTACGACATGGGCGTGGTCACCAACGACATCTATACCCGCGAGGATGCGGAGTTCCTGGTCCGCCACGATGCGCTGCCGATCGAACGCATCCTCGGCGTGGAGACGGGCGGCTGCCCGCACACCGCGATCCGCGAGGACGCGTCGATCAACATCGAGGCGGTCAACCGGCTGGCCGGCCGGCTGCCGGGGCTGGAGCTGGTGCTGGTCGAAAGCGGCGGCGACAACCTGGCGGCGACGTTCAGCCCGGAATTGTCGGACTATACGATCTACGTGATCGACGTCGCGGCCGGCGACAAGATCCCGCGCAAGGGTGGGCCGGGCATCACCAAGTCCGACCTGCTGGTCATCAACAAGATCGATCTGGCACCCTATGTCGGCGCGTCGCTGGAGGTGATGGACCGCGACGCCCGGCGCATGCGCGGCGAACGGCCGTTCGTGTTCACGAATCTGAAGACCGGCGAGGGCCTGGACCAGGTCATCCGCCACATCGAGAAAGAGGGATTGCTCCGATGAAACGCTCACCCGCCACGTCACTGCTGCCGCTGCTCGCGCTGTCGGCCTCGTTGTCGGCCTCGCCGGCCTGGGCCCACCCCGGCGACCATTCGTCGGTGCTGTCGAATTTCGTCGGCCATCTGCTGACCGAACCGGATCACCTGGCGCTGGTGCTGCTGTGCGTCGCCGCGGTGGCCGGCTTCGTCTGGTACCGGCGTCGCTCGCGCCGCACGCTGACCGTCGATCGCGGTGCCGACCGCGACGGCTCAGGCAAGCGTTGATCGCCAACCGGCCGCACACCACCGCCCCGGCGCGGGGCCGCTGAACGGCGCCGGCGCCCGTCGCGCGGGCATGGCATTCAGTCCCCATCCGCCGCTGGTGTTCGATGACGGCGTGCCGTACAGCACGCTGTTCGGCGACATCTATCGCAGCCGCCGGGGCGCTGCCGACGAATCGCAGCAGGTGTTCATCGGCGGCAGCGGGCTGACCCGGCGCTGGTCCGGTCAGCCGCTGTTCACCGTGCTCGAGGTCGGCTTCGGGCTCGGCATCAACTTCCTGCAGACGCTGCGCGCCTGGCGCGCCGATCCGGCGCGGCCGCGGCGGCTGTTCTACGTCGGCATCGAAGCGCATCCGCTGTCGGCCGCCGATCTGGCACGGGCGCTGCGGGCAGTCGAGCGCACCGAATCGGCGGACTGGAGCAGTGTCCGGCCGAGGCTCGTCGAGCGCTGGCCGCTCGCCCTCCCCGGCCTGCACCGCATCGAGTTCGACGATCCCTTCGGCACCGTGCGATTGCTGCTCGCGTTCGGCGATGCCGCGACGATGCTGCGCCGGCTGGCGCTCGCGGCCGACGTGATCTACCTCGACGGCTTCGCACCGTCGCGCAACCCCGACGCCTGGTCCGAGCAGGTGCTGCGCGGCCTGGCGCGGCTGTCGCGGCCCGGCACCACGCTGGCCAGCTATTCATGCGCCGGCCCGGTCCGGCGGGCACTGGCCGATGCCGGCTTCGACGTGACCTTGGCACCGGGCTTCGCCGGCAAGCATCAGCGATTGCAGGCGACCTACGCGCCGCGCTGGAAGACCTGGCCTGCGCCGCCGCCCGCGCCGACCTTGGCCATCGCGGACGGCGACGGTGATCGGCGCCGGGCTCGCCGGTGCCGCCAGCGCGGCCGCGCTGGCGGCGCGTGGCTGGCAGGTCCACCTGATCGACGAGCGCGGCCCCGCGCAGGGCGAGGGTTCGAGCCAGCCGCTGTGCGCCGAGCACCTGCATCTGTCACCCGACGACAACCTCGCGGCCCGGCTGACGCGCGCGGCGCTGCTGCTGGCCGCGCAGACCCGCTGGACCGGCCGCAGCGCCGATGCACCGGTCGGCCGGCTGGTGCTGGCGGCGGACGAGGACGAGATGCAGGCGCAGCGGCGACTGGCGGCCGCCCTCGCCTTTCCGCCGGCTTTCGTGCAGGCGCTCGATGCCACGCAGGCGAGCGACCGGGCCGGCATCCGGCTGCCCCGCGGCGGCCTGTGGCTGCCGATGGCGACCGCGCAGCGCCCGGCCGAGCTGTGCGCGCGATGGATCGACGATGCGGCGGTCAGGCTGTCGACGGGATTGCGTGTCGGCCGCATCGCACCGGCCGATCCGGGCTGGGCGTCCTATGACACGCAGGGCCGGCTGATCGGCTGCAGCGACGTGCTGATCCTCGCCAACGCCGACGACGCGGTGCGGCTGGCGTCGCTGACCTCGGCGCGGCCGCGGCGGATCGCCGGCCAGACCACCTGGCTCACCGGCCGCGACATCACGGCACTGCGCTGCACCTTGGGCGGCGGCGCCTATGCCTGCCCGGCGGGCGACGGCCGCGTGCTGATCGGCGCGACGTTCGAGGAGGCCGACGGCTTCGTGGCCAGCGACGCCGGCGACCGGGTCAATGTCGAACGGTTTGCGGCGCTGATCGGCCGCGCGCCGGGATCGCTGGCCGTGACGCCGGCCGGCCATGTGCCCGGCACCCGCTGCGCGATGCCCGACCGGATGCCGATGATCGGCCTGCTGCCCGATGAAGCACGGATCGACGAGGAAGCCGCGCGCCTGGCCAACGATGCCCGGCTGCCGATGCCGCGCCGCGCCGGCCTGTACGGCGTCTTCGCGCTCGGTGCGCGTGGCCTGCTGCATGCGCCGCTGGCCGCCGAGCTGATCGCTGCGCAGCTCGACGGCGAACCGCTGCCGATCGAGGCGGACCTGCTCGCCGCGATCGACCCCGCGCGCTACGCGACGCAGCGGCTGCGGCGGACGGCACGGCCGCGCCGGGCAGGCTGACGGGACCCGACGCATGTCGTCGGCTTTCGATACACGACGTCAGGCTCCGATAAACTAACGGATTCGCCCTTCTCCACACCGAGCCCCGATGGCCAACATCAAGTACGACTGTTCCCAGTGTCCCGGTTACTGCTGCAGCTATGCGCGGATCGAGGTCAAGAACAGCGACCTCAAGCGCCTGGCCAAGCACTTCGATCTGGACGTCGAGGAAGCCGGCCGGCGCTTCACGCGGATCTACAAGTCGGACGAAGGCAGCGAACGCATCCTGCGCCACCGCAAGGACGACATCTACGGCTCGATCTGCCGCTTCTTCGACACCGACGAGCGCCGTTGCACGATCTACACCGCGCGGCCGCAGGTGTGCCGCGACTATCCGAACGGCAACCGCTGCGGCTACTACAGCTTCATCAAGTTCGAGCGCAAGCACCAGGGCGACGACACCTTCATCCCGTCGGCCTGACATCCGATCCGCCGCGGCCGCGCCGCTCCCCACGAGGAAGACCCACGTGAACAAACCCCTGGGCACGCCGCTGTCGCCGGCCGCGGTCCGCGTGATGCTGCTGGGCGCCGGCGAGCTCGGCAAGGAAGTGATCATCGCGCTGCAGCGGCTGGGTGTCGAGGTGATCGCCGTCGACCGCTATGCCGATGCGCCCGGGCAGCAGGTCGCGCATCGCGCGCACGTGATCAACATGGCCGACGGCCGGGCGCTGCGGGCATTGATCGAGGCCGAACGGCCTGACCTGGTGGTGCCCGAGATCGAGGCGATCGCCACGCCGACGTTGATCGAGCTCGAAGGCGCCGGCATCGCGACGGTGATCCCGACCGCCCGCGCCGCCTGGCTGACGATGAACCGTGAGGGCATCCGCCGGCTAGCCGCCGAGACGCTGCAGCTTCCGACTTCGCCCTACCGGTTCGCGACCTCGCTCGCCGAGCTGCAGGCGGCGATCGACGGCGGCATCGGCTACCCCTGCGTGATCAAGCCGGTGATGTCGTCGTCGGGCAAGGGCCAGTCGAAGATCGATGGCCCCGAAGAGGTGGCGGCCGCCTGGGACTACGCGGCCAGCGGCGGCCGGGTCGACGCCGGCAAGGCGATCGTCGAGGGCTTCATCGACTTCGACTACGAGATCACGCTGCTGACCGTGCGCTCGCGCGCCGACGACGGCTCGATACGCACCGGCTTCTGCGACCCGATCGGCCATCTGCAGGTGGCCGGCGACTACGTCGAGAGCTGGCAGCCGCATCCGATGAGCCCGCTGGCGCTGGAGCGATCCCGCGACATCGCCGGCCGCATCACCGCCGAGCTGGGCGGGCTGGGCATCTTCGGCGTCGAGCTGTTCGTCAAGGGCGACGAGGTCTGGTTCTCCGAGGTCAGCCCGCGGCCGCACGATACCGGCATGGTCACGATGATCAGCCAGCATCAGTCCGAATTCGAGCTGCATGCCCGCGCGATCCTCGGGCTGCCGGTCGACGTGTCGCTGCGCACGCCGGGCGCGAGCG
>DAISWF010000053.1:0-3963 GCA_036826495.1 Burkholderiaceae bacterium
CGCGGCTGCGGCGGGGGTGTCTGCCGGGTGCCCCCCGCGCCGCCGCCCCCGGCCGCGGGCCGGGCGGCGCGAACGGGAGGGGCGGCCGGGTGGGCGCCTCCCCCCGCCGCTGCGACCAGAAGCCGCGCTGCAGCGCCAGCACCGCGTCGGCCACCTCGGCCACCGGCCCGATCAGGTCGACCGGCTTCTGGCAGTGATCGAACACGTAGCGCGACGACACGTCCATCGTCGGATTTTCCGGATGGTCGCCGGTCTGCTCGCACAACTGCCGTTCGGTGAGCCCGAACACCACGCGGCCGATGTTCGCCCAGTACGCGGTGCCGGCGCACATGCAGCAGGGCTCGACCGACGTGTACAGCGTGCACTCCCACAGATAGTCGGCCGGATACCGCTCGGCGGCCAGCCGCGCCAGTGTCGACTCGGCATGATTGACGGTGTCGACGTTGCCCTGCTCCATCAGCACCGTCTGATTGTCCGGGGCGACCAGCAGCGCGCCGAACGGATGATGGCCGGCGGCCATCGCGCGTGCGCCGACCGCGTTGGCGGCCAGCAGATGCGCGACGATCTGCTCGCGGGTCGGCGGATGGCCGGGACGCTCGTTCATTCGCCGAGACTCCATGGAAAGAGCCGCCGGTGCAGCCATACGATGATCCCGTACAGCAGCAGGCTGCAGGCGACCAGCAGCGCCAGCGCGGCGAACGCCACCGGCACCTTGAAGGTCGACGTGGTGAACAGGATCAGATAGCCGAGGCCGCGTTCGGCGGCGACGAACTCGGCCACCACCGCGCCGATCACCGCCAGCGTGATCGCCACCTTCAGCGCCGAGAACACGTACGGCACCGCGAACGGCAGCCGCATCTGCAGATACTCGCGGCTGCGGGTGGCGCGCAGCGAGCGCGACAGCTCCAGCATCTCGGGCGGCACCGAGGCCAGGCCGGTGGCGGTGCCGATGACCAGCGGGAAGAACGCGATCATCGTCGTGATGACGACGCGCGGCAGGCTGCCCGCGCCCAAGGTCACGACGATGATCGGCGCCACCGCGATGATCGGCGTCGACTGGACCACGATCAGCCAGGGCAGCAGGATGCGCGACAGCAGCGGCGAACCGGTGATGCCCACCGCCAGCGCGAACGCCAGCACGATCGCCACGCCGTAGCCGATCAGCGCCACCTGCAAGGTCGCCAGCAGGTGCTCGGCCCAGCGCGCCGGCGTCAGCTCGGCGGTGGCCGCGACGATCGCGCTGGGCGCCGGCAGCACGAAGGCCGGCACGCTGAGCAGGCGGCAGCCCGCCTCCCACAACAGCAGCACCCCGAGGAACGCGAGCGGCGACGCGAACCGGTCGCACAGCATCCGCAGCGTCGCCGTCATGGCGCCTGCGCCGCGCGCGAGAACACCGAGCGGCGGATGTCGTCGGCCAGCCGGTGCAGTTCAGGATCGGCCAGCGTCGCGGCGCTGCGCGGCCGCGCCAGCGGCACGTCGATCAGCCGGCTGACCCGGCCGGGCCGCGGGCTCATGACGACGATGCGGTCCGACAGCAGCAGCGCCTCCGGGATCGAGTGGGTCACGAACACCACCGTCTTGGGCCGCTCGCTCCAGATGCGCAGCAGTTCGAAGCTCATCTCGTCGCGGGTCAGCGCGTCGAGCGCCGAGAACGGCTCGTCCATCAGCAGGATGTCGGGATCGTGCAGCAGCGAGCGGGCGATCGACACCCGCTGCTGCATGCCGCCCGACAGTTCCGCGGGGCGCCGCGCGCCGAAGTCGGCCAGGCCGATCATCTGCAGCAGCTCGTGCGCCCGCGCGCGGTCGCGCTCGTCGACGCGGCCGTACTTGTGCTTCATCGGGAACGTGATGTTGTCCAGCACGTTCAGCCACGGCAGCAGCGTCGGCCGCTGGAACACGATGCCGATCTCGTCGCGCGGCTCGGTGACCGGCAGGCCGAAGATCGCCACCGCGCCCGCGGTCGGCCGGATCAGCCCGCCGACCAGCCTCAGGATCGTCGACTTGCCGCAGCCCGACGGCCCGATGATCGACACGAACTCGTGCCGCTTCAGCGTCAGGTCGACGTCGGCCAGCGCGGTGACCCGCGCACCGCCGGCGCTCGTGAAGGTCTGGCCGACGCCGGCGAGCTCGATGACGACATCCGCCCGTCCGTCATCGCTCATGACGCCCCCGAAGGCCGGCGGCGCGGCCGTGCGGCGATCGTGCGTTCAGCGCCTTCACTTCGGCAGGAACGCACGGTCGACCAGCTTCTCCGGATCGACCTTGTTCAGCGGATAGTTCATCGCCTTGGCCACCCACTCCCAGGTGGTGGCCAGCAGCTTCGGCTCGAACGCGCCGATGCCGTCCTTCTTCGACACCTCGTTCTGGATCAGCGGGATCGACGCGCGGAACTCGGCGGCCGCCATCTTCGCGTCCATCTCCGGCACCATCGCCTTCAGGTCCGCGGCCGCCGCGTCCGGATTGGCGATCGCGTTGGCGAACGACTTCTGCAGCGCGCGCAGCACCTTCTTCAGCACCTCGGGCCGCTCGCGGATCATCTTGTCCGAAGCGACGACGCTCCAGCCGTAGCCGTCCAGCCCGTACTGCGACCACGGCAGCACCTGCAGTTCCTTGCCGTTCTGCTTGAGCACCCCTTCGAACAGCGGCCCGACGGTGATCCAGTTGATCGTCGCATCGACCTTGCCCTGCGCCAGCAGCGGCGCCAGCGTCGTCGGATCGACCTTCAGCAGCCTGACCTGCGACGGATCGATGCCGAGCTTCTGCAGCATCACCGGCCACAGCGCGTTCGACGACGAGAACGTGGCGGTGGCGATGGTCTTGCCGGTCACGTCCTTCAGGCTGCCGACCGGCCCGCCCCTGACGGTGAACAGCGCATCGGGCTCCTTGCAGTAGATCGACATCACCGCCTTGACCGGCGCGTTCGATTCGGCCACCGCGGTCATCAGCGCGGCGATGCCGGCCACGCCGACGTCGGCCGCGCCCGATGCGAGCTTGCTAACCGAGTCCGACGAGCCGCGCCCCGACTGCAGCGTGACGTCCAGCCCCTCGGCGGCGAACAGCCCGGACTTGACCGCCGCGTAGATCGGCGACTTGTCGCCGCCCGGCACCCAGTCGAGCTGGAACACCACCTTGTCGGCAGCGGCGGCGACGGACGGCCCGCCGAAGGACAGGCCGGCGATCAGCAGCGCGGCGAAGGTGCGGAGCATCGGATGTTTCATCAGTCGTTTCCCCTGGGTGAGACGGAAGGTGCGAGGCCCAGCAATGCCAGCTCGGCCCCCAGCAGACGGGTCAGTTGCACGGGTTGTGCCAGTTGCGGCACGTGGCCGCAGTCGAGCACCACGCGACGGGCGCCCGGCGTGGCCGCCTGCATCGCTTGCTGCACCGCGACCGGCAGCGAGCGGTCCTGCGTGCACTCGACATAGACACGGGGCACCCGGCCGGCGCGTTGCGCCGTCCAGCACGGTGCAACGGCGCGGCCGGCCTCCGGCTGCCAGGTCAGGCGCGCGGCGGCCGCCCGCGCCGCCGCCGGCTCGCAGTCGTGCAGGAACACCGTCAGCGCCGCCTCGGGCGGCACCCGGCTGGCGCTGCGGTCGTCGTTCCATTGCAGGTGCGCAACGATGCCGTGCGGCTGCGGCCGGATCCGCGCGGCGAACGCCGCGTAGCCGCAGCCGCTGGGCAGCATCATGCCGGCCAGGTGGACGACGGCCGCCACCCGGTCGGGCAGCGCCTCGGCCAGTTGCGTCGCGGTCAGGCCGCCGCCGCTGTGCCCCACGACGACCAGCGGCCCGTCGATCGCGGCCGCCGCCGCCGCGGCGCAGGCGGTGTAGTGGTCCAGCCCCGCGGGCGCGCCGGCCAGCGGGCCGTGGCCGTTGCCCGGCAGATCGATCGCCACGCTGGCCCAGCCGGCCGCCGCCAGCAGCGGCCGCCAGGCGTCGAATGCCCATGCACCCTGCCAGGCACCAT
>DAISWF010000053.1:3973-24268 GCA_036826495.1 Burkholderiaceae bacterium
CCGCGGATCACCTCGGTCATTCCGCCCGCGACCGTCAGGCGTAGGTGCGCTGATAGCAAGCGCGCAGATGCTGTTCGACGGTGACCGTCGGATGGCGAGGCGCTTCGCCGGCGGCCAGGCAGGTCGGCAGGCACTGCACGCGGTGATCGGGATTGCCGGTGAAGAAGAACGGCACCGAGTAACGTTCGCGGCCCGACAGGTTCACTACGCGGTGCAACGTCGACTGATAGCGGTCGTTGGTCCAGCGCGCGAACAGGTCGCCCAGGTTCACGACGAAGCAGCCCGGCTGCGGCGGCGCGTCGATCCAGCCGCCGCTGGCCGGATCGCGCACCTGCAGCCCGCCGCAGTCGTCCTGCAGCAGCAAGGTCACGCCGCCGAAATCGGTGTGTTCGCCGCAGCCCTTCTCGCCGGGCGCCGGCCGGGCGGGCTGCGGCGGGTAGTGCAGCAGCCGCAGCGTGGCCGACGCGTCGGTCAGATAGGCATCGAAGAAGCCGACCGGCAGATCGAGCGACAACGCCAGCCCGCGCACGACCCGGCCGGCCAGCCGGTAGCACTGATCGAAGTAGCGCTGCATCGTCTCGCGAAAGCCCGGCAGCCCCGACGGCCACTGGTTCGGCCCCTGGTTGAAGCGCCCGGCCAGCACGCGCGGATCGTCGGGCGGCAGGTCGGTGCCCAGATAGAAGCCTTCCTTCAGGTCCGGCGGCGCGCCGCTTTGCAATGTCTGCGCGCGCAGCGGTTCGTAGCCGCGGTTGCAGCGCGAGTGCGCGCGGTCGAGCGCCAGCTTGTCGGCCAGCGGCAGCGCGAACAGCCGCGCGGTCTGCGCGAACACCTCGTCGATCAGCGGCGGATCGATGTCGTGGTTGCGCAGATAGAAGAAGCCGTGCCGCTCGCAGACCTCGCGCAGCAGTGCGCCGACCCGCGGGTCGCCGGCGGGTTGCGGTCCGCCGGGCAGCAGGGCGGCATCGATGACGGGCAGGGATTCCATCGCGGCGCGGTTCGGAGGGTTCGGCGGGCTCGGTGGATGAGCGGATCGGCGGATCCGGCAGGTTCGACGGATCCGGCGGGGTTCGACGGATCCGTCGACTCCGGCGGATGCCGCGGACGGCGGCAGCGCTCAGGCACGAAAGTCTAGAAGCCCCCGGGTGCTCGCGCCAGCACAGAATTCGGCCCGGGGTGATGCCGAAACGGCATCACCGCCCGGCCGTGCGCTCCTGCGCTTCGCGCCGCTGCAGCTCGTCGGCGACGATCTGCACGAACGCGTCGACCGCCGGCGGCAGCGTGCGCCCGGCGCGCACGTAGGCCCCCAGCTCGCTGACCAGCGGCACCGCCGCCTTCAGCGGCACGAACGCCAGCCGCCGCTCGGCCAGGTCCCGCTCGATGCCGACGCGCGTCTGGAACGCGATGCCGGCGCCGCGCATCGCCAGCACGCGGGCCAGCTCCACCGTGCCGCTGGTCAGCGGCACGGTGATCGACCGGCGGTGGTTGGCCAGCAGCGGCCGCATCGCCGCGTGGATCGACAGTTCCGGCCCCGGCAGGATCAGCGGGTAGCGCGTGCATTCGGTGAAGCTCACCTGGCCGCGGCCGGCCAGCGGATGATCGGGCCGCACGATCGCGCCGAGCGCGAAGCGTCCGACCACGCACTGCCGCAGCGCCTCGTGACGTTCGACCGAGAAACCGAGTGCGACGTCGGCATCGCCGTCGATCACCGCCTGCGCGGTGTGCGCCGAACCGGCCGAACGCGCGCCGATCCGGATCAGCGGATACCGCTCGAGCATCCGCTGCAGCACCGCCGGCAGGAACTCCGCGTTCAGCCCTTCGACCGACACCAGCTTGACCTCGCCGCGCCGGATGCCGCGCAGCAGATCCAGCTCGTGGTTCATCCGCTGCTCGTCCTGCAGCACCGTGATCACGTGGCGCGAGAACAGCTCGCCGGCCGCGGTGAGCTTCAGGCCCGCCGGCAGCCGGTCGAACAGCGGCGTGCCGAGCTGCTGCTCGAGCTGCAGCAGCTGCCGGTTGACCGCCGACGACGCGACGTGCAGCCGGCGCGCCGCCTCGCGGATCGAGCCGCTGCGCCGGATCTCGTCGAAGTAGCGCAGGCTGCGCGCATGCAGGGTCATGGGTGAACTGTACCGGGCCTGTACGGGGTCTGTACCGGGTCTTCACCACGACTTCCTGCCGGCCTTGCGCCATGCTTGACGCCCGCCGGCGCGCCGCCTTATAGTCGTCCGGCGTAATACTTATAGTTCATAAATTTCGCTGGCGGCGTACGCATGACGCCCCCTTCCAGGAGACATCCCATGACCGATTCCGATCGCCGCCGCCTGCTCGCCGCCGCCGCGGGCGGCGCCACCGCCGCGCTGCTGCCCGGTCTCGCGGCGGCCCAGGCGCAGCTTCTCGACACGGTGCGGATCGTCACCGGCTTTCCCCCCGGCGGCACCTCCGACACGCTGTGCCGGCGGCTCGCCGAAGGGCTGCGCGGCATCTATGCCCGCAACGCGCTGGTCGAGAACAAGCCGGGTGCCGGCGGCCAGCTCGCCGTCGAGCAGATGAAGATCGCACCGTCCGACGGCACGACGATCCTGCAGACGCCGGCGTCGATGCTGATGATCTACCCGCACGTCTACAAGAAGCTCAACTACAACCCGTTCGAGGACGTGACCGCGCTGTCGGTGGCCGCCACCTTCGCGTTCGGGCTGGCGGTGGGCCCGGCGGTGCCCGACTCGGTCAAGACGGTGTCGGACTTCATCGCGTTCGCGAAGGCCAATCCCGACAAGGCCAACTTCGCGACGCCGGGCGCCGGATCGGTGCCGCACTTCCTCGGCGCGCTGCTGTCGATGGCCTCCGGTGTCGAGCTGAAGCACATCCCGTTCCGCGGCTCGCAGCCGGCGATCCTCGATCTGATCGGCGGCCAGGTGTCGGCGGTGTCGGCACCCGAGGGCGAGTTCTTTCAGAACGCGAAGGCCGGCAAGATCCGCGTGCTGGCCACCTCGGGCCCGAGCCGCAGCCGCTTCCTGCCCGACGTCGCCACCTACACCGAGCAGGGCTTCCCGACCGTCACCGCGCGCGAGTGGTTCGGCCTGTTCCTGCCCGGCAAGCCCAGCGCCGACGTGCTGCAGCGGGCCAACACCGCGGTGCGCCAGGCGCTGGCCACCCAGCCGGTGGTCGAGGGGCTGGCGACGATGGGCCTGGAAGCCACCTCGTCGACGCCGCAGGAACTGGCCGCGATGCTGCGCGCCGACCATGACCGCTGGGGGCCGATCGTCAAGAAGATCGGCTTCACCGCCGACGCCTGAGCGCTCCGGGGCAGACAGGCGGTCGACCGCTGAAGGTCGACCGCTTGAGGTCGACCGCCGAACCGCCCGCGACCGCCCGTGCGAACCGCGCGGGCGGATCGCAGGATCCTTCAGCGCCGGCGCCCCATGACGAGCCCGGCATCCAGCGTCAGTAGCTGGCCGGTGGTCAGCGTCGCACCCTCGATCAGGAAGCCGATCGCATCGGCGATCTCCTGCGGCGTGCAGACCCGCCCCAGCGCGACGCTGTTGACGTAGTTGGCCTTCGCCTTCTCGTAGGTGGCGTCGCCGTAGCCCTCGCGCAGCCAGCGGCTCTCGATGAAGCCCGGCAGCACCGCGTTGACCCGCACCTTCGGCGACAGCGCGCGCGCCAGCGTCACCGTCAGCGCATTGAGCGCGCCCTTGGACGACACGTACGGGATCGAGCTGCCCTGCCCGGTCGCGGTGGAGATCGACGACACGTTGACGATCGCGCTGCCCTCGCCCATGTGGCGGGCGGCAGCGCGCGCCATCTGGAACGCGCCGATGACGTTGACGTCGTAGATCCGGTGGAAGTCCTCGGCCTTCAGCGCATCGAGATCGGTGAGCTGCACGAACTGCGTGCGGCCGGCGTTGTTGACCAGCGCATCGATGCGGCCCCAGCGCTTCATCGCCGCGTCGGCCATCGCCACGCAGTCGGCGTCCGAGGCCACGTCGCCCTTGAACGCGAACGCGCGGTCCTCGCCGCAGTCGCGCGCCACCGCGTCGGCCTCGGCCTGGCTGCGGCTGTAGTTGACCAGCACCTTCCAGCCGCGCGCGGCGAACCATTTCGAGGTGGCCGCGCCGACGCCGGTCCCCCCGCCGGTGACGATCGCCACCCTTCCCTGCACTGCCGTCATCACTTCCCCTCCTTCTTCTTCGGGATCCGTCCCATCAGGTAGAACTCTTCGTTGGGCATCATGCTCGACACGTTGGCCATCCGGTTGGACAGCGCGAAGAACGCGGCGATCGCGCCGATGTCCCAGATGTCCTCGTCGTCGAAGCCGTGCGCATGCAGCGCCTCGAAGTCGGCATCGTCGACGGTGGCCGACGCGGTCGACACCTTCAGCGCGAAGTCCAGCATCGCCCGCTGGCGCGGCGTGATCTCGGCCTTGCGATGATTGGTCGCGAGCTGATCGGCGAGCCGCGGATTCTTCGCATAGATGCGCAGGATCGCGCCGTGCGCCACCACGCAGTACAGGCAGCCGTTGGCGCCGCTGGTGGCGACGACGATCATCTCCTTCTCGGCCTTCGACAGATTGTTTTCGCGCAGCATCAGCGCATCGTGATACGCGAAGAATGCGCGGAACTCGTCGGGCCGGCGCGCCAGCTTCAGGAACACGTTCGGCACGAAGCCGGCCTTCTCCTGCACCTGCAGGAGCTGATTGCGGATGTCCTCGGGCAGGTTCTCCAGCGCGGGCAGCGGATAGCGGTCGATGCCGCGCGTGGCTGCGGTGTCGGGGGTCATCGTGTGTGCTCCAGAGTCGATTCGTCGGCCGCGGAACCCGCCAGCCGGTAACGGAGGTAGGTGCCGCGGGCGTTCAGGCGGGCGATCATCAGGCCGCGCCAGCCATCGAGGATACCCAATCGCAGCAGATAGCCGCGCACGAAGGTCCAGCCGCCGTGCAGACAGGCCGACACGAGGCCGCCGCGGCCGCGCGCGCGCAGCCGCGCGGCCCCCAGCCGCGCGTACTCGAGCATCTTGCGCCGGCCGTCCTCGATGCTGTCGACGCTGTCGTGCAGCAGCAGCCCGGCCAGCTCCCCGTGCGGCGCCGGCACCAGCACCCGCTCGTGCACCACGTCGTCGGAGAAACGGCCGACCGCCCGGCGGAACAGCCGCAGCACCCGGTCGTTGCGCCAGTCGCCGTGACGGATCACCCGGCCGCAGAAGGTCGAGGCCCGCCTGACCCAGTAGCCGTCGAAGCGCGGCTGCGCGACCGCCTCGCGGATGGCCGCCGCGAGCTCCGGCGTGACCTCCTCGTCGGCATCGATCGAGAGCACCCATTCGCCGCGGGTCAGGGCCAGCGCCCGGTTCTTCTGCGGGCCGTAGCCCGGCCAGCCGTCGCTGACCTCGACCCGGGCGCCGCAACGCCGGGCGATCGCCACCGTGTCGTCGGCGCTGCCCGAATCGAGCACGACGATCTCGTCGGCGAACGCCACCGACCGCAGACAGCGCTCGATCCGATGCGCCTCGTTGCGCGCGATGATCGCGACCGACAGCCGGATCGGAGACTGGACCGGGGACAAGCGGGGCTCCGGAGAAGGTGACCGGGCCGGCGGCGATATGGCCTGCGCCCGGAGGGTCCGTCATTCTAGTGTCGTGTTCCGGGACGTGCCGGCGTAGCCGCATCGTCCGGCGCGGCTGCCGCCGCCCTGCGGCGGCATTGCTTCACACCGCCTGAGCCTTGCACCCGTGTACCCTTATGCACCGGCTCGCCTGAACGCCTCCCGTCACCGTTCCGGCGCTTCGCGAATCCGGCCTGGAACGGGTCCTGACCAACGAACAATGACCACGACCACGATCGTCACCGGCGCAGCCGGCTTCATCGGCATGCTGGTATGCGAGCGGCTGCTCGCCGACGGCCACCGGGTGCTCGGTCTCGACAATCTGAACGACTACTACAGCCCGGCGCTCAAGCAGCACAGGCTCGACCGTCTCGCCCAGCACCGGCATTTCGAGTTCCGCCGCGTCGACCTGGCCGAGCCCGGCCCGGTGATGACCGCGTTCGCCGAAGCGCGCCCCTCCGGTGTCGTCCATCTGGCGGCACAGGCCGGCGTGCGGTATGCGCTCGACCATCCGCATGCGTACGCGCAGAGCAATCTCGCCGGCACGACCTCGGTGCTGGAAGCCTGCCGCCGCCATGCGGTCGGCCACCTGGTGCTGGCCAGCAGCTCCAGCGTCTACGGCGGCCGCAGCCAGGTGCCGTTCCGCGAGACCGACACCGTTGACCACCCGGTCAGCTTCTACGCGGCCACCAAGCGCGCCACCGAGGTGATGGCGCACAGCTACGCGCACCTGTTCGGCCTGCCGATCAGCGCGCTGCGCTACTTCACGGTCTACGGCCCCTGGGGCCGGCCCGACATGGCGATCTGGAAGTTCACCGACGCGCTGCTGCGCGGCCGCCCGATCGACGTCTATGCCGGCGGCGGCCTGTCGCGCGACTTCACGTTCGGCGAGGACGCTGCCGATGCGACGGTACGGGTGCTGGCCGGGCCGCCGCGCCGCGGCCGCGCTGAGGCCTCCGCCCCATCGCCGCAGGCCGGCGGCAGCGACGAACGAGCACCCTGGCGCACCGACCCCTCCGCCTGGCAGGCCGACCGGCCCGACACGAGCTGGGCGCCGTTCGAGATCTACAACGTCGGCCGCAGCGACCCGGTCGGCGCCGCCGAGCTGATCGCGCTGCTCGAGCAGGCCACCGGCAGGCCGGCGCAGCGCAACGAGCTGCCGATGCAGCCCGGCGACGTCGAACGCACGTTCGCCGACGCCTCCAAGCTGCGCGCCGCCACCGGCTACGAGCCGGCGACCCCGCTCGCGCAGGGACTGCAGAAGTTCGTGCAGTGGTATCGGGCGTACATCGGCGCGATGTAGAACCTACAGCCTGAAGTCCGGCGCATGCCGCCGGAACCAGCTCTCGAGCATCAGCAGGGTCCACAGCCGCAGCGCATGATTGCGACGGCCGGCCGCGTGCTCGCTGCGCATCCGGGCGATCTCGGCGGGCGCCCCCAGGTTGCGTGGCGCCAGCCCGCCGGCCCCGAGGGCATCATCGATCAGCGGCTCGAGGCCACCGACGATCCACTGGTCCAGCGGCATCATGAATCCCTGCTTTGGCCGATCGACGATGCTGTCGGGCAGATAACGCCGGGCAACGCGCTTCAGCACGGCCTTGGTCAACCGCCCGTCGAGCTTGAATCGCGCCGGCAGACGTGCGCAGGTCTGCAGGAACTGATGATCGAGATAAGGCACACGAGCCTCCAGCGAGCAGGCCATCGTCGCGCGATCGACCTTCGTCAGCAGATCGTCCGGCAACCACAGCGAACTGTCGATGTACAGCAGGCGGTCCAGATACTCGGCTGAGTTGCACTCCCCGTAGAAGCGGGCCGCATAGCTGGCCAGACGCTCCCCGGCGCGGGCACGAAACGCCGGCGTATAGACCCGGTCGCGCACCTCCTCGTCGAACATGTTCGGTATCGTCACGTAGCGCTCGGCCAGCGGCCGCGAGCCGGCCTTCAGCAGCCGTTCGCGCCGCGCGACCTCGGGCAGCCAGCGATGGATCAGCGGCCACGGCGAGCCGGCCGCGCCCATCCAGCGGGTCAGCTTCTCGTCGCGGATCCGTTTGTAGTAGTTGCCGTAGCCGGCGAACACCTCGTCGGCCCCCTCGCCGGTCAGCACCACCGTGACCTCGCGCCGCGCATGTGCCGACAGCAGCAGGGTCGGCAGCGCCGCCTGGTCGGCGAACGGTTCGTCGTAGACGCCGGTCAGCCGGTCGAAGCCGGCCAGCACGTCGGCCGGCGAGATCATCAGCGGATGATGGCGCGCGCCGATGTGCCGCGCGACCAGCGCTGCCTGCTCATGCTCGCTGCCCTGCACATTGCCGGTGAAGCCAAGGTTGTAGGTATCGATCGGACCGCCGCGGCAGGCGGTCATCACGGCGGCCACCAGGCTCGAATCGATGCCGCCGCTCAGGAATGCGCCCAGCGGAACATCGGATACCAGCATTCCATCTACCGATTCCCGGAGCGCGCGATCGATCAGATCGACCGCCTCGTCGACATCGATCGCCGGCTTGTCGCGATAATCGAGCGACCAGTACCGGAACTCGGTGAGCTGACCGTTCTCGATCGCCAGCGCATGCGCCTGCGGCAGCTTGCGCACCGACTGCCAGATGCTGCGCGGCGCCGGCACGAACTGCCCCTCGAGGAACAGATTGACCGCCTCCAGATCGATGTTCCGCGACACCGCTGGGTGTTCGAGCAGCGCCGGCAGCTCGGACCCGAACACGAACGTGCCGGCGTTCCAGTGATAGTAGAGCGGCTTGACGCCGACCTGGTCACGGGCCACCAGCAGCCGCTGGCGCCGCGGATCCCAGGCGGCGAACGCGAACATCCCGCGCAGCCGGGACAGTGCCTCATCGCCCCATTGCAGCAGCGCCCGCAGCAGGACTTCGGTGTCTCCCTGGGTGCTGAAACGGTGCCCGGCTGCCGTCAGCTCGTCCCGCAGCGACTCGAAATTGTAGAGCTCGCCGTTGTAGCACAACGTGAAACCGGTAGCGTCGTCGGTCATCGGTTGCAGGCTGTGGGCGACATCGATGATGCTGAGACGGCGATGACCGAACGCGACCGGCCCCTCCCGGTAGAACCCTTCGGCATCCGGGCCCCGATGCGCCAGCGCGCGGGTCATTCGAAGCAGGACATCGTCGGAAGGGCGTTGCGCCGACAGGAATCCGGCTATTCCACACATATGAGGTGATTTTCGAGACAGATCGCGCACGATAGCACGCACTACCGGCAAGTTCCGATCCACCGCCGGCGTCGCGTAGAATCCCCGGCACCTTGAGAGACAGCCTCCAAACCTATTCGCGGCTGCTGCGTTACGCCAAGCCCTATGCCCGGGGATTCTGGATCGCGCTGGCCGGCATGATCGTCGCGGCCGCGACCGAGCCTCTGTTCCCGGCGCTGATGAAGCCGCTGCTCGACCAGGGGTTCGTCGCGCGCGAGAACTTCGCGCCATGGCTGGTGCCGGCGTCCATCATCGGCATCTTCCTGTTGCGCGGCGTCGCCACGTTCAGCAGCAGCTACGCGTTCGCCTGGGTCGGCAACCACGTGCTGGTCGACATCCGCAAGGAGATGTTCGCGCGGCTGATGCGGCTGCCGGCGGCGCGCGTCGAGCACGAGGCCACGACGATGATGGTCAACCGCATCGTGTTCGAGGTGGTCTACCTGTCCGAGGCGATCACCCGGGTGCTGACCGCGGTGATCCGCGACTCGCTGGTGATCGTCGGACTGCTGACCTGGCTGCTGATCCTCAACTGGCGGCTGACGCTGGTCGCGCTGGTGCTGATTCCGCTGATGGCGGCGATCGTCGCGGTGTTCAGCCGGCGCATCCGGCGGCTGAACCAGGAGAACTTCAACAACTACGGCGAGATGAGCCGGATGGTCGAGGAGGCGTCCAACGGTCACAAGGTCATCAAGATCTACGATGCCTACGAGCCCGAGCAGCGGGCGTTCGCGCAGGCGGTGGAGAAGGTGCGCGGCTTCGCGATGCGGCTGACGGTGGCCGGCAGCGCCACCGTGCCGATCACCCAGCTCGCCGCGGCGATCGCGGTCGCGGTGGTGGTCAGCATCGCGCTGATCCAGTCGATGAACAACCAGACCACCGTCGGCGGCTTCGTGTCGTTCGTCACCGCGATGCTGATGCTGCTGGCGCCGCTGAAGCATCTGGCGGACCTGAACACCACCTTCCAGCGTGGCCTGACCGCCGCCGAGATCGTGTTCAAGCTGCTGGACGAGCTGCCCGAGGCCGACCGCGGCAGCCGCCGCATCGACCGCGCCCGCGGCGAGCTGACGTTCGAGCAGCTTCGCTTCCGCTATCCCGATGCCGAGCGCGATGCGCTGGCCGGCATCGACCTGCAGATCCGCGCCGGCGAGGTGATCGCGCTGGTCGGCGGCTCGGGCGGCGGCAAGACCACGCTGCTCAATCTCATTCCGCGCTTCTTCTCGCCCACCGGCGGCCGCATCCTGCTCGACGGCGTGCCGATCGAGGAGCTGACGCTGGCCAGCCTGCGCGCGCAGATCGCGCTGGTCAGCCAGGACGTGGTGCTGTTCAACGACACGGTGCGCGAGAACGTCGCGTTCGGCCTGGGCGAGCGGGTCAGCGACGAACAGGTGTGGCAGGCGCTCGAGCATGCATCGCTCGACGGCTTCGTCCGCTCGCTGCCGGGCGGCCTGTCGGCGATGATCGGCGAACGCGGCGCGAAGTTCTCCGGCGGCCAGCGCCAGCGGCTGGCGATCGCCCGCGCGCTGCTGAAGGATGCGCCGATCCTGCTGCTGGACGAGGCCACGTCGGCGCTCGACTCGGAGACCGAACGCGAGGTGCAGCAGGCGCTGGAACGGACGATGCAGGGCCGCACGACCCTGATCATCGCCCATCGCCTGTCGACGATCGAGCGGGCCGACCGCATCGTCGTCATCGAGCAGGGCCGCATCGTCGAGCAGGGGCGCCATGCGGAGCTGCTGGCGCGCGACGGCGTCTATTCGCGGCTGTACAAGATTCAATACGCAGCGGCCGCCGCGGCCGATTGACGCACGCACGGCGGACGCGACGCCGCTGCCTCCAGCCGGATGCCGATCCGATCCCGGCGGATGAGGCACAATGAATCCAAATACAGCGAGGAGACAAAGCCATGGTGCTATCGCGCGGAATCCTGTTCCTGTGCGCGCTGCTGGTCACCAGTGCAGCCGCGGCCCAGACATGGCCGACCAAGCCGATTCGTCTGATCGTGCCCTATGCCCCGGGCGGTTCGGCCGACATCACTGCCCGTTTGATCTCGCCGAGACTGGGAGACAGCCTCGGGCAGCCGGTGATCGTCGAGAACAGGCCCGGGGCCGCCACGCAGATCGCCACCGAGGCGGTGGTGAAGTCGGCGCCGGACGGGTACACGTTGCTGGTCGGCCCGGCGCCGATGACGGTCAATCCATGGCTGTATCCGAACCTGCCGTACGACGTACGAAAGGATCTGGAACCGATCGTATTGATGAACCTGGTACCGAGCTACCTGATGGTGAACGCCGATCTGCCGGTGAAGTCGCCCCGGGAGCTGGTCGCCTGGCTGAAAGCCAATCCGGCCAAGACCAGCTATGCGTCGGCGGGCAACGGCACGCTGCTGCATCTGGGCGGCGAGTGGTTCAAGTCGGTGACGAGTACCGATGCGGTGCACGTGCCCTTCAAGGGCAGCGGCCCGGCGGTCGTCGGGCTCGCTTCCGGACAGGTTCAGTACAGCTTCGAGAACCTCGGCCCCGCGTTGCCGCAGATCCAGGCAGGCAAGATACGCGTGCTGGGCGTTGCAGGAAACAGGCGGGCGGTCGCGATGCCCGATCTTCCCACGCTGGCCGAACTGGGCCTGCCTCCTTTCGAAGCGGCGGTGTGGTTCAGCCTCGTCGGGCCGGCGGGTCTGCCGAAGAGCATCGTCGCGCGCGTCAATGCCGAGGTCAACCGGATCCTGGCCGATGCCGACGTCCGCGAACGCTTTCGAGCGATGGGTCTCGATGCCGTGGGCGGCACGCCCGAAGACCTCGCCAGGCACATCGGGCTCGAAACCGAGAAGTGGGGTAAGCTCGTCAGAGAAAAAAACATCAAGGCGGATTGACGCAGGAGCGAGACATGGCGAACGATCTCTACGTCGGCACGGCGGGCATGTCGGTGTGGTTCAGCAAGGATGACGGGCAGACCTGGGCGCGGCCCTATACCGAGTCGGGGCTGTATCTGGAAGCCCGCGTCTGGTCGATGGCGGCCAGCCCGATCGCCCCGGACCGCGTCTATGCAGGCACCGATTTCGGTCTGCAGCGGTGGGATCCCGAGGCTTCGCGCTGGGAACATCTGCCTTCGCCGCTGGACGGGCTGGAAACCTGGGCACTGGAAGTGTCTCCGCACGATCCGCTCGTGATGCTCGCCGGAACGCATCCGGCCGGATTGTTTCGCAGCGAGGACGGCGGGCGCACCTGGTCGGAACGGCCGTGCGAGTTCGTCGATCAATGCACGTTCGTCGGCAAGCCGCGCATCACGCAGATCCGGTTCGATCCCCGAGACCGGAATCTCGTATGGGCTGGCGTCGAAGTGGATGGCATCCGGCGCAGCGCGGACGGCGGCCGCACATGGGAAAAGTGCCCCTCGAAGGGGCTGGTGTCCGACGACATCCACGGTCTGGGCATCGAATACGTCGGTGATCAACGCAAGCTCTTCGCGGCGACCAACAAAGGCATTCATCACAGCACGGATGACGGAGACCATTGGACGCTCACCCCCCTGCGGTCCGAATGGCAGTACACGCGTGTCGTCGTGCCTCGCGCCGACCACGACGGCACGATCTTCCTGACCAACGGCGATGGCCCGCCCGGTTCGACGGGCAAACTGCTGCGCAGTCGGGACTACGGGACGACCTGGAGCGACGCCGGCTTGCCGGGAGAGCTCAACAGCACTCCCTGGTGCATCGCCACGCATCCTGCCGATCCTCGTCTGCTGTTCGTCGCCACCAATCTGGGTCAGCTCTTCCGCAGCCGCGACGGCGGCGAGACCTGGGTCCGGCTCAAGCGTGAATTCGGCGAGATCCGCTCGGTGATGTGGCTGCCGGCGGCGGGCGGCGCAACGGGTTTCACCGACGCGTTCAAACAGACCCTGGGCTTGCACGAACAGAAGATCTTCGCGGCGAAAGCGTGAGCGCACAGGCTCGCGTCGGCGCACACTGATCAGGCGCTGACGCCGAGCTCGCGAAGCTGCCGCAGCGACGTCTCCAGGATCAGCAACTGCAGCACCTGTTCGGCGAGCGCCGGGCTGCCGCCACCGAAACGTTCGATCAGCGCATCGACGGCGGCCGCCGACAGCCGCCCGCCAGTGACCTCGCCCAGCCGCGCGCCGAGGCCGGGCAGCCGCCCGGCGAGGCCGCTCCTCAGCATCGCCGCCACCGGCGGATTGAAGCCGCGTTTCTTCGCGGCGAACGGATCGAGCGCCGGCGGCAGGGTCATCGCGGCGCGCAGCAGCGTCTTGCGCGGCTGCGTGAAGCGCTCGGCGGCCGGCAGCGCGATCAGCGTTTCGTACCAGCGGTGATCGAGCAGCGGCGCGCGCAGCTCCAGCCCGTGCGCCATCGTCGCCAGATCGCCCTTCCTGAGGATGTACTCCGGCAGATAGTTCGCCAGGTCGATCTGCAGCAGCCGCGCCAGCGGATCGCTCTGCGGCTCGCCATCGACCGGCCGCCACCAGGTGGCCGGCGCGGCTGCGCGGCCGGGCTGCAGCGCCCGCCGCTGCGCCGGCGTGAAGCCCGAGAAGCGCAGGCTGTAGGCCTCGGTCCAGTCCATCCGCAACTCCGCCGACCAGCGCGCGACGCCGCGCGCCTGCAGCGACGCCGGCAGCGGCAGCCCGGGCAGCCGCAGACCGCGCCGCCAGGCGGTGCGCAGATGCTTCTCGTAGCGCTTGTAGCCGGCGAACAGCTCGTCGCCGCCATCGCCCGACAGCACGACCTTGACCTCGCGCGTCGTCGCGCGCGCGAGCTGCCAGGTCGGAAACATGCTGGGATCGGCGAACGGCTCGTCGAAGGCGCCGACGACCCGATCGAAATCGGCTGCCGCATCGACCCGCAGCTCGACCCGGTTATTCGGAAAGCCGAGGGCCCCCCCCACCCCCCCCTCCCGTCCACTCTCCTCGAACTCCGTGCCCGGGAACGCCGCCGTGAAGCTCGCCAGCCGATTGTGCCCTTGCGCGGCCAGCCGGCTCGCCACCACGCCCGAATCGATGCCGCCGGACAGGAACACGCCCAGCGGCCGGTCGGCCACCGTGCGCATGCGCACCGCCGCATCGAGCTCCGCGAGCCAGTCGCCGGCGGCGGGCGCCGGCTGCCACCAGCGGCGCTTCTCGAGCGTGCGCCGCTCGAGGTCGTAGCACAGCAGGTGCCCGTTCTCCAGCCGCTGCACGTCGGCGGCCACCGTCATCGGCGCCGGCAGATAGCGATGCGCGAGATAGGCGTCGAGCGCATCGGCCGACAGGCGCCGCGCTTCGGCCGGCACCAGCGGCAGCACCGCGCGCACCGTCGAGCCGAACGCGAAGCCATGCGCGCCGTGGCTGTAGACCAGCGGCTTTTCGCCCATCCGGTCGCGCACCGCCCACAGCTTGCGGCTGCGCAGGTCGACGATGACGAAGGCGAACATGCCGCGCAGCCGCTGCAGGCAATCGATGCCCCAGGTCTCATAGGCGCGCAGGATGAACTCGGTGTCGGTGCGCGTGCGCATCACGACGCCGCGCGCCTGCAGCTCGCGCGCATGACCGGCCCAGTCGTAGACCTCGCCGTTGTAGCAGATCCAGACGTCGCCGCGTTCGTTGGCCATCGGCTGATCGCCCTCGGGCCGCGGGTCGATGATCGCCAGCCGCGCATGCAGCAGCCCGGCCCGCGCGGCGCCCGCCGATCCGTCGCCCGCCAAACGATCGCCCGACCGATCGCCCGATCGATCGCCCGCTGATCGATCGCGCGCTGATCGATCACCTGCCGACGGATCGCCCGGCAGCCGCTGCCAGCCGCCGTCCCAGCTCACGACATGCTGCGAATCCGGCCCGCGACGACGCAGCTCGGCCAGCGACGCCGCCACTGCGGCGGGCGCGATCGGATCGTCATGGAAGAAGCCGGCTATGCCGCACATGGGAAGAGGGTCCGGATGCGCGCGCAAGGTTAGCGGTTTTCATCGCAGCGGGCCAATCGGCCCGGCACCTCCCCGGTTCCGCCCGCCAGCCGCCCGCCACCCACCGCCATTCGATGACCCTGACAACCTCCGACTCTTGGGACGCTCCGGCGCCGGCCCGGACATAGACTGTGCTGGCGAACGCGTCGCCGAGAGCCGGAAGCCGGCGTTTCGATGAGCCTTCCGGACAACGCCCCGCCGCAAACCGCCGTTCGAGGAGACCGATGATGAGACATCGCCTCTACTGGGTGCTGCCCGATCTCGCCAGCGCCCGGCGCACCGCCAACGACCTGCTGCTCGCGCGCATCGAGGACCGCCACATGTACTTCCTCGCGCTGCGCGGCACCGACCTCGGCGAACTGCACGAGGCCAACCTGCTGCAGAAGACCGACATCCGTCACGGCGCCGCCGTCGGCTTCATGATCGGCGCACTGCTAGGCGTCGCCAGCACGGCGCTGATCGCGTGGCTGAAGCCCTACGGATTGCAGGTGGGTCACGTCGAATCGCTGCTGCTCGTGGTGGCCAGCGCGCTGTTCGGCACCTGGGTCGCGAGCATGATCGGCTCGTCGGTACCCAACTCGCGCCTGAAGCGTTTCGAGGACGACATGCGCCACGGCCGCATCCTGCTGATCGTCGACGTGCCGGCGCGCCGCGTCGGCGAGATCCGCGCGCGGCTGACCCATGGTCATCCGGAAGCCGCCTGGGGCGGCGAGGACGCGTCGGTCCCGGCTTTCCCATGACGGCGGCGGGGCGACTCCCCCCGTTGCCGATCCTGCACACGCCGCTCGCGTAGGAACCGGCCTACTTCATCCGGCGCCGTCGTCCGATTCCGGCGGCGTCGGCACCCATCGATACTCCCTTCACGCCGACGGGCAAGCCCCGTCACGGAAGAAACTCGAAGGAGAAAATCGATGAATACCTCGTTCCTCACGTCACGAACCATGTCCCGCCATCTGATCGCGTCGGCGGCGATCGCGCTGTCATCGGTGCTGACGGTGGCCCATGCGCAGTCGAACTCGACGATGCCCACCGAGCAATACCGGGCCGAGAAGAGCCGCATCGAAGGCGAGCACAAGTCGGCCAAGGCGCAGTGCGATTCGATGAAGGGCAACGCCAAGGACGTCTGCGTGAAGGAGGCCAAGGCGACCCGCGACGTGGCGATCGCCGAGCTGGAGCAGCGCAATGAACCGACGCCGCGCCATGCCGAGAAGGTCGCGAAGGTCAAGGCCGAATCGAGCTACGACGTGTCCAAGGAGAAGTGCGATGACCTCGCCGGCAACGACAAGGACGTCTGCGTGAAGGAAGCGAAGGCTGCGCGCGACAAGGGCCTGGCCGACGCCAAGATGGCGCGCGCATCGATGGACAACCGCGCGAACACCCGCGAGGTGGCGCGCGAGACCGCGGCCGACAAGCGCGAGGCCGACTACAAGGTGGCCGTCGAGAAGTGTGATTCTCTGGCCGGCGGTGCCAAGACCGCATGCGTCAATGACGCGAAGGCCCGCTTCGGTCAATGATGCGAGAGCGTTCCTCGCCTTCCGGGCTGAGGGGTCTGCGGCCCTCTGCGACTGATAGATGACCAGGACGCAGATGGCCAGGACGCGATGCGACCGCCCCGCGCGGTCGCATTCGCCTGGGGGCCGTCACCCGTGATGGGGTGACGGCCCCGGGGCAGCAGGGGGGCCGGGTTCCGGAACTCCACCGACACCGGCGCCCGGCGCGGCGAAGCTACCCGAGTACCCCAGCAATCGCTCATAGAGCGCGATCAGATCGTCGCCCAGCGCCGTCAGCGAATAGCGCTCGACGCTCGCTCGCGCCGCCTTCCTCATCGCCACATGGCGCGGCCCGCCACGGACGGATGCCACTTCCGACATCGCCTGCGCGATCGCGCCGATGTCCAGCGCGTCGGTGACGAAGCCATTCGGCACACCATGCTGTCCGGCGACCGCCTCATTCTGTCCGGCGACCGCCTCATCACCGGCGTCACCGATACCCACCTCACCGGCCTTTCCCTCGCTGGCCTTCACCTCGCCGGCCCTTACCTCGTCGGCACTTGCCTCGCCGGCTTCTGCCCCGCCGGCCCCTGCCTCGCCAATGACCTCGGCCGCGCCACTCTTCGTGCTGGTGATCGCCGGCACGCCGCAGGCCAGCGCCTCCAGCACCGCATTCGGAAAAGGATCGTAGAGGGTCGGCATCAGCAGGGCGTCGGCCGCCGCGAGCACTTCGCGCACGTCGGTCACCACGCCGAGAAACCGGACCCGCGAAACCACTCCCAGTTGCTCCGCCAGCGCCTGATATCGGCGCCTGCGCTTGTCGTTGCCGGCGATCAGCAGCCACGCACCGGCCGGCGCCTTCGGATCGGCCATCGCCCGCAGCGCCGCAGCGAGCCCCTTACGCTCGAAACCGGAGCCGACGAACGCGAACACCGGCGCCTCATCGGGCAGCCCGAAGCGCTGGCGATGCCGTTGCCGCGCATCATCGTCGGCCGGCCGGAAGCGCTCGAGATCGACGCCGTTGCGGATCAGCACCAGCCGCGAGCGGTCGACGCCGAAGCGGCTGGCGATCTCCTCGCGGACCATCTCTGAGTTGCAGATCACCGCCCGCAGCGCCGGATGCTCGAACATCCGGCGCTCGGCGCGCAGCATGTAGGCGTGATACGGATTGAGCGCGAGGCCGAGCCGGCCGCGCCGCGACAGCACCCGCCGCCGCTGCGCGAGGAACTCCGCATGCACGCCGTCGCCCGCCCGGTACAGCATGACGCCCGGAATCCGCTCGTGGCTCTGCACCAGGTCGTAGCGGTTGCGCGCCAGGTGCCCGGTCACCGCGCGGGCGAACGACGCATCGCGCCATACATTGCCGACGTAGAACGGATCGACGCGCGCCAGCCGCACGTCGGCCGCGAGCCCCTCTCCGGCTCCGCCCCCTCGCCATTCGCGCGCGATGATCGTCAGCGTCAGCGAGCGCCCCGACAGCGCCGCCAGCGCCCGCTGCACGAACCGCTCGGCACCGCCGTGCCGGTTGTAGCGGGCACGGATCACCGCGACCGACAGCCGCCGGCCGGCGACGCCGGCCGGTTCCGTCTGCCCCACCGTCTGCCCCACCGTCGGTCCCGCCGTCTGCCCCGCTGTGTGCCCGGCTGCCTGCCCGGGGCCCGGCCCGGCCGCAGTCACTGAGGCTTCAGCCCCAGCACCTCGACGTTGCGCTTCTCGTCATGGAAGAGCTTGGTGGCCAGCGCGAAATACTGATCGCCGGTCAGGTAGGCATCGGCCAGATCGAAGGTGTCGAGCGCCTTGCGATAGGCCGGATCGGCGAGCGAGGTCTTGAACGCGTCATGCAGCACCGCCACCACCTTCGGATCCATGCCGCGCGGCCCGACCAGTCCGATCGGGCTGTTGGTCACCACGTCGTAGCCGAGTTCCTTCGCGGTCGGCACGTTGGGCAGCCGCGGGACGCGGCTTTCGCTGCAGATCAGCAGCACCCGGCCGCCGGCCTGCTTCTCGACCTGCGCCCAGCCGCCGTCGAGCATCGCGGTGATGTGGCCGCCGACGAATGCCTGCAGCACCTCGGCGCCGCCCTTGAACGGCACGAACGCCAGGTCGGCGCCGGACTTCTGCGACAGATAGTGGATCGCCACATGCCCGGAACTGCCGGCACCGGTGGTGCCCACCGTCACCTTGCCCGGATTGGCCTTCGCATAGGCGAGGAATTCCTGCGCGGTCTTCCACGGCGAGTTCCCCGGCACCACCAGCGCGAACGAATAGCCGGAGAACGACATGATGTAGGTCAGATCCTTCAGCGGATCGTAGGCGACCTTCGAGATGTGCGGCACCCGGAACAGCGACGCCGGCGCGACCGCGATCGTGTAGCCGTCGGGATTGCCGCTCTGCGCGAGATTGCCGGCCGCCATCGTGCCGGCGGCGCCCGGGCGGTTCTCCACCACCACCTGCTGGCCCAGCGGCCTGGCGGCAGCGAGCGCCATCGCGCGCACCGCGGCATCGGTGGCGCTGCCCGGCGGAAACGGCACCACCAGCGTCACCGGCCGGGCCGGAAAGCTCTGCGCCCGCACCGACGGGGCCAGGCCCGCCAGCGAGGCGGCGCCGGCCGCGGCCAGCAGCCGCACGGCCGCACGTCGTTTCGGATCATTCGTCGCGATCATCATCTCCCCTTCGTCGGACCCTCGGCTGATTTTCGGAGCTCCGCGCGCAGAGGCGAAGCGGAACGGCACCGTCGCACGGCGTTCAGTATTCGACCGACAGCCGCTGCGGCTCGAGCCGCTGCAGGCTGGCCAGCAGGTCGTCGGCCGGGCGCACCCGCCAGCGTTCGCCGAGCTGCACCACGCAGCGGGCGCTCTCGGTGCTGTATTCCACGACCACCGGCAGTCCGCCGGTCTGCTCCTGGTCGGCCGGACTCAACCACGGCGTGATCGCCGCGCGCAGCAGCGTGCCGTCGGCATTGCCGTTCAGCCCGATCACCACCCGCTTGCCGAACTCGCGGCGGGCGGCGGTCAGGTCCAGCAGCTTCTCGACGATCAGCCGATGCCCCCCGTTGCGGTCGTCCCGCACCACGACCTGCAGCACCAGCAGTTCGTCCTCGCGGACCGTCGCGCGATGCTTCTCGTACAGCTCGTTGAACAGCGGGATCTCGACCGCGCCGGTACCGTCGTCCAGCACGATGACCAGCATCTTGCCGCGCCGGGTCATCTGCATCCGCTGCGAAGCGACGATGCCGGCGATCCACACCGGCTGCTGCGTCGGCTGCAGGTCGGCGATCGCCGTCTTGACGAAGCGGCGCACCTCGCGGCTGAAGCCGTGGAACAGATGGCCCGAAAGATAGAAGCCCAGCGCCGACTTCTCCTCCTGCAACTGCTGCCGTTCGGTCCAGGCGGCGGCGCGCAGCCATTCGATCGGTGCCGCTATGCCGCCGTCGCCGCCGCCGAACAGACTCTCCTGGCCGATGCTGGCATCGGCCGCATCGGCCGCATCGATCGCCTGGCCGACGTTGGCCAGCAGCAGCGCGCGATCCGGATTCAGCGAATCGAATGCGCCGGCCCGCACCAGCGCCTCGATCGTGCGGCGGTTGACGATCTTGCGGTCGACCCGGGCGCAGAAATCGAACAGGTCGCGGAACGCCCCGTCGGCGCGCGCCTTCAGGATGTTGGCGACCGCGCCCTCGCCGGTGCCCTTGATGCCGCCCAGCCCGTAGCGGATCGAGCGGCCGCCCTTCGCGTTGTCGACCGGCTCGAACCGGTAGGCCGACGCATTGACGTCGGGCCCCAGCACCTCGACCTTGTTCAGCTTCGCGTCGGCGACGAAGATCTGCACCTTGTCGGTGTCGTCCATGTCCGACGACAAGGTGGCGGCGATGAACTCGGCCGGATACTTGGCCTTCAGCCAGGCGGTGTGGTACGTGACCACCGCATAGGCCGCGGTGTGCGACTTGTTGAACCCGTACTCGGCGAACTTGGCGCAGGCATCGAAGATCGCCTCCGCCGTCGCCTTGTCGACGCCACGCTCGGTCGCGCCGGAGAGGAAGCGGCCGCGCTGCGCGTCCATCT
>DAISWF010000054.1:0-24194 GCA_036826495.1 Burkholderiaceae bacterium
CGAATCCTTATGCCAGTTATCTCCGGAACAGCACACTAGGAGGCTGTCGCGACGCGAGGCACGGCCGCCAGCAGCTCGCGCGTGTACTCGTGCCGCGGCTGGCGCAGCAGCTCCAGCGCCGGCCCCTGCTCGATCAGCTTGCCGCCGCGCATCACCGCCAGCTCGTCGGCGATGTACTCGACGACGCTGATGTTGTGGGTGATGAACAGGTACGACATGCCCGACTCGCGCTGCAGCCCCCTCAGCAGATTCAGGATCTGCGCCTGCACCGACACGTCGAGCGCCGATGTCGGTTCGTCGCAGATCAGGAGCTTCGGCTGCACAGCCAGCGCGCGGGCGATCGCGATGCGCTGGCGCTGACCGCCCGAGAATTCGTGCGGGTATCGCGCGAGCGCCTCGGGGCGCAGGCCGACCCGCTCGATCAGCCCGGCGACGCGCTGGCGGCGCTCGGCCGGCCGGGTGCGCGGCTGCAGCGACTCGATGCCCTCCTCCAGCACCTCGGCCACCGTCATCCGCGGATTCAGCGATGCGAACGGGTCCTGGAACACGATCTGCACGTCGCTGCGAGCCGCCCGCAGCGCCTCGCCGCGCAGGCCGAACAGATCGCGGCCGTCGAGCAGCACCCGGCCGCGCACCTGCGCCTGGCCGCGCAGAAGCTGCAGCACCGCCTTGGCGACGGTGGTCTTGCCGCTGCCCGATTCGCCGACCAGCGCCAGCGTGCGGCCGCGCGCGATCGTGAATGACACGCCGTCCACCGCCGCGGTGCGCCCGACCTCGCGCATCAGCACGCCGCGGCGCACGCTGAACAGCACGCTGAGCTGCTCGACCCGCAGCAGTGCGTCCTCGGCCGTCGGCGCGGCAGGCGTTCCGGGCGAAGCGGCCCCTTGCGCGCCGGCGCCGCCCTCACCGCCGGCGTCTTCGCGGCCGGCATGCTCGCGACCGGCATCCTCGCGGCCGGCGTCCTCGCGACGAGCGTCTTCGCCCATGGCGCCTTCGGCCGCAGCGCCTTCCTCAACGGTGCGTTCCCCGCCGGCACTCTGGCCGTCGGCGCGCTGGTCGGCCGGTCGCCCGGCGATGTCCGTATCCGCCGGCGGCCCGGCCGCGTCGTCGATCGGCTGGCGGGGAGAAGCCACGGGCCCGACCGCGGGCCCGGCGGCACGCAGACCGGCCGGGATCACGACCTGGGACGCCCGTGGCGGCGGCAACGGTTCCACCTCGACCTCTGCGCGCGGCCGCGACACGTCGAACGGATCGATGGTGTCGAACGGATCGCCGACCGGCGCCTTGCGCAGGAACGTCGGAATCCGCTCCTCGCGCGGCGCCAGCACGACCCGGGCACGGCGGTCGTACAGCACGCAGCGCACCCAGTGGCCGTCGTCGCCGACGGTGATCAGCGGCGGCGGTTTCTCGCAGGCATCGTGGGCCTGCGGACAGCGGTCGATGAAGCGGCAGCCGCTGAACCGCTGCGACAGCGACGGCACCGAGCCCGGGATCGCCGCCAGATCGTCGCCGCGCTTGCCGGAGCCGGGCAGCGCCTGCAGCAGCATCTGCGCATACGGATGGCGCGGACCGACGAAGAACCCGGCGGTCGGCGCGACCTCGACGATCTGCCCGGCATACATCAGCGCGACCCGGTGGGCGGTGCCGCTGACGATCGCCAGGTCGTGGGTGATCAGCAGCATCGCCATCCGCTGCTCGGCCTGGAGCTGCGCCAGCAGCCGCAGGATCTGGCCCTGGATCGTCACGTCCAGCGCGGTGGTCGGCTCGTCGGCGATCAGCAGATCCGGCTCGCCGGCCAGCGCCAGCGCGATCATCACCCGCTGCTTCTGGCCGCCCGACATCTGGAACGGATAGCGGTCGAGGAACTCGCCCGGCTGCGGCAGGCCGACCCGCTCGAGCCAGCGCAACGCCTGCGCGCGCGCCGCCCGCCCGCGCAGCCGGGTGTGCCGGCGGATCACCTCGTGGATCTGGCGGCCCACGGTCATCACCGGGTTGAGACTGGTGGCCGGCTCCTGGAAGATCATGCCGATCCGGCGTCCGCGCACCCGGCGCATCTGCCGTTCGCGCTGCGCCAGCACGTCCACGTCGCCGAGCTGCACCGAGCCGCGGCTGTTCCGGCCGTTGTCCGGCAGCAGCGGCACCAGCGCCAGCGCGGTCATCGACTTGCCGCAGCCCGACTCGCCGACCAGCGCGACGACCTCGCCGCGGGCGATCGTCAGCGCCAGATCGTCGACCGCCCGCACCAGACCGGCGTCGGACTCCAGCTCCGTGGTCAGGTGCTCGACCGCCAGCAGCACCGCATCGCCATGGGCGGCGGTGCCAGACGCCGGATCTCTAGGGAGGGTCCGCATAACCTAACGGGCTCCAGACGGGCGGCAACGGGGCGAGGGCAAGGCGCGGTTCTGAGTCGATACCGGTGGTATCGACTCAGGTTCGCAACGCCGCCATCGCCCCGTTGCCGCCCGCCCTGCGGGTCTTGCCAGACGGGGCCCTCGGGCGGCCGCCCGACCGGGCAGGTATCCCCGATACCTGCCCGGTCGGATCGACCACCCGATCATCCCCGTCTGGCAAGATCTGGAGCCCGTTAGGTTATACGGACCCTCCCTAGGGTCGACCCCGCGCCCCCCCGGCCCGCCCGCTGCATCGTCGTTGAAGTCCGCCATCACCGCAGCCTCGTGCGCGGGTCGAACGCATCGCGCACCGCATCGGCGAACAGGTTGGCCGACAGCACGATGACCAGCATGAACACGAACGCGGCGGTCAGCGACCACCAGATCACCGGCGACGCCGACAGCTCGGTGCGTGCCGAGTTGATCAGCACGCCGAAGCTGGCGGTGTTCGGATCGACGCCGACCCCGACATAGGACAGCACCGCCTCGGCCAGCACGAAGCCCGAGAACTGCATCACCGTGCTGATCAGCACGATCGGCACGATGTTGGGCAGCACGTGCCGGCGCAGGATGCGCACCGCCGGCACGCCGAACGCCTGAGCCGCCTGGATGTATTCCAGCTCGCGCAGCTTCATCGCCTCGCCGCGCACCAGCCGGCACAGACCGGTGAACGACGTGATGCCGAGGATCACGCACAGGAAGAACAGCCGCGTGTCGGCCCGCTCCAGCGCGGTCTCGAACATCCCCGGGTTGGCGTCTATGTATGCCTGCAGCAGCAGCACCGACGCGGCGATCAGCAGCACGTCGGGCACCGAGGCCAGCATCGTATAGACATACTGGATCAGCTCGTCCAGCCAGCCGCGGAAGTAGCCGGCCGCCACCCCCAGGCCGACGGCCAGCGGCAGCACCACCAGCGTGGTCAGCACGCCGATCACCAGCGCGGTGCGGATGCTCTTGACCGCGATCACCAGCACGCTGTTGCCGACCCGGTCGGTGCCGAGCACGTGATAGCCGGTGGACAGCGACACCGTGATGCCGACCAGCAGCAGCAGCAGCGATGCGGTGACCAGCATCGCCCTGACCGGATACTCGGTTTCGCCCTGCTTGATCTTGCGCCAGGTGCTGGCGCCGTCGAGGAACTCGATCCGCGACACCCAGTAGGTGACGCCGAACATCAGCAGCAGCGCCGCGCTGCCCCCGCCGGCGATGCCGTAGATGACCCGCCGGATCACGTCGGGCAGCCAGTCACCGGCCGGCTCGTGCAGGTGCGCGCCGCCGAACTTCAGCCGCGGATAGTCGCGCACCGTGCGGCCGTCGACCTCGAAGGTCTCCTTGCGGAAACCCTGCCAGGCCAGCGGCGCCGAGTAGGTGCGTTCGCGCGCCTGCGCGACCGGCAGCAGCAGCGCATCGAGCAGCGACCGGGTCTCGTTCGAATAGGCCCGGTTGCCGGAACCGTCGGCTGCCAGCAGCGGCCGGTAGTGCACCGAGTCCAGCAGCGCCACCAGCAGGAACGCGCCCAGCAGCACCGCCGACACCGCGGCGGTACGCCGCCGCAGCGCGAGCCGCCAGTTGGCCAGCAACTGCGGGTCGCGGCGCACGTACCAGACGTAGCCGGCCCCGGCCAGCACCACCGCCCACAGGAAAACGTCGGTCAGCAGAACGACCGGCTTCATGAAATTCTGATGCGCGGGTCGGCCCACGCATAGCTGAGATCGGTCAGGATCAGCCCGATGATGTACAGCACCGTGCCGATGAACACCATCGAACGGACGATCGCGAAGTCCTGCGCGCCGATCGCCTCGATCAGGTAGCTGCCCAGCCCCGGGATCGAGAAGAACGACTCGGTCAGCAGGCTGCCCATGAACAGCAGCGGAATCACCGCGACCGAGCTCGACAGGATCGGGATCAGCCCGTTGCGCAGCACGTGGCGGAACAGCACCGCTGTTTCCGACAGCCCCTTCGCACGCGCGGTGCGCACGTAGTCCTTGTTGATCTCCTCGAGGAACACCGTGCGGTTGAAGCGGGTCTCGCCGCCCAGCCGCGCGACGATGCCGATCGCCACCGGCAAGAGCAGGAAGCGCCACAGGTCGGCGCCGGTGTCGAAGCCGGAGATCGGCACCACCTGCAGCAGCCGGCCGAACACGAACTGGCCGGCGACGATGAAGAACAGCGCCGAGATCGACATCAGCACCACGCAGACCACCACGCCCCAGAAGTCCAGCGCGCTGCCGCGGAAGAACGCCAGCCCCAGCGCCAACGTGATCGACACGCCCAGCCCGACGGTGAACACCGGTACCGCGATCGCCAGGCTGGGCGCCGCGCGGCGGCGGATCTCGCCGGCGATGTCGCGGCCGCTGTCGGAGCGGCCGAAGTCGAATGCGAACATCGACAGCGAGCTGCTGAAGTACAACGTATCGGTGAAGCGCGCACTGCCCCGTGCCGCCGCGTTGTAGAACAGCGGCCGGTCATAGCCGCGTTCGGCCTTCCACTTCTCGATCGCATCGGGCGTCACCCGCTTGCCGCCCAGGCTGATGCGGGCCATGTCGTCGGGCGTGTTGACCTGGAAGAACAGCAGGAACGTTATCAGGTTGATGCCGGCCAGCACCAGCAGCCCGTAACCGATCCGGCGGATCAGGAAGCGCAGCATCGTCCGCTCACCCCCGGCCGGCGCCGGCCGCCGGGCGACCGTTCAGCGCGGTCGCGTTCTGCCGGCGCCACCAGGCGATCCAGGCGACCAGGAACCCCAGCAGCGGCAGCGCCGCCAGCGCGGGCAGCGGCCACCAGACCGGCCGGTTCCATTCGGCGATCTTCTGCACACGCAGCGCCGGATCGATCCGCAGATACTGCAGATTGTCGCGGACGATGTTCGACGGCTTGCCGTTGTACAGCCATTGCTGATAGGCGCCGGCGAACTCCGGCGAGGTGCCGAAGATCCACGGCGCATCCTGCTGCACCAGCGCCGTCATCCGCCTGATCAGATCGCGCCGCTCCGGCGTGTCGTCCATGTCCTTCATCCGCTCGAACAGCGCATCGAACTCGGCATTGCGGTAGTTCGAGGTGTTCTCGCCGTCGTTCTTCGCCTTCGCGTTCGGCCCGTACAGCAGGAACAGGAAGTTCTCCGGGTCCGGATAGTCGGCCAGCCAGCCCCACGAGTAGAACTGCGCGGTGCCCTTGCGCATCTTGTCCTGGAAGCGGTTGTAGTCGGTGTTGCGCACCTCGAGCTGGATGTCGAGCTTCGCGAACTGCTTGGTGACCCAGTCGAGCTTCGCCTTGACGCCGGGCCCCACGCCCATCGTGTCGTAGTTCAGCACCAGCGGCTTGCCGGTGGCGGCGTCGCGGCCGCCCGGATAGCCGGCCTCGGCCAGCAGCCGGCGCGCCTCCTCGAGCGACTTGCGGCGCGGCTTGCCGTCGACGACGTCGTAGACCACCGGGTTCGGCCCGAAGCCGTCCGAAGCACCGAACAGGCCCGACACCACCGGCCCCATGTTGGACACCGCGCGGTTGTCGTCGAAGATCGTGATCGACTCCTCGATGTCGAACGCGATCGAGATCGCCTGACGCAGCTTGCGGTTGCGCTCGGCCTGCTGCGGCGTGTCGCCGCCGCCGACCACCGGGTCCAGCCAGTTGAAGCCGTAGTAGTAGAGACCCGCCTGCAAGGTCTTGGGCAACTGGATCTTGTGATCGAGCAGCTCCTGAGCCCGGCCGACGTTGTCGTCGATCGCGATCTGGAACGAGGTGCCGGTCTCGCCGCGTTCGATGACCGGTATGTCGTAATAGCCCTGGATGAACTTGGCGGTCAGCGGCGCCCCTTCCTTCTCGATGACCGACACCATGCCGTCGAGGAACGGCGTGGTCTTGCCGCAGTCGGCCAGCAGGCCGGCCTCGCGGTCGGCGGGCTCGCCCTCGCACGGGTACTGTTCGCCGCGGTAGTTCGGATTGCGCGCCAGCACCAGCCGCGCATTCGGCACGAACTCGGTCAGCATGAACGGCCCGGTGCCCACCGGCCAGGTGTCCAGGCTCAGGTTGCGCGCCTTCATGCCCGGCTGCGAATAGAACGCATCGACCTCCCAGGGGGTCGGCGCGAAGAAGGTCATCGCCAGCCAGTACTTGAACTGCGGGTACTTGCCCTTGACGCGGATCCGCAAGGTATGCGGGTCGACCACCTGCACGCCGGGCAGATCGTGCTGGCGGAAATCCAGCCACGGCAGGTCGCCCAGCACGCCGGCTTCGCGCGCCGACAGCCCCGCCTTCATCTGGTCGTTGAGCCGGCGCATCTGCTCGCCGTAGTCCTTCAGCCCGATGATCGCGTCGGACAGGAAGCCGAACGCCGGCGACGGCATCCGTGGCGTGGCCATCCGCTTGATCGCGTACGCGTAGTCGTCGGCCACCAGCTCGCGGCTGCCCTGGCGCGCGAAATCGGCGGGGCGCGACTTGTTGGCGAGCCCGGCGCGCCCGACCGCGTGATAGAGCGGCTTGCCGGCATCGTCGACGGCGAACGCCGGATGCGGCTGATAGCGGATGCCGCGCTTCAGCTTCAGCTCGAACACGCTCTCGGCGATCGCCGACGACGGTGCGTCGGCCGGCAGCGGCGCGCCATCGGCGTCCAGGTAGCCGACCTCGGGCATCCGCTCCAGGGTGCGCGGCGCGAGCTCGTACGGGCGCTTCAGGTAGTGGTAGCGCAGCGGCGGCTCGTACACCGCATAGGTCCACGGCGTCTCGTTGTTGCTGTACGAGGCGACCGAGTCCAGATGCTTGGGCGTCTCCTGGAAGGCGGTGAACAGCACGTTCTGCGCCAGCAGCTTCGCATCGACCGGCTGGTTGACGATATCGCGGCAGCCGGTCAGGCCGGTCAGCAGGGACGCACCGAACAGCAGACAGGCCGGCAGGCAGATCGCACGGGGGGAGCGGAACGGGAAGGGTCGCATTGCGGCCGCGGTGAGGAATCCCGCAATGTTACCTTGCGGCGGGCGGATCGCCGCCGCGGCCCGCGAAAGCCCGGGCCGCTCACACGGCCGTTCGGCCGGGGCCGCCTATGCGACTGATTCAGCTCGGGCCGCCTAAGCGGCCGATTCGATCAGCCGCCGCGTGTAGTCATGCGCCGGCCGCTGCAGCACCTGCCCGATCGCGCCCTGCTCGACCACCTCGCCGTCCTTCATCACCAGCACCTCGTGGGCCATCGCGCGGATCACGTCGACGTCGTGGGTGATCAGCAGATAGGCCAGGCCGCGTTCGCGCTGCAGCCGCTGCAGCAGCTCCAGCACCTGGCGCTGCACCGTCACGTCGAGCGCGCTGGTCGGCTCGTCGAGCACCAGCAGCCGCGGCTGCACGATCAGCGCGCGGGCGATCGCCAGCCGCTGGCGCTGGCCGCCGGAGAACTCGTGCGGATAACGCTGCAGCAGGCCGGGAAAGCGGTCCTCGGTCAGCCCGACGCTGGCCAGGGTCGCGACGACCCGCTCGCGGCGCCCGGCCTCGGTCAGCGCCGGTTCGTGCACCGTCAGCCCCTCGCCGACGATCGCATCGACCGTCAGCCGCGGCGACAGCGACGAGAACGGGTCCTGGAACACCACCTGCACCACCCGGCGCAGGCCGCGGTCGGCGCTGAGCCGCCCCTGCCAGCGGCGGCCGTCGACGGTCAGCGAGCCGTCGAACGGCAGCAGCCCCAGCGCCGCCAGCGCCAGGGTCGACTTGCCCGAGCCCGATTCGCCGATGATGCCCAGCGTGCGCCCCGGCAGCACCGCGAAATCCGCGCCCTTGACCGCCAGGAACGCACCCTTGCGGAACCAGCCGGCCAGCCCCGGCCGGGGCACCGGATAGCTGACCTGCAGCCGCTCGGCCTGCAGCAGCGGCGGCGCCTGCACCGGCTCCTCGATGACGTCGCGCCGCGGCCGGCTGGCCAGCAAGCTGCGGGTGTACTCGTGCGCCGGCGCCTCGAACACCCGCGCGACCGGCCCCTGCTCGACCAGCCGGCCATGCTGCATCACCGCCACCCGGTCGGCGAAGCGGCGCACCAGCGGCAGGTCGTGGGTGATCATCAGCACCGCCATGCCGTGCTCGCGCTGCAGGCTGGCCAGCAGGTCGAGGATCTGCTGTCGCACCGTGACGTCCAGCGCGGTCGTCGGCTCGTCGGCGATCAGCAGCTTGGGGCGGCAGGCCAGCGCCATCGCGATCATCGCGCGCTGCCGCTGGCCGCCGCTGAGCTGGTGCGGGAACGAATGGGCGCGCCGCGCCGGCTCGGTGATGCCGGTCTGCTCGAGCAGCGCCACCGCCTGGCGCCAGGCATCGGCGCGCGTGAGCCCCTGATGCAGCTCCATGACCTCGGCGATCTGGTCGCCGACCGGGAACAGCGGATTGAGCGCGGTCATCGGCTCCTGGAAGATCACCGCGATGTCGGCGCCGCGCACCGCGCGCAGCTCGCGCTCGGTGAGCTGCAGCAGGTCGCGCGGCATGCCGCCGCCGCTGCCAGCGCCGCTGCCGCCCGTCCCGCCGCCGGCGAACAGCGCCCGCCCGCTGATCCGCGCGCCCAGCACCAGCCGCAGCAGCGACAGCGCGGTGACGGTCTTGCCGGAGCCGGACTCGCCGACCAGCGCCAGCTTCTCGCCGGCCGCGATGTCGAAATCCACCTGCTCGACGACCGGCTTGCCGGCGAACGAGATCGACAGGTCGCGCACCTGCAGCAGCGGTTGAGGGAGGTTCTCCGGGGGATTCCTAACCATCGACGTGTTCCTTGCGCGGATCGAGCGCATCGCGCAGCGCATCCCCCATGAACGTCAGCAGCAGCAACGTGATCACCAGCACCGCGAACGTCGACAGCGAGATCCACCAGGCGTCCAGGTTGTTCTTGCCCTGCGCCAGCAATTCGCCGAGGCTCGGCGATTCGGGCGGCAGCCCCAGGCCGAGGAAATCCAGCGAGGTCAGCGCCAGGATCGCGGCGCTCATCCGGAACGGCAGGAAGGTCACGACCGGCGTCATGCTGTTGGGCAGCAGGTGGCGGCCGATGATCTGCAGGTTCGACAGGCCCAGCGCCCGCGCCCCGCGCACGTAGTCCATCTGCCGGTTGCGCAGGAACTCGGCGCGCACGTAGTCCGACAGCCCCATCCAGCCGAACAGGCTCAGCAGGACCACCAGCAGCGTGGCGCTGGGCGTGAACACCGCGGCGAAGATGATCAGCAGGTACAGCTCCGGCATAGACGACCAGATCTCGATGAAACGCTGGAACGTGAGGTCGGTGCGGCCGCCGAAATAGCCCTGGATCGCGCCGGTGACGATGCCCAGGATCACGCCTATCGTGGTCAGCGCGATCGCGAACCAGACCGACAGCCGGAAACCGTACAGCAGCCGCGCGAACACGTCGCGGCCGCGGTCGTCGGTGCCCAGCCAGTTGTCGGCCGACGGCGGCGCCGGGTTCGGCGACTTCGCGAAGTAGTTGATCGTCCGGTAGTGATAGCGGTTCGGCGGGTACAGCACGAAGTTGCCGGGTTTCTCGAACTGCCGGACGATGAACGGATCGAGATAATCGGTGGCGGTGTCGAAATCGCCGCCGAACGTGGTCTCGGGCACGTCCTGCAGGATCGGCACGAACCAGCGGCCCTCGTAGCGCGCCACCAGCGGCCGGTCGTTCGACAGCAGCTCGGCGAACAGACTGACGACCACCATCGCGACGAAGAGCACGAAGCTGACCGCGCCCAGCCGGTTGCGCATGAAGCGGCGCCAGGCGCGCCGCGCCGGCGACAGCGGCACGGTGGCCGCGAGCACGGCCGAGGATGGCCCTGCCGGGGCCGCGGGCGAGACCGGCACGGACGAGGCTGCCGTGGCCGCGGCCGGCACGGACGAGGCCGGCGCGGGCGTAGGCGGCGGGATCGGCGCGATCGCCATCAGTCGAACTTCACGCGTGGGTCCACCCACACGTAGCAGAGGTCCGAGATCAGCTTGGTCACCAGGCCGATCAGCGTGAACAGGTACAGCGTGCCCAGCACCACCGGGTAGTCGCGGCGGATGACCGACTCGTAGCCGAGCAGCCCCAGGCCGTCGAGCGAGAACAGCGTCTCGATCAGCAGCGAGCCGGCGAAGAACGCGCCAATGAATGCGGCAGGAAAACCGGTGACGATCGGGATCAGCGCATTGCGCAGCACGTGCTTCCACAGCACCGCCCGCTCGTCGAGGCCCTTGGCGCGGGCGGTCAGCACGTACAGCTTGCGGATCTCCTCGAGGAACGCGTTCTTGGTCAGCATCGTGATCACCGCGAAGCTGCCGAGCACGCTGGCCGTGACCGGCAGCGTGATGTGCCACAGGTAGTCGACGATGCGCGCCGGCCAGCTCATGTCGGCCCAGTTGGGCGACGTGAGGCCGCGCAGCGGGAACCATTGCAGGAAGCTGCCGCCGCCGAACAGCACCAGCAGCGCGACGCCCAGCACGAAGCCGGGGATCGCATAGCCGACCAGCACGATCAACGTGGTGACCATGTCGAAACGGCTGCCGGCGCGCACCGCCTTGGCGATGCCGAGCGGGATCGAGATCAGGTAGCTGAGGAAGAAGGTCCACAGGCCGAGCGAGATCGATACCGGCAGCTTCTCCTTGATCAGCGACCAGACGTCCTTGTGATGAAAGAAGCTGCGGCCCAGGTCGAAGCGCAGATACGACTTGAGCATCGACCAGAACCGTTCGGGCGCCGGCTTGTCGAAGCCGTACAGCGCCTTGATCTCCTCGATCTGCTTGGCGTCCACGCCCTGGCGGCCGCGATAGCCGCCGGCGGCGCTGGCGGCCGCCGACTCGCCGCCGCTGTCACGCCCTTCGAGCTGCGCGACCATCTGCTCGACCGGGCCGCCCGGCACGAACTGGATCACCACGAAGGTCAGCAGCAGCACGCCGAACAAGGTGGGCAGCATCAGCAGCAGTCGTTTGGCGATGTAGAGCCACATGGCGGTCAGCGGCTCGCGGGGCTGTTGGCGGCCGGGGCTCCGGCGGGTGCGGGTGCGGCCCCGGCGGGTGCGGCTGCGCCGGGTGCGGCTGTGGCGGCTGCGGCTGCGGCTGCGGCTGCGGCGGGCGCGGCTGCGGCGGCCCTGCCGGCGCGCTGGCCGGCGGGCAGCGTCCACCAGGTCTGCAGCACCCAGGTCATCGGCTGGTAGTAGCGCGGCGTCTGCGCCGGCATGCCGAAGCGGTGGCCGCGCCAGGCGACCCGGTGCACGCCGGAGTACCAGTGCGGCACCATGTAGTAGCCGTGGCGCAGCACCCGGTCGAGCGCGCGAAGGCTGGCGACCAGCTCGGGGCGGGTATGAGCGCCGACCGCATGCTCGAGCAGCTTGTCGACGGCGGCGCTCTTGATGCCCATCACGTTGCTGCTGCCTTCGATGTCGGCCGCCCGGCTGCCGAAGCGGTCGACCAGCTCGACGCCGGGCGCCTCCGAGCCGACGGTGCGGTTGCTGATGACGTCGAAGTCGAACACGTCGATGCGTTTCTGCAGCAGCGCGAAATCGACGACCTTGGTGTAGGCCCGGATGCCCAGCTTGGCCAGGTTCTGCTGGTACGGCGTCACCACCCGCCCCATGCTGCCGGAGTTGTCGAGGAACTCGATCTCGAACACCTCGCCCTTGGCGTTGCGCAGCGCGCCGTCGCGCACGGCCCAGCCGGCCTGCTCGAGCAGCGCCTTGGCCTGCCGCAGGTTGTCGCGCAGGCTGGACGGCTCGTCGGTGCTGGGCGGCATCGGCACCGGCTCGCTGAACACCTCGGGCGGCAGCTTGTCGCGCAGCGGCTCGAGCAGCTTCAGCTCATCGCCTCCGGGCAACCCATTGGCCTCGAAGTCGCTGGCCGTGAAATAGCCGCGCACCCGCGTATAGGCGTTGAAGAAGAGCTGGCGGTTCATCCATTCGAAATCCATCGCCAGGCCGATCGCGCGGCGCACCCGCGGATCGGCGAACTTCGGCCGGCGGGTGTTGAAGAGAAACCCCTGGAAGTCGCCGGCATTGCCGTGCTGCAGCTCGCGCTTGACCAGCTCGCCGTTGTTGAACCTGGTGCCGGTGTACTGGCGGGCCCACTCGCGCGCGATGAACGCCTGGATGTAGTCGAACTCGCCGGCCTTGAACGCCTCGAGCTGGGCGGTGTTGTCCTTGTAGATGCGGAACGTCACCCGGTCGAAGTTGTAGACGCCGCGGCGCGCCGCCAGGTCCCGCCCCCAATAGCCGGGGTCGCGCTGATAGGTGATGTCGCGGCCGAAATCGACGCGGCCGATGCGGTACGGGCCGGATGCGATCGGCTGCTCGGTGACCACCTGGTCGAACGGCTGGCCCTGGCCCCACTTGCGGCTGAACACCGGCAGGCCGCCGACCACCAGCGGCGCCTCGGCGCTGGGCCGCTTGAAGTCGAAGCGGACCTCGCGCTCGCCGAGCACCCGGGCGCCGGCCACCTCGCCGAAGATGCTCTTCCACTGCGGCGCGGCCTCCTTGCTCATCAGCCGGTCGAACGAATGCTTGACGTCCTCGGCCAGCACCGGGTCGCCGTTGTGAAAGCGTGCCTGGGGCCGCAGCCGGAACGTCACCGAACGACCGTCGCCGGCCACCGTCACGTCCTCGGCCAGCAGCCCGTAGGCGGTCGTCGGCTCGTCGAAGTTGCCGGTCAACAACGTCTCGAACATCAGCTCGCCCAGGCCCGGCGGCGCCGTGCCCTTCAACGTGAACGGGTTGTACTTGTCGAAGTTGCTGACCCGGGTCGGCGCGACCAACGTGATCTCGCCGCCCTTCGGGGCCTGCGGATCGACATAGCTCCAGTGGGCGAAATCGGGCGGGTACTTGATGTCGCCGAACTGCGCGTAGGCGTGCGCGGCGGCAGCCGGGCCGGCGGTGGCCAGCGCAAGGGCGGTCAGCGTCACCAAGCCCGCCAGCCGCATCGCAGCCGATGCCATGACGGCCGGCGTCACCGCCGCCCGGAGCAGCCGGGCCGACGATGCCGCCGCCGATCGCAGCGATCCGCCCGGCGATGCCGCGACCGGCCGCACGGTCTGCGGCGCGGTGCCCGGCTTGTTCGAACGGCTGCTTCGACCCATGGCGGCCGATTGTAGCGGGCCTGGGCGGGCGCGGGTGGTCGTGCCCTGCACATCAGGGGCACCCGGCGGCCCGAAGGTCCGGGGCATGCCCGGGAAGAGCCGCCTTGCAGGCCGCGGTCGCGCCGGCAGGCGCGACCGCCGGGCATCGCGGACGGCTACGTGCGCTGCCGCAGCCGCGGGTCCAGCGCGTCGCGGACCGCGTCGGCCAGCAGCGACAGCGCGCTGACGAACAGCGCCATCGCCACCGTCGCCGACAGAAGCTGCCACCAGCGCCCGGTCAGCAGGTCGTTCTGCGCCTCGATCAGCATCGTGCCCCACGACACGCCGTCGACCGGCACGCCGAAGCCGAGGAACGACAGGATCACCTCGTACTTGATGCAGGCGACCGCCAGCAACGTGAACTGCACGAGGATCACACCGGCCACGTTCGGCAGGATGTGCACGACCATCCGGCGCAGCGGCGATGCGCCGATCGCGCGGGCGGCACGCACGTAGTCGCGCACCGCATGGCGCAGGTACTCGGCGCGGACGATGCGGAACACGCCGGTCCAGCTCGTGAACGCGAGGATCAGCACCACCGACAGCAGGCTGCGCTGCGCGAGCACCGCGGCGATCGCCAGGATCAGCAGGATCGGCGGCAGCGACGTGAACACGTTGTACAGCCAGTTCATCGCATCGTCGACGCGGCCGCCGTGGTAGCCGGCCAGCGCGCCCAGCACCGTGCCGATCAGCGTCGCGACCAGCGCCGCGCCGAGACCGACCAGGACCGAGGTCTGCGCACCCTTGATCGTCTTCGCGAGCACGTCGCGGCCCCAGCGGTCGGCGCCCATCGGCAGCGCAGCGCGCAGCGCGGCCGCGGCCGGGTTCGCGGCGCGGCCGTCCAGGGCGGCGCGGACCTGCGCGAGCTCGGCGCCGATCGGATCGACGATCGTCGGCACCGGCGTCGGTTCGTCGGCGCCGAGACCGAGCGGGTCGGTGATCGTGGGCACCGCCGTCGGCCGGTCGACAGCGGCGTCGACCCCGGCGCGGGCCGGCGCATCGGCCGGGACCGCGGCTGCGCGCTCGCCCGCAGAAGGATCGGCGGGCGCGCCGCCGGCGTCCCGCCACCAGACCGGCGGCGCATGGCTGACGGCGACCTCGTCGTTCCAGCCGGCGCCGATCCAGCCGGCCGCAGCGGTGGCAACCAGCAGCAGGCTCAGCACCACCACCGCCAGCGACACGACGCCGACGCGATCGCCGAGCAGCCGCTGCCAGGCCAGCCGGCCCGGGCCGGGGCGGCGGGCAAGGTCGCGAACGGCTGGGTCCTGCGCGGCAGCATCACCCGCGGCGACACCGCCCGCGACGACACCGCCCATGGCGGCGGCACGCGCCGCGGCTTCACGTGCGGCGGGGTCACGAGCAGAGGATTCACTCATCGCAACCGCACCCGCGGGTCGACCACCCGGTACAGCAGGTCGCCGGCGAGGTTGAACAGCATCGTCGCCAGCGCCAGGTAGACGGTGGCGGCCTTGATGACCGGGAAATCGCTGCGTTCGACGGCCAGCACGATCTCGCGGCCGATGCCGGGGATCGAGAAGAACCGTTCCAGCAGGAACGCGCCGATCAGCAGCGCCGGCAGGTTCGTGACGACGAACGTGATGACCGGCACCAGCGTGTTGCGCAGCACGTGACGGAACATCGTGCGCCATTCCGACAAGCCCTTGGCGCGCGCGGTGCGCACGTAGTCCTGGTCGACCTCGTCGAGCACGAAGCCGCGGAACAGCCGCACGTTCGGCGCCAGCCCCACCGCCAGGCCGAGCAGGATCGGCAGCGGCGCATAGGTGGCCAGGTTGTGCCAGAAGCCGTCGCCCCAGCCCTGCACCGGGAACCAGCCGAGACGGAACGCCAGCCAGTACTGGCCGACCAGGATGTAGACGATCAGGCTCACCGACATCGCGATCGTGCAGCCGATCATCAGCAGCCGGTCGGTCAGCGAGCGGCGGGTCATCGCCACCGTCAGCGCGATCAACAGCGCCAGCCCGGTCTCGGCGAGCAGCAGCGGCAACAGCACCGTCAGCGACGGCCCGAGCCGGGTCGCGAACAGCGTGCCGACGGGCTCGCCGGTGGCCCAGCTTCGTCCGAAGTCCAGGGTCAGCGCCTGCTGGGCGAACAGGCCCAGCCGCACCGGCCATGGGCGGTCCAGCCCGAGCTGCTGGCGGATCGCGGCGATCTGCTGCGGATCGGACACCATGCCGGCCAGCAGATACGACGGATCACCGCCGACCAGGTCGAACAGCACGAACACCAGCACGACGACGCCGGCCAGGGTCGGGATCATCTGCAGCAGCCGCCGCGCGACGTAGCCGGTCATGAGGCCCGCCGAGGCCTATGGAGCGGCTGCGCGGCGATCATCATGCCCGCCGGAACCTGCGGAGCCACCGTGCAGGCGATCATCGCTCCAGATCCAGGTACATGAAGTTCGCGTGCAGCACCGGATGCCGGCGGTAGCCGAGCAGCCGCGCCACATGGAGCTGATTGCGGAAACGCACGGTGCCGAACAGCCAGCCCGCGTAATACTCGACCAGCCGCTGCAGCTCGCGGTAGGCGGCGCGGCGCTCGGGTCCGTCGGCCATCGTCAGGGTCGCTTCGTAGCGGCGATCGAACTCGGCGAGCTGAAAGCAGCCGTTGTTGCTGCGGCCGATGTTGCCGCCGTACAGCGCCTGCATGAAGTAGCCGGCGTCGGGGATGCCGGCGATCCAGGCCAGGCTCCAGGCCGACAGCCGGCACTGCTTGGCCTGCTTCAGCAGCTCGCCGAACTTGTCCTTGCGGATCGCCAGCCGCACGCCGATCCGCTGCATCGCCCGCGCCCACAGCTCGTCGCGTTCGCGATCGATCGATGCGGTCGACGAATACATCGTGAACACCAGCGGGCGGCCTTCGGGCGTCATCCGATAGCCGTCGGCCCCGCGCCGGTAGTCGAAGCGGTCCAGCAGCGCATTGGCGGCCGCCGGGTCGAACCGCTGGCTGCTGCGGTACCCGGCGTCGTGGCCGACGGCGGCCGGCGGCGCGATGAAGTGCGCGCGCTGCGCCTGCCCCTTGCGCAGCACGCGGATCTCCTCGTCGACGTCGTAGGCCATCAGGATCGCGCGGCGCAGCGCGATCCGCGCCGGCGTCTGGCCGCCGATCACCGGGTCGCGCGGATTGAGGAACGTGTACTGGATCTCCGCATCGAGCGAACGATCCAGGCCGATGCCGCGCGCGGCCAGCTCCGGCAGCAGGCGGTTGCCGGAATCGAGCGCGCGCTCGGTGAACGCATGCGGCAGGTTGACCAGATCGAGCTGGCCGCCCTGGAAGGCCAGCCAGGCCGACTGCGGCTCCTCGATGATCGCGATGTCGATGCGGCCGATCGCCGGCATCCGCCGGCCGCGCATCTTCGCGACGATCGCCGCGTCGCGCGCATCGCCGCTGCCGGCGAAGTCCCAGGCGAAACCGCGGTAGACCGGATTGGCCGCGAGCACGATCCGCGAGCCGCGCACCCAGCGTTCGAGCCGGTAGGCATTGGTGCCCACCGGGTGCGCCAGCGTGTCGCCCGCATACCGCTCGATCACCTCGCGGGCCACCGCGCCGGTCGCCGGCTCCGCCAGCACGAACAGGAAGTTCGGATCGGGCCGGGTCAGCCGGATGCGCAGCGTGTGGCGATCGACGACCTGCAGGCCGTCGACCGGCGCGTCGTAGTCGAACGGACGCCCGGCGGCGGCGGCCGCCTCGGCCAGCGCATCGAGCCCCTCGATGCGGCCTTCGAGCAGGTACTTCGACGGCGAGCGGCTGGCCGGATCGACGAGCCGCTTCAACGAGTAGGCGAAGTCGCCGGCGGTCAGCTCGCGCGGCCGGCCGCCGAACGCCGGATCATCGGCGAAGCGCACGCCGGGCCGGATCGTGACGAGCAGCGTCCGTCCGCCATCGAGCAGCTCGGGCATCCGCGCGGCGGCCATCGGCACCAGCTTCGCCGGCCGGGCCAGCCAGTCGTAGGTCAGCAGCGATTCGAAGATCGCGCCATTGACGATCTCCGAATGCAGGTCGCTGACGCGCGCCGGATCGAAGCCGGTCTCGGCCGAATCGAACGCGATGCGCAGCACCTTGTCGGGATCGGCCGCCGCGGACGCGGGCGGCATCAGCGCCAACCCGAGGAGCAGCAGGCCGCCGAGCCATCGGAGGAGAATCCGCATCACCGGGGAGTCTGTGGGGTATGCAACCTGCCCGCCTGGGTCGTGTCGCGTCGCAATCGACGCGCATTGTGTACCATCGCGCCCCATGAGTGGCATCCAGCTTGTCGTGGGCCTGGGCAATCCGGGCCGGGAGTACGAACAGACGCGGCACAACGCCGGCTTCTGGTTCGTCGATGCGCTGGCGGCTGCGCGGAACACGTCGTTCCACAAGGAAACGAAGTTCGCCGGCGAGGTCGCGAAGTTCCAGGCGGGCGGCCAGACGGTGTGGCTGCTGAAGCCCGGCACCTACATGAACCGCTCGGGCCGCTCGGTCGCCGCGCTGGCGAACTTCTACCGGATCCTGCCGGCGGCGATCCTGGTGGCGCACGACGAGCTGGATCTGATGCCGGGGCAGACGCGCCTGAAGCGCGGCGGCGGCGTCGCCGGTCACAACGGCCTGCGCGACATCCAGGCGCATATGGGCAGCGCCGACTTCTGGCGGCTGCGCTTCGGCATCGGGCATCCGCGCACGCTGAACCTGCAGCAGGCGGTGGTCGACTTCGTGCTGCATCCGCCGTCCGCCGCCGACCGCGGCGTGACGGACGAGGAGATCGAGCGCGCGGTCGCCGCATCGCCGGAGATGATCGCCGGGTTGCCGGAGGCGGCGATGATGAAGCTGCACGCGAGGCCGCGCGCGGCGGGCTGAGCCGGGCCGGGCGCGCGGCCCGCACCGGCCGCACGCCCTTGCCCCGGCCCCAAGCCGGCGCAACCCTCCGCCCGCCGCGTCCAAAGGGCACTGTTCACGCCCGGCCGTCCATCCGTCGTTCGACGCGCGCCGTTCGTTGATCCCGCGGCAGCCCTCGATCGCGCTCGGAGAGACCCTGCGTCCGCCTGAACCGACCGCCGATCCGGCGACGTGAGAGCCTCCGTGGAGCGGTCGGGACAATCGCGTCGTCAGCGTCGTACATGCGCGAATTCGTCGGCGACCCACCCTGCTGCGGAGTCCGTCCTTGCCGTTCCTGTCGTCTTCGTCGTTCCGGTCCTTCCCGCTCCGTGCCCTGCATCTGCTGATGCTGTGCCTGCTGCTGAACGCCTGCGGCGGCAGCGGCGGCGACGACCCGGCACCGGTCGCCGCCGAGGTCCAGCGTCTGGGCCCGGGCAATGCCGACAACCCGACGGTGATCGCGTCGACCAAGGGCAGCGGCAACGTGACGGTCGGCGGCATCACCGGTTTCGGCAGCATCATCGTCGAAGGCATCAAGTACGAGGACGACCAGACATCGGTCTGGATCGAGACCGATGCCGACAGCGCACGGCCGGCGGCCACCACCGCGCTGAAGATCGGCATGCAGGTCGAGCTGTCGCACGAGCGCGGCCAGGCGGCCGGCGTGACGATCCGCAGCGCGCTGCGCGGCCCGGTCACGTCGGTCGACGCCGCCAGCGGCCACCTCACCCTGCTGGGCCAGCAGGTCCAGGTGGTGGGCAGCGGCCCCGATGCCACGGTGTTCGACGGGCTGGCCTCGCTGGCCGATCTGAAGGCGGGCGACTGGCTCGAGATCCACGGCATGGACAATGCCGCCGGCAGCCTCACCGCGTCACGGATAGAGCGCACGCTGGCCGGCGAGCCGATGCGGGTCAAGCTGTCGGGCCGCATCGCCATGCTGGACCTGAAGTCGCAGACGATGCGGGTCGGCGCGATGCTGGTGGACTTCCGGCAGGCGGCGCTGCTCGACACCGGCGCGCTGGCCAACGGACAGCGGGTCGCGGTGTTCGCGAACTCGCTGCCGGCCGGCGACCGGCTCATCGCGCGCAGCCTGCGGGCGGCCGATGCCGCGCTGACGCGCGCCGCGCAGGCGGTCATCGGCGGCCAGATCACCGACTTCGCATCCGCCGCCGACCTGCGGGTCGCCGGCGTGCCGGTCGATGCCAGCGGCGCGATCTTCGTCGAAGGCAGCGCCGCCGACCTGGCCGACGGCGCAACGGTCCGCGTCGACGGCGAGATGCACGCCGGCGTGATGGTCGCCGCCAGGGTGGAGTTCCGCAAGGGGGCGTCGGCCGCCGCGCGCGACGACATCAAGGGGACGGTTCGTGTCGGTGTCGAACTTCAAGGTGCGCGGCCAGAAGCTCGACGCCAGCCGCGCGCAGTTCATCGGCGGCAGCGCCACCGAGCTGATCAACGGCTCGATGATCGCGGTGGTCGGGCGGATCGTCGATGGCGCGCTGCAGGCCGATCAGGTGACGTTCCAGACCCTGTTCACCGAGGGCACGAGCGCGACATTCGACGGCAGCATCGTCAGCCTGCGCGGCCGGGCCGGCACGTTCCGCCTCGGCGGCATGCCGATGGTGCTGGCTGCGGACGTGCGGGTGCTCAACGAAAGCCTGTCGTCGCTGTGGAACGGCCGCCGGGTCGCGGTGACCGGCAGCTTCACCAGCGAGCACTTCCAGGTGCAGACCCTGGAGTTCCGCGATCATGCGCCCAGCATCGCCAGCCTGACCGGCATCGCGTCGGATGTCGGCGCCGACCGGCTGACGGTGTCGGCAGCCAGGATCCTGCTGGACGACAGCACGGGATTCGTCAACGGCAGCCGTGCCGATCTGGTCGATGGTCAGACGGTCAAGGTGTCGGCGATCCGCAATCAGGTCGGCGATCTGGTGGCCAGAACGATCGAGCTGCCGCCGTCCCTGCCCGCCGGCGGCGTGGAGGTGCACGGCCTGATCAGCGACTTCGTATCGGTCGGCGACCTGCGCATCGCCGGCCAGCGTGCCGACGCCAGCGGCGCCGCATTCGACTTCGGCACGATGCTGACGGCGCTGATGAACGGCAAGATGGCCGACGGCATCGGCGTCATCGAGAACGGTGTGCTGAGGCTGCGGACCCTGGTGGTGCGCGACGCGAACTGACGCGGCCGCCGGTCAGCGCACCGCCGCGGCCGCGGAGGCGATCGGCGTCACGTTGGACACGCCGCAGATCACGTGGCCGGTCGGCCCGACCCGCGCGGCCGACTCGCAGTGGCCGGTCTGGTCGTCGAAATAGAAGTCCGGCTCGAACACCTCGAGGAACGGCCCCTTGTCGAGCCCGCCGAGGAACATCGCCTCGTCGACCTCCACCCCCCAGTCCATCAGCGTGCGGATCGCCCGCTCGTGCGCCGGCGCGCTGCGCGCGGTGACCAGCGCGGTACGGATCCGCATCGACGGGCGGCCGGGCGCCGCCCCGTCATCGCTCAGCCGCTGCAGGCGGTGCAGCGCCTCCAGCAGCGGCTTGAACGGCCCCGGCGGCAACGGCTTCAGCGCATGCTCGGCCTCGTGGCGCTGGAACGCCGGCAGACCGTCGCGCTGGAACACCTGCTCGGATTCATCGGAGAACAGCACCGCGTCGCCGTCGAACGCGATGCGGATCTCGCCGGGATGCGATTCCGATGCCTTCACCGACTGCGGGAACACCCGCGCCGCCGGATAGCCGGCCGCCAGCGCCGCCCGCACGTCGTCCTCGTTGGCGGACAGGAACAGGTTGGCCTTCAGCGGCTGCAGATAGTCGAGCGGCGGGCGGCCCCGGGTGAACACGCCGCGCTCCAGCCGCAGCCCGCTCTGCGCGGCCGAGCGGAACACCCGCAGCCCGCTGACCGGATCGTTGCGTGACACCACCACCACCTCGATGCGCCGGTCGATCTCGGTCAGGTCCGGCGCATCGAATGCCAGCAGCTTGCGCACCAGCGCATAGGCGACGCCGGCCGGCGCCGGCTGATCGAGCCGCGCCCGCTGCACCGCCATGTACTGCGCGTCGTCGTTGCGCTCGAACACGCGGTTCTCCTCCTCGAAGTCGAACACCGCGCGCGAAGAGATCGCAATGACCAGTTTTCCGTCCAGCGAAGCCGGCATCGTGACGTCAGCCTTTCATCGAATGGTGATATAAGACCTGCCCGGGGCGCTGCAGCACCACGTCCTGCGTTCTTCAACCGTACGACACAGGCGGGATCGCGTGGTCGGCATCAGTGTAATCCTCGGGCGTCGCCGACGCCGCACGCCCCCCTTCCGATGCCTGCCGCGCGCGGGCCTGAAGCTCGCGGGCCTCCCGCTCGTGTGCGCCGTGCTCGCCTGGCTGCCGGCGCCACCGGCCCATGCGCAGGGCACCGTGCCCTCGGGCGCCGGGATGCGGCCGCCGACCGGCACCGTCGTGCCGGCCGATGCCGCGGCCGAGGAGGACTGGCAGCTTCGCTGGCAGGCCACCTGGGTGGGCCAGCGCAAGCCCTCGTTCGGCGCCCGCTATTCGGGCGAGAACAGCCTGGCCACCAACACCGAGCTGTCGCGTTCGTTCACCGCCACCGCGATGCTCGGCAAGCGCCTGTGGCGGGGCGCCGAGCTCTACGTGAATCCCGAGGTGGCGGCCGGCCGGCCGCTGTCGGAGCTGACCGGCTTCGCGGGCTTTCCGAACGGCGAACTAGCCCGCACCTCGGGCTCGTCGCCGAAGCTGTACCTGGCGCGCCTGTTCGTGCGCCAGTCGATCGGCTTCGGCGGCGGCGCGCAGGTCGTGGAGTCGGACCAGAACCAGCTCGGCGGCCTGGTCGATGCCCGGCGGCTGGTGATCACCGCCGGCATGTTCCCGCTGGTCGACGTGTTCGACGACAACGCATACAGCCACGACCCCCGCACGCAGTTCATGAACTGGTCGATGGTCACCCACGGCTCGTTCGACTTCGCGGCCGACGCCCGCGGCTATTCGCGCGGCGTGGCGATCGAATGGTTCGATCTGGGCTGGGCGGTGCGGGTCGGCCGTTTCATGATGCCGCGCGAATCCAACGGCCTGGCGCTGAACCGGGGGCTGGCGCGCAGCCACGGCGACCAGATCGAGTTCGAACGGGAGTACGCGCTCGCCGGCCAGCCGGGCAAGCTGCGGCTGCTGGCCTGGCGCAACCGCGCGGTGACGGGCGGATTCGACGATGCGCTGGCGTTCGCCGCGGCCGGCGGCGGCCCGCCGGCAGTGGAGAACGTCCGGCGCGACCAGAGCAAGAGCGGCTGGGGCATCAACGTCGAGCAGTCGCTGGGCGAGCTGGGCGGCGCGTTCCTGCGCTTCGGGCGCAACGACGACCGCACCGAAGCCTATGCGTACACCGAGATCGGCGGATCGGTGGCGGGCGGCGTGCTGCTCGCCGGACGCAACTGGGGCCGCGAGCACGACAGCGCCGGCATCGCGCTGGCCCGCAACACGCTGTCGGCCGCCCATCAACGATATCTGGCGGCCGGCGGCCTGGGCTTTTTCATCGGCGACGGCCAACTGAACTACCGGCCCGAGCGGATCGTCGAGCTGTTCTACTCGGCCGGCGTGCTGCCGCGGGTATGGCTGTCGGTCAATGCGCAACGGGTGTTCGCGCCGGCCTACAACGCCGACCGCGGACCGGCGACGGTCGTCGGGCTGCGGCTGCATACCAACTTCTGACGCGGCCGGTGCGGCCCCACCGGCAGTCGGACCGGCGCACGTGATCGCCGGACGCAGACGATGCGGCCGCTCGCGGGCGTTACACTGCCGAACTTCCACGCCACCCGCCCGCGCCGCGCGGGCCGCAGCCAGATGCCGGGCCCCTATCGACATTTCGACCGTCTCGAAGCCGCCTGTGCGGGCCTTGCGCCGATGCCGACCGCGATCGTCTGCCCCGACGACGCGCTTTCGCTGCAGGGCGCGCTGGCCACGATGCGGGCCGGCTTCATCGTGCCGCTGCTGATCGGCGATGCGGCGAAGATCCGCGCGGCCGCCGACGCGGCGGGCGTCGATCTCGACGGGATCGAGCTGATCGATGCATGCGATGCGGCCGGCAGCAGCAGCGCGCCCGGCAGCGCCGCCGCGGCCGCCGCCGTCGCGCTGGTCCAGCAGGGCCGTGCCCGGGCGATCATGAAGGGCAATCTGCATTCCGACACGCTGCTCGGCCAGATCGTGCGCCGCGAGGGCGGCATGCGCACCGGCCGGCGGCTGAGCCACGCGTTCGTCACCGACATGCCCGGCTTCGACCGGCTGGTGCACGTCACCGACGGGGCGCTGAACATCGCGCCCGACCTGGCCACCAAGGTCGACATCGCGATCAACGCGATCGAGCTGGCCGCCGCCTGCGGCGCGCAGCCGCCGCGCGTCGCGGTGCTGGCGGCGGTCGAGACCGTCAATCCGCAGATGCCGGCGTCGGTCGATGCGGCGCTGATCGCGCGGATGGCCGACCGCGATCAGATCACCGGCCTGCCGGCCGGCGGCGTCCTGATCGACGGGCCGCTGGCGATGGACAACGCGATCGACGCGGCGGCGGCGCGCACCAAGCGCATCCGCTCCGAGGTCGCCGGCCGCGCCGACGTGCTGCTGGTGCCCGACATCGAGGCCGGCAACATGGTCGTCAAGGCATTGACCTTCATCGCCGGCGCCGAGACCGCCGGCCTGGTGCTCGGCGGCCGCGTGCCGGTGATGCTGACCAGCCGCGCCGACAGCCCGCGGGCACGGCTGGTGTCGTGCGTGCTGGGGCTGCTGCTGGACGACTACCGCAGCACCGGCCGCAGCCGCGTCGCTGCCCCGGCCACGGCCGGTTGAACACGCCACCCGCACCGGAACGAACGATG
>DAISWF010000055.1:0-7170 GCA_036826495.1 Burkholderiaceae bacterium
CGAGCCGAAGTGGGCGAACACGCCGCTCTTGGACATCTGCATGCGCTCGGCCAGCAGGCCGATGGTCAGCCCCTCCAGGCCGCGGCGCGACGCCAGATCCAGCGCCGCCTCGATGATCGCGGCGCGGGTCTGCTCGCCTTTGCTGGCTTTGCGGGTGGAGGGGGAGGAGGCAGGGGCTTTAAGCACGGTCGTACTATTTCTGCTCGACGTATTCCCTGTCAATGGAATACCTGCCGAACGGCGGGTGATTTAGGAATGAGCCTCTATTGGTGCGACGCAGCAGCGCGAGGCTCGGCAGACTGCCGCGCCGGTATCGGGAGGGGCAGCACGGCCGCGGGGCAACGGCCCGGCGGCCGCGATTCACACCAGCCCGGTCAGTGGAATGGCCGCGCCGTGGATCGCCCGCGCGCCGTCCGAGGCCAGGAAAACGATGGTGGCTGCCAGATCCTGGGGGCTGACCCAGCGCGACGGGTCGGCACCGGGCATCGCCTGGCGGTTCTGCGGCGTGTCGATGATCGTCGGCAGCACGCAATTGACGTTGATGCCCTTGTCGCGCAGCTCGGCGGCCATCGTCTCGGTCAGCCGGATCACCGCGCTCTTCGAGGCGACGTAGGCGCCCATCTGCGCCGCGCCCTTCTGGGCGGCGAACGCGCCGACGCTGACGATCTTGCCGCGGCCGGCCCGCACCATGCCCGGCACCACCGCCCTGACCGCATGCAGCATCGTGCGGGCATTCAGGTCGAACAGGAAGTTCCAGGTGTCGTCGCCGGTCTCGTGCACCGCCTCGCCCATCCGGAAGCCGCCGGCGATGTTGCACAGCACGTCGATGCCGCCGAACCGGCCGGTGACGGCGGCAGCCATCGCGCTCACCGCCGGCTGGTCGAGCAGGTCGGTCGGCACGAACATCCGCGTCGCGCTCTCGTCGCCGTGGGCGGAGGCCAGCACGTCGCGCTCGACGTCGACCAGCGCCAGGTTGGCACCGCGCCCGGCGAACGCCTGCGCGACCGCGCGGCCGAGGTTGCCGGCCGCGCCGGTGATCACGACGGTTCGTCCCGAGAATTCCATCCGAAGCTCCTGCAGGCCGGCGGTACGCTCAACCGCCGCCAGGCGGCGCCCGCCCGGCCGCGTGAGCCCGCCTGTCTGCATGATACCGGCCGGTGCCGGCGTGCAGCAGCCGGTCGGCCGGCAGCACCTCGCCGGGCTCGAACGGCGCGAGCGTGCGCACCCGTTCGTAGATCGGCGCGAAGTCGATGCGGGCCAGCTTCAGCAGGTCGTCGAGGTCGTCCAGCACGAAGTAGCTTTCCTGGAAGTCGTCGATGCGGTAGCGGGTGCGCATCACCCGTTCGAGCTCGAAGCCGATGCGGTTCGGCGACGGATCGTCGAGCGCGAACACGGTTTCCGAGTACGACGAGGCGATGCCGGCGCCGTAGATGCGCAGCCCGTCGGGCTGGCGCAGCAGGCCGAACTCCACCGTGTACCAGTAGACGCGGGCGAGCAGGTCCAGCACGCCCAGGCGCCGCGCGCGCAGGCCGCCGACACCGTAGGCCTGGATGTAGTCGGCGATCACCGGGTTCATCAGCATCGGCACATGCCCGAACACGTCGTGGAAGACGTCGGGTTCCTCGAGATAGTCGAGGTTCTGCGGTTTGCGGATGAAGTTGCCGGCCGGAAAGCGGCGGTTGGCCAGGTGCTCGAAGAACACCTCGTCGGGCACCAGGCCCGGGACCGCCACGACGCTCCAGCCGGTGCGGCGGCCCAGCACGTCGGACAGCTCCCTGAAGTCGGGAATCCGGCGGGCATCGATCGGCAGGTCGCGCATGCCCTGCAGGAACGCATCGCAGGCACGGCCCGGCAGCAGCTTCGTCTGCCGCTCGAACAGCGTCTGCCAGACGCGGTGCTCGTCGGCGGTGTAGCGGTCCCAGCCCTGGTCTATCGTCCAGTCGGCCCGCTCGGGCCGGCTGCCGTCGCCGGCGGCCAGCCCGTGTCCGGCCGGCGCCTGCATCTGCCGCAGCATCGCCTCACTCCAGCGTGCGGGCGGCGGCGGCCGCGTCGATCGCCCGCGCCATCTCGATGTCGCGCATCGTCAGTCCGTCGGCGTCATGAGTGGTCAGCATGATCTCGACCCTGTTGTAGGTGTTGGTCCAGGTCGGATGATGATCCATCCGGTCGGCCACCGCGGCCACGTCGGTCATGAACGCGAACGCGTCGCGGAAGTCGCGGAACGTGAGCTCGCGGTTGATCGAGCGGTTCGGCCCGTCGTAGGTCCAGCCCGGCAGGCCGGCCATCAGCTCGGTGATCGTCTGAGTGCTGAGTCTTTCCATTGTCACTCCTCGTGCGGGCGATATCCGTACACTACGCCGGTCGATCGCTGGTGTCGTGAGTCAGAGATGCGCAACGAGGGATACCCGGGAAGGGGCGGCATGATGGGCCGGGACACGATCGTCCGCTGGGCTCGCGCGGTGCGGCGCGACGGGTTCGCGGTCTGGTACGCGTGCCGCGACCCGCGCACGCCGTGGACCGCGCGACTGTTCGCCGGCCTGATCGTCGCGTACGCGCTGAGCCCGATCGACCTGATCCCCGATTTCATTCCGGTGCTGGGCCTGCTCGACGAGATGATCCTGCTGCCGATCATGCTGACGATCGCGATCCGGATGATTCCGGCCGAGGTGATGAGCGACGCCCGCGCGCGGGCCGACCGTCACGTTTCCGAAGGCGGCCGGCGGCCGCGCAGCGTGGCCGGCGCCGCGCTGATCGTCGCGTTGTGGATGGCCGCGTGAACGGTGCTCCCTTTGCGGGTATCCTGCTCCGGTCACGGTCGGCCGGCTAGGAGCCGTTCGCCGCTGTTGCGATGCGTCACCGGCTCATGTGGCGACGATGCCGCGCAAGCGTTCTGATTTGAGACAGGTATCGCACGCGCAGAGCGTCGCAAGCCCGCGGCCGCGACGGATAATCGGCGGGCGCAAGCCCGAGCCCGGCGACTCCGGTCGCGGCAGGCCGGGGCCGGACGATTCGAACAAGGAGGAGAAGACATGAACTCGATGTTCCTTCATCGGTGGGCGGACGGCTGCCGCTGCGTGCTGCGATCGACGCTGGTCGCGGCCGGCGCCGCGCTCGCGCTGACCACCGCGTCCCCGGCCTGGGCGCAGGCGGCCAAGGGATCGCCCGAACACATCAAGGCCGTCACCGCGAAGGTCGACGGCACGATGATCCGTTCCAACGCCGCCACCGGCCAGAACTGGTTGAGCTACGGCCTGGACTACGCCGAGACGCGTTTCTCCCGGCTGAACCAGATCAACGCCGGCAACGTCAAGGAGCTCGGCCTGGTCTGGTCGTACAACCTGGAGTCCACGCGCGGCGTCGAGGCCACGCCGCTGGTCGTCGACGGCATCATGTACGTGTCGGCCTCGTGGAGCGTCGTGCACGCGGTGGACACCCGCACCGGCAAGCGCATCTGGACCTTCGATCCGCAGGTCGACCGCTCCAAGGGCTACCGCGGCTGCTGCGACGTGGTCAACCGCGGCGTCGCGCTGCACAAGGGCAAGGTGTACGTCGCCGCCTATGACGGCCGGCTGATCGCGATCGACGCGGCGACCGGCCGGAAGGTGTGGGAGAAGGACACGATCATCGATCACAAGATGTCGTACACGATCACCGGCGCGCCGCGCGTGTTCAAGGGCAAGGTGGTGATCGGCAACGGCGGCGCCGAGTACGGCGTGCGCGGCTACGTGACCGCCTACGATGCCGAGACCGGCGCGCAGAAATGGCGCTGGTTCACGGTGCCCGGCGATCCGTCCAGGCCGTTCGAGGATGCCTCGATGGCCAAGGCCGCGAAGACCTGGGATCCGTCCGGCCGCTACTGGGAGGCCGGCGGCGGCGGCACCGCCTGGGACACGCTGGCCTACGACCCCGACCTGAACCTCGTCTACATCGGCACCGGCAACGGCTCGCCGTGGGCGCACAGCAAGCGCAGCCCGAAGGGCGGCGACAATCTGTACCTGTCGTCGATCGTCGCGCTGAACGCCGACACCGGCAAGTACGTCTGGCACTACCAGGAGACGCCCGGCGACAACTGGGACTACACCGCCACGCAGCCGATGATCCTCGCGGATCTGAAGATCGACGGCAAGCCGCGCAAAGTGATCCTGCATGCGCCGAAGAACGGCTTCTTCTTCGTGATCGACCGCACCAACGGCAAGTTCATCTCGGCGAAGAACTTCGTCGACGTGAACTGGGCGACCGGCTACGACAAGAACGGCCGGCCGATCGAGGTACCCGAAGCGCGGCAGAACGACAAGTCGCGCGACAGCATCCCGGGTCCGTTCGGCGCGCACAACTGGCATTCGATGTCGTTCAATCCGCAGACCGGCCTGGCCTACCTGCCGGCGCAGAACATTCCGCTCGGGCTGATGGACGACAAGGCATGGAAGTTCAACGAGAACGTGCCGGGCCGGCCGCATGGCGCGCTGGGCTGGAACACCGCGATGTACATCAATGCCGAACCGCCCAAGAGCAAGCCGTTCGGCCGGCTGATCGCCTGGGACCCGGTCGCGCAGAAGGAGGTCTGGCGCCAGGAGCACGTGTCGCCGTGGAACGGCGGTACGCTGACCACCGCCGGCAACCTGGTGTTCCAGGGCACCGCCGACGGCCGCTTCGTCGCCTACGACGCGAAGACCGGCGAGAAGCTGTGGGAGACCGCCACCGGCACCGGCGTCGTCGCCGCGCCGTCGACCTACGTCGTCGACGGCAAGCAGTACGTGTCGATCGCGGTCGGCTGGGGCGGCGTCTACGGCCTGGCCGCCCGCGCGACCGAGCGGCAGGGTCCCGGCACCGTCTACACGTTCGCGGTCGGCGGCAAGGCGGCGATGCCGGAGTTCGTCGCCTACCGGCAGGGCAAGCTGCTCGAGGGCGTCAAGTACAAGGCCGAGGACGTCGAGCCCGGCACGATGCTGTACGTCAGCAATTGCGTGTTCTGCCACGGCGTGCCGGGCGTGGACCGCGGCGGCAACATCCCGAACCTCGGCTTCTCTACGGCCGACGTCATCGGCAATCTCGAGAAGTACGTGTTCGACGGTCCGTTCAAGAAGAACGGCATGCCGGACTTCACCGGCAAGCTGACGCCGGCCGAGGTCACGAAGATCCAGGCGTTCATCCAGGGCACGGCCGACGCGGTGCGGCCGAAGTCGCAATAGGCTCGAAGAAGCCTCAGGGTCCGCAGTCGCAGCCGCCGACGGTGCGGGTGTCGATGTAGGTGACGTTGTTGGTGTAGGTCGAGAAGCCCTGCCGCCGCATGTATAGCCGCAGCAGGCAGGCATTCTCCCGCCGGTCGAAGAACAGGCCGTAGTCGATGCCCGACGGCGAGCGCAGGAACAGCGGCCGGGGGCCGTTCTGGCGCAGCAGGACGGGATCGGCCCCGTGCTGCACGAGCTGCGCCACCGCCTGCGGCGCCTCGCCCTGGGCGGCCAGGATGTCGCCGAACGCCTGGCGCAGCGACGCGATGCAGGCCGGCACTTCGGGATTGCGCACCGCGGATACCTGCGCGCAGCCGGCCGCCAAGGCCAGCGACGTGCACGAGGCGGCGAACAGACGATACGATCGGTTCATCCGCTCATCTTTGCACATCGCCGCCTTGCCCGACGCCGAGTCATCACCGGAGCCGTCCCCGAATGTCGCGCGGCGGATCGCCAGGGCGATCGGACTCGCCCGGTCGCTGCTGATCTACCACGGACGGCCCTGGCATGCCGCGCGGATGCGGGCGCTGTACCGGCCGTTCGTCGCACCCGGCAGCCTGTGCTTCGACATCGGCGCGCACACCGGCAGCCGCGTCCGCTGCTGGCGGGCGCTCGGTGCGCGGGTGCTGGCGCTGGAACCGCAGGCCGACCGCTGGCATCGCGGCGATCCGCAGGTGACGGTGGTCGAGCAGGCGGTCGGCGCCGAGCCGGGGGCCGCGCGGCTCTACCACAGCGAACGCCATCCGACCGTCAGCACGCTGGATGCCGGCTGGGTGCGGCAGGCCGCCGGCGTGCCGTCGTTTCGCGGCGTCGTCTGGCAGCCGGGCCCGCCGGTCGCGGTCACGACGCTCGATGCGCTGATCGCCGCGCACGGCCCGCCGCGATTCGTGAAGATCGACGTCGAAGGCCTGGAGCTGGCAGTGCTGCAGGGCCTGTCGCAGCCGGTGCCGGCGCTGTCGTTCGAATACCTGCCGGCGCTGCGCGAGCGGGCCGCCGGCTGCGTGCAGCGGCTCGCGCAGCCCTGCGACTACGAGTTCAACCACTCAGCGGGTGAGTCGCTGCTTCTTGCCGGCGACCGCTGGCTCGATGCGGCCGGCATCGGCGAGTGGCTCGCCGGGGTGCACCCGTCGGCCGGGTCCGGCGATGTCTATGCCCGGCTGCGAGAACCGGTTCACCAGCAGCGGGGTCAATGACGACATCGGGCCGATCGCGGCACGCGGCGGCACGAGCCCCGCGCGGAAGCCGGCCGCTTCGAAGCCGGCGAGCCAGTCCGGATTGCGGGCGATCAGATGCACCGGCACATCCCAGCTCGCGCGCGGCCCGGTGACGGTGGCGGCGGGCTGGTGGTCGCCGATCACCAGGATCAGCATCGGGTCGGAGGCACGCTCGCGCAGGAAGCCCGCCAGCCAGCGCAATGAGTAGTCGATGACGTCGCCGTAGGCGGGCGCCGGGTTGACCCAGTCGGGCTCGGCCCGCACTGCGCGGGCCACCTCCTCGGCATCGAACGGCGCTTCATCGGACAGCCGGCGCCAGTCCGCCGCATACGGCGGCAGCGGCCGGAACGGGATGTGGCTGGTGATCGTCGGGAAGACGATCAGCCGCGGCAGCCGGCTGGCGACCGGAGTCGCTCCCTCCCCCGAGGCCGCGCCCCGCTTGTCACCGGCCGCCGGCGCCAGCTCCTCGCCGGCCAGCCGCGCGATCGAGTACTGATCGGGAATCCGCCAGAAGCCGAAGGCCGGACCGCGATAGTCCAGCGCCGCCGCATCGACGATCCGGTCGAAGCCGTAGAACGCCCCTTCGGGCCACGGCGAGCGCAGGCCCGGCATCAGCGCGACGGTGCGATAGCCGTTGCGGCGGAAGTGCCCGACCAGGGTCGGCCGCTGCGTCGTCAGCAGCAGATGGTAGTGGACCGGCTCGGCCATCTGCAGGCCCGACAGCAGGC